>JBILSO010000064.1:0-5873 GCA_044372065.1 Candidatus Planktophila sp. | reverse complement strand
TGAAAAAACGTAATGGAACATCATTAACCATTATTTCAACTCACTTAACTCTATATCGTTGCCTAGCAGCCGCTGAGGAACTAGCGGCAGAAGGAATTGACTGCGAAGTTATTGATCCAGTTTCCCTGCTACCTCTCGATACAGAGACGATCTATGAATCGGTGAACAAGACTAAAAAAGCTCTGATTGCTCATGAGGACACTTTCACAGGTGGGTGGGGAGCAGAAGTAGCAGCGTTGATTTCACAAAATTGCTTCTATGATTTGAAGGCTCCAGTACAAAGAATAGCTGCATACGATGTACCGCTTCCTGTAACTCCAGTGCTTGAGCAAGCAGTTGTTCCAAGTGTTGAAAGAATTAAAGAAAAAATAAGGCAATTACATAAGATGGGAAAATCTTAAATGGCAATCGAAATTAGACTTCCTGCTCTCGGTCAAACTGCAGATGAAATGGAAATTCTCTCTTGGTTAAAGCAAGTAGGGGATCGTGTCAGTATTGCAGAAGCATTGTTAGTCGTTGAGACAGACAAGGCTCAAGTAGACGTCGAATCTCCAGAAGAGGGAATCTTGATTAAAATCGTTGCAGAACCAGGACAAGTTTTGAAAACAGGTGATTTAGTCGCCTACCTTGGTGAAGCTGGGGAAACGGTTTAATGCTTCAAAAAAAAGTTATAGAAGATCGGCAAGAGTGGACATTCACTCAAATGCAAAACGCCGGAATTATTTTAACAAGTGAAGAGAAAGAAAAAATTGAAGTTTCCGATTTTGGTTTATCAAATCTCGATGAAATAGGAATACAGCTTTTAGTCTATGTAAATACTGAGAGGGTTTGTGCCAAAGAGATAGTTTTGCTACCGAATCAGGTGTGCCCCGAGCACAAGCACGTTTCGGTTCAGGGAAATCCAGGAAAAGAAGAAACCTTTCGATGCAGAAAAGGGACAGTGTATTTAAATGTTGAGGGGGAGAGAACCCCAAACCCTAAGGCAAATCCATTTGAAAAAGAAAAGAATATTTATACGGTATGGCACGAGATTGAGCTTAAGGCAGGAGATCAACACACAATTTTCCCCGACACACTGCATTGGTTTCAAGCAGGCCCTGAAGGTGCAATAGTTACAGAATTTTCTACAAGAAGTACCGACGAATACGATGTTTTTACCGATCAACGTATAAAGAGAATCACAGAAGTTGCAGATTAAGCAGATTCAGAAATAGAAATATTGCCAGTTTAGATTACGGGCATTAAACCAACCAGAAAGCGTCGTCCATGAGTATCAAGAAAAGCCCAGCGCCACTCGTTGAACTAGTCGTGCGTTCAAAGAAAATCGGTGCCGACCAATCTTTAGTTGTTTATGGGGGAGGTAACACTTCAAGTAAAGGCGAGATCCTTGATCATTTGGGCCGCACAAGACAAGTAATGTGGGTTAAAGGTTCGGGCGCAGACATGATGTATGGTGAAGAGCGAGATTACCCAGCGCTGTATTTAGATGATTTGCGCGAACTGATTTCATTCGATGATTTAGATGATGAAACGATGGTTGATTACGTAACGCGGGCACTGGTTGATCCGACTTCTCGCCGCCCATCCATTGAGACCCTATTGCATGCTTTTTTGCCTGCCAAACACATTGATCACGTACATGCTGATGCTATTTGCGCCCTTACGAATCATCCAGGAGGCGCAAAGGCCGTTGCAGATGCATTGGGACAGGGTTTTGAGTATGTCGATTGGATGATTCCTGGATTTACACTCTCAAAAATCGTTTCGAAACTCAAAGATAGTGAAGGCATAGTTTTGGCTCATCATGGATTAGTTGTATGGGATGAGTCGAGTGATAAGTGTTTAGAGAAGACACATCTAGCTGTCGCCAAAGCTGATCAATTCTTGAATTCACTCAGCGTCAAGCCAGTTGCTGCCTTCGACCATGGAGATATGCCACAGAGTGAGCTCAATGATCTACTCTTACAATTTCGCAAGAAGCTAGGGAAAAGGCAGATTCTTCGGACAGATCATCGCTTAGCGCAAGTTGCGTCACGTGAGGATTGCGCAAAGGTGGTTGCAGCTTCGGTATCTAGTGCCGACCACATGTTGCGGATCAGACCTAAGTCGGCCTTGATTGACACTAGCCAGCCAGCAGAGTCGATCGAGAACTATCAAAACGACTATGCAGAGTACTTTGAACGGAATAAAGCGAATATACAACCTGGTTTTTCAAGCCACGGAAATGATCCGAAGGTTCTCCTTGTGCCAAAAGTTGGTGCAATTACCACCGGTAACTCCTCGCAAGAGTGTTTGGTGCTTGCCGATATTGCTTTCCATACCCATAGTGTTGCTGCACGAGTAATTGATTCATTCGGTGAAGCCGACACCATACCCGAGTCAGAGATTTTCAAATTTGATTATTGGCCAATGGAGCTCTTTAAGTTGGCATCAAAGCCAGCTCCAGCAAAGTTTGCCGGTTCAATTTATGTTGTAACGGGTGCTGGAAGTGGAATTGGAAGAGGGATAGCACTCGAACTCGGTCGTCTAGGAGCGAGCGTAACTTTGGCAGACCTTGATGAAAAAGGTTTAGAAGAGGTTCAGAGTGTTTTTAAAGCGAAAAAATTCCCTGAGCCTTTGTTGATCGTTGGAGATCAATCCAAGGAAGAAATCGTTTCAAAGACTCTTAATGACACCATTTCCCAATTTGGGGGACTAGATGGGGTAGTCATTAATGCAGGTATTGGTGTGTCAGATAATTTAGAAGAATTAACTGTCGAGAAGTTTCGCACAGGTCTAGAAATCAATCTCACCAGCGCCTTCTTGATGACTAAAGGAGCGATGCAGATTTTACGTAAGCAGGGATTAGGTGGATCAATTGTTTATATCGCCAGCAAGAATGCCTTTGCTCCAGGTGCTGGTTTTGGCGGATACTCAGTAACTAAAGCGGGGATGCTGCAGTTAATGCGTATTGCAGCCCTTGAAGGTGGATCAGCTGGTATTCGCGCGAATGCAATTAACCCAGATGCTGTTTTTGATAACAGCAAGCTGTGGGAGGGCGGTATCCGTGATCAACGCGCCGCCGCACATGGCGTAAAGCCAGAAGAGCTAGAGGATTTTTACGCATCTCGGAATATTCTCAAAGTTCGGGTACAGACTGTGGATGTTGCCCATTCCGTTGCGTTTCTCCTTTCGGATGAATCCTCGCGAACGACCGGAGCAGTCATTGCAGTTGATGGTGGAGTATCAGCAGCTTTTCCACGTTAAGCCACTACGGTAGATTTCTCACATGAGTTCTTTTATAGAAAATTTTGCCCAGAGCACTACAGATTTTCTCGACGCCCTCGCATTGATTCCAGGAAACAAGCGTTCAATCGCACCAGAAAATGAATGGTCGGCTGCTTACGTGGTTCACCACGTAGCAGATGGAGAACTCCACTTCGCCGCTCGATATCTCCATACGCTTGGATCTGATAATCCAACGATGGTCTTCTTTGAAGAAGAGCGATATCCAGAAGCGCTCTTCTATGCCAAGCGAAGCGTGGCAAAGTCACTTGCATCAATTGTGGGAATTCGTGGAATGGTGCTTGAAGCCCTGAGCGAGGTTGCAGATAAGGATTGGAATCGAATCACAACTGCAACAAACGGTGAAGTTTTCACTTTGGCGCAGTTGGTAGAGCGAGCTAACGGTCACTTACGGGCTCACACCGATCAGCTTCGTGCCCTGGCAACAGCAATCTAACTGAATTTATATTCAGCAACGATTTCCTCATCCATTTTTTCACCAGTTTCAACAAATCCTAGTTTCTTGTAAAAATCTCCGGCATTGCCCTCTGTTGGTGCCCAGCAAACTAGAACTCGAGTGCAACCCATCTCCCTATATCGAGTTAGAACTGACTCAACTGCAAATCTTCCAATTCCAAATCCTTGGTGAGATTTATCAACGAGTAATCTCCAAAGCCACGGATCTTTTTGCTTCTCCGTTGGATCGGCACACATAACAAAGGCGGCAGGCTTTGAATGCCTTAGAACACCACGTATCCAAGGAAGAGGTGGGCCGTACTCATAGTCAGCAGGAGGGAAAAGTGCATCAGCGAAACTCTGCGCAACCGAAGCAACCAGGTTTTTCTGGTTTTCATTTACGTCGAGGAGCAAGAACTCGCGTGCTCGCTCGTTGAGTTCGATTAGCTCAAATTCATTCCCACTTGTTGGCATTGGACAAGCATGCCAATTATCAAGTCCTAATTCAATCAAGATCGACTCAAAACTGCTCCTCTTTTCTTGATAAACTCTTACAGCAGATCAATTTAGAATTCTGAACGAAGCGATTTTGTTAGAAGTGCAAGGATTGCTGTCAACGAAAGAATCGCAGCTAGAACAATATAAGTAGCGCTCACTCCATAGCTTTCCACGGAAAGCCCAGCTAAGACCATACCCAGTGGCGGGGCGGCGTAGAAGACTGCAGTCTGAACTCCAAAAACTCTTCCTTGTTGATCAGCTGGTACACGCTGCTGAATCAGAGTGCTCACTAAGGGATTGAAGGGTCCCCACGATAAACCTAGAAAGAATCCAGCAATAATGAGGATTGGCAGTGGTGGAAGGAATGCCATTGGAACAACGCTTATAGCGGTTCCGATAAGAGTTGCACGAACAAGATTCTTGCGTGAGAGTCGGGCACTTATCCATCCATATCCGAATGATCCAATTGCAGATCCTGCACCGAGTGCCGAGATCACAATTCCCAGACTGGTCGGTTCACCCAATTCTTCAAAGTAAGTAGATAGCACGACTGTTTCGGTCGGCAGATAAACAGCGGCGATGATCAAAATCGAAATAGTTATCGTGCGAAGCAATTTGTCTCTCCAAAGAACTTGGAAGCCAACGCGAATGCTCCGATTTGATGTCTCACCCATTTCGTTAGCCAATTCGCGTGCTTCTTTGCCGAGATTGCCAACTCGCAAGAATGCGATATTCAGTGCCGCAAAAACAAAGAGTCCGCCGGCGACCCAGAATGAATTGGCCGCACCAACCGCTGAAATCAAAACCGCTCCAACAGCAGGACCAAAAATCCACGAGACTCCCATAAACCCTTCATGAATTCCGTTAAGTCGATCAAGTTCCATATCAGATGCTTTGGCAACATCAGCTAAGAGCGTTTTGCGTGCTGTGTATCCGGCTGGATCAAAAACTGCACCAATCACGGCAATGATGAGAATTGTTGAGCTAGATAGCCCAGAAGTTAAGGCAACGATTGGAAATGCAATGACTGCTAGCGCTGAGAGAAGGTCAGCTCCGATGCTGACTGCGCGACGACCAATGTGATCCACGAGCCAACCTCCGACAGGGGAGATCAATAATCCGGGGAGAGCGGAGATAGCTGCCACTAATCCGGCAAAGGCTGGTGAGCCGGTCTCTTCGAGAATGAGCCAGGGAATTGTGATCATGACAATTGAATTACCTAGACCGGAGGAGAAATTTGATAGCTGATGTAGAACTACCGGAAGTTTCTTTTTCATAGAATGATCATTTTTTGGCCGAACCTAAGGTCATCGGTAAGGATTCCAGTCCACGAATTACACGGCCTCTTTTGGCAATAACATCTCCAGTTATTTTCCAACTCGCCACATTTGGGAAGCGCAAAAGCAAGTGTTTCCAGACCGCCTCTGCCTCTAACCGTGCCAATGATGCGCCAAGACAGTGATGAGCTCCGTAGCCGAAGGCTAGATTTCTCTTTGCATTCTCGCGGTGTATATCAAAAGTGTCTGGGTCGCTAAATATTCTTGGATCACGGTTAGCGCCGACAATCATCAAAACAATGCTTTGGCCCTTCTTTACACCTGTTCCATCTTTCAGGACGACTTCGCTGCCTGCTGATCTAAATGTGTATTGAACAG
>JBILSO010000063.1:0-5907 GCA_044372065.1 Candidatus Planktophila sp. | reverse complement strand
CTCCACGTGGAGAGAGCGCAAGATGCATACCCCAAATACCGAGTTGAGCTAATTTATAGATGTGAACTTCTGAGCCGTGATACATGCTTACATCGCGAAAACGTGGGAACTCTGTTGTTAAACGCTCAAGTAGACCATCTCCGTTGGCATAGAGACGTGGGGCGCAAGAGCGAACAAAATTGGAGTAACGCCCCTGGTACTTCTCAACCAGTACGCGACCTACTTCGTTGAAGAGCACCACCCGTTCATCGAGCATCGGCATCTCAATTGTTCCCGCAAACACTGATTCAAGGTCTTTACGTGTGACTTTGGCCAGATACTCACCGCTAAAGAAAGGAATCCCGGCGTTAACTGCACGATGGAGACAAGCAAGCATCGCTTCCGAATCACACCAGCGTTTGCCCATGTAATCTGTTTCAAATTTCACACCTGTTGTGAAATCTGTGAAGGCAAAGTTCATAGTGTTTACAACCAAAGTGAAATCCATCAACACATCTGGATCGTTTCCAAAATCAAAGAGCATCGATCCGTCTGGCTTGGCAAACTCTTCGTATGCCATCCAATTTGCTACTTCGGTGATTTTCTCATGGTTGATACGGACGAGCTTTGCACCATCGACTACTGGTTGCAGGCTCGCTAAAACAGGTGAATTCCAATTAACGCTCATCGTTGTCTCGTCACGCCGTCGCTATTCCGAGCCGCGTCGATACGGCATACCTGCCATCGCAGGTGGCGTTAATCGCTGGGCTAAGAAGGTAAGAACTATCAACGTTGCAAAGTTAGGGAAGACGGTGACGAACTCTTGTGGAATGACATCCACACGTTGATGAATCCACCAAGCTACAAGGGCGATAGATCCCGAGATAAGTCCTGGCTTCCAGCGACGATTAATCGAATAGAAGATAGAGAGGAGTAACGCCACGATTCCGGCGACCATGATGAGAGACATTACTGATTCGCTCTGGCGCACTCGAAGTGCATCTGTAAATCCAAAGAGAATTGAGCCAGCAAATACTCCGCTTGGCTTCCAGTTACCGAAGATGACAGTAGCCAAACCAATAAAGCCTCGACCTGCAGTCTGGCCTTCGCGATAGACAGATGAAGCAACGAGAGCAAGGTAGGCACCACCTAGGGATGCGAGCATTCCAGATACAGAGACCGCGATATATCGAATGCGATAAACATTGATACCAAGTGATTCTGCTGCCATTGGATTTTCTCCAGAGAAGCGCATACGTAGACCAAACTTTGAGCGCCAGAGGATCCACGATGTCAGCGGAACTAGAAGGAGTAGCGCGATTGTTACAAGCGATACATCTTTAGTTAAGCCGTGGAGGATTCCAGCAAGATTTGAGATGAAAAATATGTTCTGGGCATCGATGTTTTCAAGTATCGGTGCAATTACTGGAATGGTAAAGGTTGGGAAAGAATCAACGGGAGGCGAAACTGTTCGGTCTCCACCGACAGGCGGGAAGAAGACACCGGAAAGGTATCTAGCTCCACCTGCTGCGATGAGGTTAATCGCAAGTCCAGAGACTGCCTGATCAATACCAATCTTGACTGTAAGGATTGCGTGGAAGAATCCTGACGCTAAACCAAAGATGGCTGCTGCGACAAAGCCCATGAGTGGACCATGAAGATAGCCAAACCATGCCGCAGTCCAAGTACCAACGATCATCATTCCTTCAAGACCGATATTGATTACGCCAGCACGCTCTGCCCAAAGACCGCCGAGGCCCGCCATGAGAAGTGGGATCGCAAAGCGAAGAGTTGCACCAGATGTGCCTGGTGAAGAAATATCCGTTGCACCAGTCAAGCTTTCGACAAGTGCCAGGATAAAGAAGAGTCCCGCAATCATCAAAGTAATTCGTGCTGGCGACTTGAAGAGCACCGTCGCTTTTCCGAATTTCTTAACGTGTAACTTTGATTCGGTAGCCATTACTTGACCTCCTTTACAAGCTCAACATTTGCCTTACCAACAGCGCGCTGCTGTTGGCGCAGATTAATTCGTGCAACAACTTCATATGCGATCACGATGGAGAGAACGATTGTTCCCTGCATCACGATGACGATTTCAGGTGGCACTCCTTCGTACTCCAGAACTGGTGCTGCCCGTTCCAAGAATGACCAGAGGAATGCTGCAAAGAAGATTCCGACCGGATGATTTCTTCCCAGTAACGCTAGCGATAGCCCAGTAAAGGCAAATCCCGATGGAAATGCCATACTGTAGGAGTGAGTATCCGATAGCAGAGTTCCGAGTCCAACCAAACCTGCGATTGCACCAGAGAGAACTGTTGTAATAAAGATCATTCCTGGTGCATTCACACCACTTGATCGCGCTGCACGGAAAGATAAGCCAGTGGCTCTTAAGTTAAAGCCAAAGACAGTCTTGTTAAGCATGATCCAATAGGCAATACCAACAAAGATCGCTACGAAGAGGAATGAGTAAATCTCACCATCAAAGAGTTTAAAGGTTGGCATCTGACCGCTTACTGGGATCGGCCTAGTCTGTACGTTCTGAGATCCTTCAGGAAGAATTCCTAGTAAACCTTCGCCTAATAAGAAGGCGATAATCGCTGCTGCAATGAAGTTGAGCATGATGTTACTAATAACTTCTGAGACGCCACGACGAACTTTGAGATATCCAGCAATCGCGGCCCATAGACCGCCCGCAAGCATCGCAGTGATAACAATGAGCAGTACGTGCAGAACAGGTGGAAGACTTACAGCAGCGCCAACTACTGCGCCAAAAAATGCACCCATGCGGTACTGACCATCGATACCAATGTTAAAGAGGAGCATCTTAAATCCGATGGCCGCTGCAACTCCTGCAAGATAGTAGGAAACTGTCTGATTGAGTTCTGAGACTAAGTTCCGAGGATCAAAGCCGTAAGAAATCATTACTTGGAAAATGGTGATCGGGTTAGCGCCTCGAAGAACCAGGATTGCCGAAACCAAAAGTAGCGAACTCACTACAGCTGCAAGCGGAGCAACTGTCCCCCAAAAAATACGATCTTTCTTCATGCGCTCTTTGCTCCAGTCATTGCTAGACCGAGATCTTCCGGCGTAGTTTTCAGTGGATTGAGAATTGACACGATGGTTCCACTGTAAATAACTGCGATTCTATCTGAGAGAGAGAAGAGTTCTTCGAGATCTGCGGAGATCAGAAGTACTCCAGCGCCAGCTGAACGCGCCTTCATCAAGTGATCCCAGATAATTGCCTGTGCACCCACATCGACGCCTCTCGTTGGCTGGGCTGCGACAATCAATTTAGGATCTCCACTTAACTCGCGACCGACAATAAATTTTTGTTGATTTCCGCCCGAAAGCGCACTTGCCAACACATTCACACCCGGAGTTCGCACATCAAACTCTTCAACTACGCGCTTTGAATCTTCTGCCGCAGCGCCTTTATTGACCCACATACCGTTAGCCATTGGTGTTGCAAATTGATGGCCAAGAATTCTGTTCTCCCACAAAGGAGCTGACATCAGTAATCCATCACGTTGACGATCTTGTGGAATATAGGCAACTCCAGCATTTCGAATATCTCTTGTCGCAGTAGATGATGCATCAAGTCCGAGGACTTCGACACTTCCGGAAGTCGCTGGAAGTAGACCCATAATCAATTCAATGAGTTCACTCTGTCCATTGCCTTCAACTCCCGCCAGACCAAGAATCTCTCCACCATGTAACTCAAGGTTGAGATCATGCAGAATTTCTCGCCCATCGTGGCGAGAGTATGAAGCGTCCTTGATAGAGAGGATGCTCTTCTTGCTGATGTTTTGAATTCCAGGAATTGGCTTTGGTAACTCACCGCCAACCATGAGCTCTGCAAGTTCTTTCTTATTGGTATCTGCCGGCTTCTTGGTTGCAACTGTCGTGCCTTGGCGCATGATCGTGATGTCATCTGCTATCGAAAGGACTTCATCTAATTTATGGGAGATAAAGAGGACTGTGAGCCCCTTATCGACTAGTTCCCTGAGATTTTCAAATAACTCAGTCACCTCTTGAGGTACTAAAACGGCTGTCGGTTCATCAAGGATAAGGATCTTTGCTCCTCGGAAAAGCACCTTTGCAATCTCTACTCGTTGACGCTCGCCAACACCTAAATTTGCAACGGACTCATCGGGGTCAATATCCAAGTGATAGGTCTTCGCAATTTCGAGCAATTTTTTTCTCGCTTCATCGTATTTAACAACAAAGCCAAAGCGAGATGGTTCGCCACCTAAAATCACATTTTCCAGAACTGTTGCATTATCGGCCAACTTAAAATGCTGATGCACCATGCCAATACCAAGTGCGATCGCATCTTGAGGCGATTTCAGAGCAACTTCGTTGCCAAAAACTTTAATCGATCCTGCATCCGGGCGAATCAAGCCGTAAAGAGTCTTCATGAGCGTCGACTTTCCAGCTCCGTTTTCGCCGATGATGGCGTGGATTGAGCCTTCGCGTACAAGAAGTGAGACATCACGGTTTGCAACTACACCGGGATATTTCTTTTCTACTCCTGCTACTTCGAGGATATTTCCCACGCTCAACTTCTCCCTCTCATTTAAGTGTGAAGTGCGCCGCCATTTCAGCGGCGCACTTCACACTACTTAATTGATTTTTAGCTTACGCTTTTGGATCTGTTGGAACTACAACTGCTCCAGATGAAATCAGCTTCTGGAATGCATCAATCTTTACAGTGAGACCCTTGAGGTAACCACCTGTAGTTGTGTAACCAACTCCACCTTGCTTAGCGCCCCAAGTCTTGACTCCGGCTGTCTTCTTGCCTGCAACAGCATCGGCAACGAAAGCACGGGTACCAAGATCAACACGCTTAAGCATTGATGTAAGGATTGTCTTCTTGTATGCAGAGTGTGCTGGGTAAGTTGCTTCGTCAGCATCTACGCCGATTGACCACTTTCCGAGTTCAGATGCAGCCTTGTGCAGACCTGTTCCGGTTCCACCAGCTGCTGCGTAAACAACATCTGCGCCGTTCTCAAACATACCCTTTGCAGCTTCGTAGCCCTTTGCAGGATCATTAAATCCTGAGAAGTCTGGGAAGTTGCTGATGTAGGTTGACTGAACCTTGATCTTTCCATTTACAGCCTTAGCGCCTGCAATGAAGCCAGCTTCGAACTTAGCGATAAGAGGAGTATTAACTCCACCGATAAATCCAACGTTGCCTGTCTTGCTCTTCAAAGCAGCTGCCACACCTACGAGGTATGAGCCTTCTTCTTCTTTAAAGACAATGCTCTGAACGTTTGGTGCTGTTACAGATGAGTCATCGACAATTCCCCACTTGGTCTTTGGGAATTCCTTAGCGACCTTGCCGAGAGCTGCTGCGTATGTGAATCCAACTACAACAATTGGGTTTGCACCCTTTTTTGCCATCAGACGAAGGCGCTCTGCACGCTGATCATCAGTTGCTGTTGGGTTATCTTGTGACTCAATAAGCTTGAGTGACTTGTTCTTATCGAGAAGTGGCTTTACGCCGATGTATGCAAGCTGGTTAAAGCCTGGTACGTCGCGTCCACCCAAGCTGTAAGCGATACCAATTGTCTTCGTCGCTGCCTGAGCTGGAGCTGCAGCGATGATTCCTGTAAGCATAAGAGCAGCTGAAACTGTTGCTGCACCTAGCTTGCGGAGAGTTTTGTTCTGCATTTTTTTGTTTCCCCTTTTGTTTATTTGAGTGATCACTCGTTTACTCAACGGTCTATCTTCTTGAAGTGGATCTTTTGCGATTCACGAGGAAGCGCACACGACCCTCTCTCAACAAGGTGTACATCGACCATTGAATGCTCTGGTGGGGTTGCTCCCCCGTTGTTGAGATGTTTGATCATTAGATCCATCGCCTGCGACCCTTGAAGGCGCGCATCTCGAGCGATGACCGTTAGAGGTGGGTTAATCAGCTCTGCA
>JBILSO010000062.1:0-5967 GCA_044372065.1 Candidatus Planktophila sp. | reverse complement strand
GCACCTTGACTGCCTCTAAAACCTCATCCATCGTGTGGCAAATAACAGACTTCGCAGACTCACCACCAACTTTTTCAACGATCGTTCTAAATATCTCGCGATTTTCTCCGCGTTCGATTGCATCTACGTCTGCACCAATAAGCCTGACGCCATAGCGTTCAAGGGTTCCTGCTTTGAATAGAGCGATTGCAGCGTTGAGCGCAGTCTGTCCACCAAGAGTCGCTAGAACTGCATCTGGGCGTTCTTTTGCAATGATCCGCTCGATAAACTCTTGCGTTATTGGTTCAATATATGTTGCATCGGCAAATTCAGGATCAGTCATGATTGTCGCTGGATTTGAATTAACAAGAACTACACGTATGCCCTCGGCTCTAAGCACCCGACATGCTTGCGTGCCTGAATAATCGAATTCACATGCCTGACCAATAACAATTGGTCCAGAACCTATAACGAGAACTGATTTAATCGATGTATCGAGAGGCATCAGAGCACACCAGCCTTTCGTGGAAACTTCTCCATCATTAAAACGAACTGATCAAAGAGATAGGCCGCATCATGAGGGCCCGCAGCAGCTTCCGGATGGTACTGAACGCTAAATGCGCCACGCTCAAGAAGCTCAAGGCCTTCTACAACATCATCATTGAGACAGAGATGCGTTACACGTCCTGGCCCAAATACAGTTGAGAATTGACCATCTATTGGTGCTTTGATCGCAAAGCCATGGTTATGAGAAGTTATCTCGACTTTGCCGTTTCGCTTATCGATCACTGGTTGATTAATACCGCGATGTCCGAACTGCAATTTATATGTTTCAAAACCTAGGGCTCTTCCAAGAATCTGGTGACCAAAACAGATTCCAAAAATGGGAACCTCTTCCGTCAAAAGTTCGCGGACAAGGCTGACGGTATCAGTCATGGTTGCTGGATCGCCGGGACCGTTTGAGAGAAAGACTCCATCTGGATTGAGAGCCATGATCTCGGAGAATGTTGAATTGTAAGGTACTACGTGCGTCTCGATTCCACGCTCTGCCATCGCGCGAGGTGTTGCACCCTTAATTCCTAGATCAACTGCGACGACCGTAAATTTCTTATCTCCCTTAGCCGCAATAGTGTAACTCTCAGGCGTAGACACATCTGCGCTTAGGAATGATCCTGCCATCTGGCCACTCTTGCGTACTTCGATAACCATCTCCTCGCGGGAGAGTTCGAGATCAGAAAATATTCCAACTCGCATTGCTCCGCGATCGCGCAAATGTCGAGTCAGTGCTCGCGTATCTATTCCAGAAATTCCAACAATGTTCTGTTCCACAAGAGCGTCAACTAGATCAAGCTCGCTCCGCCAGTTACTGGTAATCGGTGAAGGATTTCTCGCAACAAATCCTGCAACCCAAATCTTTGAACTCTCATTATCGAAGGCATTCATTCCAGTATTTCCAATATGTGGAGCTGTCATTACAACAACTTGGCGATGATAAGACGGATCAGTGAGGGTCTCCTGATATCCGGTCATGCCAGTTTGGAAGACGGCTTCACCAAATGTCCTACCGGTCGCTCCCCAACTCTTACCTTCAAAGATGCGACCATCATCGAGAACTAGAAATGCTTTACTCATGAGCTTTTTCTCTCCTGATACACAGCGCGTCCGTGAAAGAAGGTGGCGATAACGCGGGCTGAGAAAGCCATTCCATGGAAAGGAGTATTTCGTGATTTTGATTGCAATTGGTCTCGATCCACTCGGTAGGAAGAGTTGGGATTTATCACGGTCACGTGCGCAGGTGCACCCACCGCTAGTTCACGCCCGTGATCAACATAACCTGCGATGCGCGCCGGTGCCACGCTCATTCGATTTTGAACTCCAGCCCAATCCATAAGGCCAGATTCCACCATTGTTGCAGCAACGATCGAGAGTGCATGCTCAAGCCCAAGCATTCCAAATGCTGCCTCTTGCCATTCGCACTCCTTGCTCTCTCCAGGATGTGGTGCGTGATCGGTAGCAACGATGTCGATTGTTCCGTCTGCGAGTCCACGACGTAAAGCCATCACATCTGCCTCAGTACGGAGAGGAGGATTTACTTTAAAAACTGGATCGTAACTTCGCGCACTCTCATCCGTAAGCAACAAGTGGTGGGGCGTTACTTCTGCAGTGACATCAATCCCGCGAGCTTTCGCCCAACGGACAATCTCTACTCCACCAGCGGTTGTGAGGTGACAGATGTGAAGTCTTGATCCCACATGTTCAGCCAAAAGGACGTCTCGAGCGATAATTGCTTCTTCGGCAACTGCAGGCCAACCCTTAAGTCCGAGTGTTGCACTTACTATTCCCTCATTCATCTGCGAACCAGAAGTCAGCGCAGGCTCCTGTGCGTGCTGGGCTATCACTCCGCCAAATTTCTTGACGTATTCCAGTGCGCGACGCATTACAAGTGGATCACTCACGCAATTACCGTCATCGCTAAATACGCGAACTTGAGCAACTGAATCAGCCATTGCACCAATTTCGGCTAGAACTTTCCCCTCAATACCCTGAGTAACTGCGCCAATTGGAAACACATCGAGGAGCCCAGCGCTCTTTCCAAGTCGGTAGACCTGCTCAACTACTCCGGCAGTATCGGCCACAGGAGAAGTGTTGGCCATTGCAGAAAGTGCTACATATCCACCCTTGACGCCAGCACGTGAACCCGTGAGCACAGTTTCGGAATCCTCCTTGCCTGGTTCGCGCAAATGAGTGTGGAGATCGACTAAACCGGACATCACGATCATGGCTGATGCATCAAACACAGTCGCATCACTGTCGTTGAGTGATGGCGCTACAGCAACTATGAATCCATCTTCGATCAGCACATCACACACCCGACCATCTGCCAGAGTGCCATTCTTAATAAGTGTCTTCATTGTCTCTGCTGTCACTATAGGCCCGCCTCAATCGAAGTATCGCCAGCTAAAAGAAGATACAGAATAGCCATTCGCACGCTCACGCCGTTTGCTACCTGCTCAACAATCACAGAACGAGCGCTATCAGCACTCTCTGCTGTGATCTCTAATCCACGGTTCATTGGGCCTGGGTGCATAACTATTGCACCCGGGTGCAATGCGTTGAGACGATCTGTATTGAGTCCAAAGTAACGTGAATATTCACGAGCGTTAGGGAAGAAGAGTTCACCCATTCTCTCTTGCTGCACACGCAACATCATCACCGCATCTAGAGAATCAAGAACTTGGTCAAAATCGTAGGAGACCGCAACAGGCCAACTCTCAACACCAACAGGAAGCAACGTTGGAGGTGCAACTAATGTGACATGTGCGCCAAGTTTGGTGAGCAATAAAACATTTGATCGTGCCACTCGAGAATGGAGGACATCGCCAACAATTGCAATGCGCAAGCCTTGAAGATCCTCGCGCCCTTGCGACAAGTGTTTACGGATCGTAAATGCATCAAGAAGTGCTTGGCTGGGATGTTCGTGAGTTCCATCTCCTGCATTAATGACAGCTCCTGACATCCACTCGCACGCTGCGAGTCGGGCAGGAGCACCAGATGCTCCATGTCGAATGATTACGGCATCTGCCCCCATTGCTTGCAAAGTTTGCGCCGTATCCTTGAGTGATTCACCTTTGCTCACGCTTGATCCCTTGGCAGAGAAGTTAATGACATCTGCTGAGAGTCTCTTTGCTGCTGCCTCAAAAGAGATTCGAGTTCGGGTTGAATCCTCTGCAAAGAGATTAACGATCGTGCGACCACGAAGAGTCGGAAGCTTCTTCATTGGGGTATCGCTGACTCTGGCTAATTCAGTTGCTGTATCTAAAATCTTGATTGCATCGCCTCGACTGATGTCGGCAATTGAGAGTAGGTGCTTCATTCTCCGCCTCCATCTGAGACTAGAACGTCATCGACTCCATCGAGTTCGGTGAGCAAAACTTTCACTGATTGCGAGGTCGAGGTCGGAATATTCTTACCAACAAAATCAGCCCGTATTGGTAGCTCTCGGTGACCTCTATCAATGAGGACAGCAAGCTGCACTCGTGCCGGACGACCAATGTCGCCGAGAGCGTCTAGGGCAGCTCTAATCGTTCGCCCTGAGTAGAGAACATCATCGACAAGAATCACAGTTCGGTTTTCGATCCCTAAGCTGGGAATACTGGTCGGCATCAGAGCGCGTGGGGCTTTGAGGCGAAGATCATCGCGAAACAGTGTTGTATCAAGGGTCCCCACTTGAATGGGCGAACCTTCAATTTTTTCAATCAGCTGCGCTAAACGTAGGGCCAGATGTGCGCCGCGAGTTGGGATTCCTAATAATGTAACCGCTGATGCCCCGTTGTTACGTTCGCAAATTTCATGGGCTATGCGAGAAAGGGCGCGTGAGATATCCGGCGCAGGCAGAACAGAACTCATTTAAATCTCCTTCCCCGCCTCTCTGGACGGGTCTTAAAGGATGCTGCGAAAGAATACCACCAGAGGCTAGAAGTCTGTGGATATCTCCAACGCAGAGCGAGCCATCTTCTCTACCCTCCACCTCATGCTAAATCACGAGATAAGCGAGATTCGAGTACGAATCCGTGCAACTCGGTTATCCCTAGGGTGGAGCTTGGCCGAATTCGAGATTCACTCGGCCGGTGCAATCACCGCAGTTGCCATGGGTTCCTATGAGAGAGGTACGCGAGCACTCTCCATAGCAAAATTGCTTACGATCTGCAAGATCTTTGATCTCCCACTGATTCACATCTTGGCACCAGCGAAAGAGATAATTACCGGAGAATGTACGAGACGACATATTTATGACCTTCGAGCTCTACAAGGTTTGCCCAATAGTTCCGAGAAAGCGCATCTGCTCTCCTACATCCAGCACATCATTAGAGAGCGTGGTGATTGGAAAGGCGCTGTGGTCTCGTTACGTGCGACTGATATTCAAAATCTGGAACTCATTTTCGCAGCCAGCCAGGACGTTGAGAGCCATAACTATCAGGCGTGGCTTGCAGTGCAAGGCATCTCGTTGAACAAAAACTAGATGGATAAGCTCGATTTGATTGATGCGATTCTACCCAGCACTCCATGTATATATCCTGCAGAGTCATCAGTACTCAAATCTTTGGCAAGGCTCAGCGCCTCATCGATCACTATCGCATCATCTAAATCTGTCGCCCAGAGAATTTCGTAGATACCTAAGCGCAAAATATTTCGATCAACTGTCGGAAGTCGATCCATATCCCAACCCTGTGCGTACGTTGTAATCAATTCATCGATCTTGCGCTTATGAGTATAAATGCCTTCAATGAGTGATTTTGTGTATTCACGAATAGGGCGTGCATCTGCCCCTTCTTCATCGACATCACGAGAAGAAAGAAGTTCCAGTAGATCGCTGCTGCGAATATCTGATTCGTAGAGTAAGTCTAAAGTCTGTTTTCGAGCTTTACTGCGTGCAGACACTAGTTTGCGCGACCTTGATACGATCCATCACGAGTGTCAACAAGAATCTTCTCATCTTGCTTGATAAAGAGAGGAACCTGAACTTCAATACCAGTTTCAACTGTTGCAGGCTTCGTACCGCCAGATGAACGATCCCCTTGTAGGCCTGGCTCTGTATATGTGACTGTAAGTTCAACGGATGCTGGTAGTTCGATGTATAGAGGATTGCCCTCATGAATAGCAACAACGGCCACTGTATTTTCAAGCATGTAGTTAGCGGCTTCACCAACCGTAGCTGCAGAAATGGTCATCTGGTCAAAGTTTTCGTTATCCATGAAAACAAAATCATCTCCCTCTTTGTAGAGGAAATTCATCTCACGCTTTTCCAGAATCGCAATTTCAACCTTCACGCCAGCATTAAAAGTCTTATCAACAACTTTGCCCGTCATTACCTGCTTGAGCTTGGTACGAACGAAGGCTGGACCTTTACCCGGCTTCACATGCTGAAATTCAACAACAGTCCATAGCTGCCCTTCAATGTCGAGGGTCATGCCATTTTTGAGATCATTT
>JBILSO010000016.1:0-18109 GCA_044372065.1 Candidatus Planktophila sp. | reverse complement strand
ATTCAAGCCTTTGGTACCCATCCGCTCTCGCAAATGCTCTTGCTGGTAAAGATTTAGATTTAAGAAATGCCGAAATCATCATAAATGTTAATTCAAGAGCAAACTGGAATCGAAGAGGAGATGGTGCACCTACCACTCGAGAGTACGATCTCAAATCTGTCTTTATTCACGAGATGGGTCATGGGCTCGGTTTCTTATCAAATGATTCCTACGATTCACTTCTTGGATTCGGATCAATTGAGCAGCCAACACCATTTAATGCGTATACGCAGACTCCTGATGGGCGACGTTTGGCAGATCTCCCCTCACCATCACTAGAACTTGGTAAAGCCCTTAGATCAACTCTCGTCTGGTCTGGCCCACTAGGTATTGCTGCCAATGGTGGCGTGAAACCAATTTTGTATACCCCAAGCACATATGAAGATGGATCTTCCATAAGTCACTTGGATGAGAAAAGTTATGCCGATAGTGCGATCGATAGAGTGATGACTCCCAATCTTGAATCAGGTGAAGTCTTCGCAGGTCCTGGCCCACTTCTCTTAGCGATGATGGCTGATATGCGCGCCAAGCCACCAGTGGGTCTCGCAGTTGAATTACCAACTTCGGTGCGGAATGTAGAGGCAGTGATTTCAGATAGCGCTGCCATTGTGAAATGGGATCCACCAACGAATCTTCGTACTGCTCAAGTCACTGCCTACACAGTAAAAAATCTCAGAACTGGAGCAGAGAAGAGCAGTACTACTAGCCCAATAATCTTTGAAGGATTGAAAAATGGAACGACTTACACATTCTCTATCAGTGCAAATAACTCACTTGGATCTTCAGTAGCAGCCATTACTGAACCTGTCACACCCCAAGCGGCATGGAACTCAACAATTATTGATCCCAATGTAGAGCCAGCACACATTTCTACAACTACATGGAATAAGAGTCCTGTCATTGTTTACTCAAACGGTGTCACTGGAGTTCTAAAGATGGCAGTGTGGAACGGGCTCACCTGGCGCAAAACAACTATCGATGGTGCAGGTGGCACTAACCGAACATCACATGAGATCACTAGCCCCATTTCATTATGTCTCAGTGGAACGGGCGCTACCCAGAAGCTACACATGTTCTATGCCGATGGAATAGATAAAGATCTTCGCCATGCAACCTATGATGGTAAAAGAGTGAGCGTTGAGATAGTCGATGGAAATGGTCCGTCTGTAAATAAGTATGAAGATCCAATTAGAGTGCGCACAGCAAGTGATGTCAGCATTTCAAATGCATGTGTAGTCACTCCGGCTGGCATCCAAGTCTTCTATCGCGATGAGTCACAAGGTGTTCTTTTGGGTGCCTACAAGTTGAATTCCAGCAATAAGTGGGTCTACGAGCAGGTTGATGGAGATCGCAAAACAGATGGAAGAACGACTGGAGATGTCGGCTTCCACTTAGCTGCCGGATTCGACGGCAAGAGCAGTTATGTTCTCTACGATTCCGTTTTAGTGATCAACCAGAAGAAGGAAGCCACTTCAGGTGCGATTCGCCTGGCCACACGAACAGATATTGATCCAGCTAAGTGGGTTTATAGAACGCTGGAGGAATCCTCAGATTCTCTAGCTATGACAGGATATGACGTTGCGCTTTCGGTAAACTCAAAAGGTGCATTTGCAATGTGGTTGGGCGCATCATCTGTCACTATTCCAAAGCCAAATCAGATTCGCACCGCGGTTATTGCGCCCAAGTTGGCTATAAAGAACTTTGGCACTTCTAACTTTGGAACTCCAAACCGTTGGATAAATACAAATGGTTCATCAGCGATTTTCAATTGCGAAGATCGTCTTTGCACAATTGACTTTGCTACAAAGAAAATCTCGCTAATCACCGGGAGCGCAGCGATAAATGGGACAAGCGGTAAGTGGCTTACTCTTGCAGGAAAGAGAGTCATTGTTGCCAACATCTATGGCAATCTTGCACTCGCAAGACCTTAACCTTTATAGATTCCAGTCTGACTAACGACAATTAATCCAACTCCGGCTATAAATACCATCGAAGTTGCGCTCTTTACCTGTGATGATTTGAGTGCTTGAGAAATAGCACCTTTGCTATCGAATCGAATGACGATTGGAGTTGCTGAAGTTGGTTTCCAACCGGTGACACCAGGAATCGATGATGTTGAGTTAAAGAGTGCGTAATGTCCTCCGTTAGCCCCGGTAGCTGCTAGTTGAGCACCTTGCGATGCTTGCGATGCCTGCGATGGAAGTCGCAGTGTCCAGGTTGGCGCAAAACTTGAATTGAACTTAGTAAATGCGCTCTCGTTCTTTCCGCCTGCCTTGACATCACCCACAAGGAAATACGATGAAGTTGCACTCTGCCATGACCGAGTTGCTCGATTAGCAGAACTGCGAACAACACTTGTTAATGCACCGCTCTTATTCACCTTCGCCAAGATTCCATCACGTACTCCAACAAGCTTCTTGCCACCTAGGGTCTCGCTGCTAGCTCCATAGATTTGTGCACTCCCATCGGGGTTACGAATTATTGATGTGAACGCACTCTTTGCCGTCCCGATAGTTTTGGCGCTGGAGAATTTTCCACTGAGCGTTGCAGCCAAAAGAACTGTGCCAGCCCCACGATCTCCCAGAATTGAGATTCCACTACTGGAGTGTGAAATCGCTGTAATCAAGATCGGGGCTGTTGCACTTTCAGAGTATGTCGAGATTAGTGCGCCTGCAGAAGATATCTTCCATAAAGTCAGGCAATTGAGTTCGTTTCGCAGTGCAGGAACTTGTTCAACAACAACACCATCAACATTGACTGGATTACTCGTTGCGTTCTGAGTCTCATTCACGCTGACCGCTGAAGTAAGCCCGGCCAGCCAAATATTGCCCTCTTTATCGGAAGTTGCCGCCATAGCAATCTGATCCGTGGCACTCGCTAGGGGTAGCTTCCACTTCTCGGTACCTGAGAAATCAAGAGAAGTAACTAGTACTTTCTTCTCAGAATTAGAGAAGATCGTGATTCCTTGGCTAGTTATTGTGACGCCCTCATGTTCGGCAATTGGTGCAATCTTTGTAATTTCAGTTGCTGCAATAGATTTAGGGACAGCACCTGCTGGTTGTGAAGAGACCAAGAGCGCCGCAATCAGAGCTACTACAAACTTTTTCACGCTATGCCAATTCTTGAGAGCGGTCGTGCGCAGCCTTCATGGCACGGGCAACAATTTCAGATAAGTGATCGTTGCTAAATGAAGCAAGAGCTGCTGCGGTCGTGCCGTTAGGACTCGTAACTTTTTCGCGCAAAGTTGTTGGTGAATCACCGGAACGATCAAGGAGTGCGGCAGAGCCAACAATTGTTTGAATCGTAAGAGTTGTCGCATCCTCGCGTGAAAGTCCGAGAGCGATCGCCCCGTCAACCATTGCTTCAACAAAGGCGAAGAAGTAGGCAGGTCCAGATCCACTTGTTGCGGTGATCGCATCTTGTAATGATTCATCGACTTCAACAGCCTTACCTGCTGCAGCCAAGAGAGTGGAAACAAATGCACGATGCTCTTGCGTAACCGCGCTACCGAATGAATATCCAGCTGCTCCAAGACCAACTGAGGTTGGAGTATTCGGCATGATGCGCACAATCGGTTGGGTGTTACTCAAACTCTCTTGGATAAATCCGATCTTCTTGCCCGCCACAAAACTCATAACGAGAGCACTCGCATTGATGTGAGGCTTGATCTCACCTAAGAGTCCCTGCATATCTTGAGGTTTAACAACCAGAAGAATCACATCACTTGTTGAAACAGCACTTTCAAGGCTATCTACAGTGATTGCATACTTGCCAACCAATTCACTGCAGCGATCTGGACGCTTCTCAACAATCGATATTGCCGAAGGCTCAACTCCAGAGCTGATGAGGGCTGCGATAAGTGCTTCGCCCATGACACCGGCACCAAGAACTGCGACCTTCTGTTGATTAGCCATAGCCAAAGAGTACGCGTAGGCTCTGCGACTATGTCCGAAGTTAAACCAGGTTTTGCCCGCGACTGGGTCGAGTTCGCTGATCCAAATGATGAGTTAGAGATCTTCAAATGTGACCTCACCTGGCTCACCTCAAATTGGACCTGCATCTATGGCGATGGGTGCCAAGGTGTCTTTAAGGACCGCCCTAATGATGGTTGTTGCACAGAAGGTGCGATGTATTCAGATGAAGTTGATGAGAAGCGTGTTCAACTCGCCGCTCAACACCTCACGCCTGCAATGTGGCAATTTTATGAAGAAGCTCGTCCAAAGAAACCTGGCGGCCAGCTTCGCATTACAGATTTAGATGAAGATAACGAAAGAAAAACTCGCACAGTAAACAATGCCTGTATCTTCTTAAACCGCAAAGGTCACGAGGCTCCTGGATTTACTGGATCATTTGGATGCGTGCTTCATCACTTAGCTCAGAAAGAAGACCGTCACTTCGTTGAAACTAAACCAGATGTTTGTTGGCAATTACCTTTACGTCGTAGTTTTGAAACTCGCGAAGTTGGCGAGCGCGAATATTCTGTGACAGTTATTGGTGAATACGAGCGCTTAGGTTGGGGCGATGGTGGCGATGATTTTGATTGGTACTGCACCAGCAATACCGAAGCTCACGTTGGTAGCGAACCGGTCTACATCTCTAACCGCGCAGAGCTCACTGCTTTGATGGGGCAAGAGGCATATGACATTCTGGCTAAGCATTGTGATCTGCGCGTGCAGGGCATTAAAGATGCTCAGGCACGCAGCCTGCCTCTCTTTGTCATTCAGCACCCAGCAACACTTCAAGCCGGCAAGTAAGGCACGCTTCGCACGCTTCGCGCTCGTCGCACCTTTGCTTTAGGCTCACCTCATGGCCAAGGTTGAGAAAGATCCATTCCGCTGTAGCGAGTGCGGTTGGACATCCCAAAAATGGGTAGGGCGTTGCGGTGAATGCCAGGCGTGGGGATGTGTTGAAGAGATTGCAGCGCCAAAGAAACTCTCACTTGTCGCCGGCAAAGTTTCACAGGCAGCAACTCCCATTGGCGATGTTGATCTCTCAATGGCCCGTGCGCGCGAGACGGGAGTCAGCGAACTCGATCGAGTTCTCGGTGGAGGCCTAGTTCCAGGTGCTGCGATATTGCTTGCGGGTGAACCAGGTGTTGGAAAGTCCACTCTTCTTCTCTCTGTAGCAGCGCAAACTGCAGCAAAAGGTATGAGCGCGCTCTATATCAGCGGTGAAGAGTCAGCATCTCAAGTGCGACTTCGTGCAGAGCGAATCAATGCCGTCGATCCACAATTGTTTTTAGCATCTGAAACCGATCTCGGAGCTGTCATCGCGCATATAGATGCAGTCAAGCCAGCACTATTGATTATCGATAGTGTGCAAACAATTGGAAGTTCGGCAGCAGATGGTGCACCTGGTGGAGTCACGCAGGTACGTGAAGTTGCTGGAGCACTTATTCGTATCTGTAAAGATCGTGACATTACTTTATTGCTCGTTGGACATGTGACTAAAGATGGTTCGATCGCTGGTCCACGACTACTTGAGCATATTGTCGATGTTGTTCTGCAATTTGAGGGTGAGCGTCATTCGCGCCTTCGACTCATTCGCGCAATCAAAAACCGCTTCGGTGCAAGCGATGAGGTGGGCTGCTTTGATTTAAGCGATACTGGCATCGAATCCGTGATTGATCCCACCGGTCTCTTTACCTCTCGCCACACTGAACCAGTACCCGGCACATGCGTAACTGTGACTCTAGAAGGTCGTCGCCCACTATTAGCCGAGATTCAGGCGTTGGTAAGTGCGGGGCGTGAAAGTGATTTCGGAAATGCGCGCCGCGTGACAAGTGGTTTAGATTCTGCGCGAACCTCGATGACTCTTGCAGTTCTTGAACTTCGCGCTGGTGTTCGCGTAGGTGGCCGTGATGTTTATGCAGCCACAGTCGGCGGCATGAAAATGTCAGAGCCAGCTGCAGATTTAGCACTCGCGCTAGCGGTGGCATCAGCTGCAAAAGGTTTAGCGCTACCGCCAGATTTAGTTGCTATTGGTGAAGTTGGTTTAGCTGGTGAGATCCGTAAAGTCAGCGGTGTCTCACGACGTTTAGCTGAGGCTTATCGACTTGGATTTAAGAAAGCGCTTGTTCCAAGTGGAAGTGATGTAAAGATCGATGGCATGGAAATCTTTGAAATATCTCGACTCGATCAAGCTCTAAAGAGGGTTGCGATCACTGGGGAATGAGTTCTCTCCACCAACCAGTTCTCGTCTGGTACAAAAAGAATAAGCGCGATCTTCCCTGGCGAAATACTGATGCCTGGGGTGTTTTAGTCAGTGAAATTATGTTGCAACAGACACCTGTTGCACGCGTTCTCCCCGTGTACAACGAGTGGATGAAACGCTGGCCAACTCCTGCAGACCTTGCTGCTGCAACACCAGCGCAAGTGATTACTGCGTGGGGACGTTTGGGATATCCACGACGCGCACTACGACTTCATGAATGCGCAAAGGTGATTTCAACGCGGCACAAGGGGCGAATTCCAGAGACACAATCTGAGTTGCGCGAACTGCCTGGTATTGGCGATTACACAAGTGCAGCAATCATCGCCTTCGCTTTCGAAGGTCGTTCACTTGTTCTTGATATCAATATTCGTAGGGTCTTCGCTCGCGTGATCGATGGAGTGGAAGTGCCTACTACGGCTCCTACGAAATCTGAACGAGAAAAACGTGAAGAGTTGATTCCCTCAAAGAATCCTCACATGTGGGCTGCTGCAACAATGGAGCTCGGTGCCCTGATCTGCACAGCGAAGAATCCAAAGTGCGGGCAATGTCCATTGGCAGATCAATGCATCTGGCGCAGTCTTGATTATCCGCTTTCAGATCAACCAAAACGTACACAGAGCTGGCATGGAACAGATCGACAATGTCGTGGAGTGATTGTGCAAGCACTTCGAGATAACCCGGTTTTGAGCAAGAAGGAGATCATGCAACTCTGGGATGTTCCTTCACAAGTTGAGAAAGCCCTACTGACCTTGCTTGAAGATGGCTTATTAGTTGAACAAAAGGGCCAACGATTTTCACTGCCACAGCGCTGATTTAAAGGTAAAATTCGCAGATGGATCATGAGGCGGGGTTACGCGCAGTACTAGGTGAGAGCGCTTCATTGATCACCGATGCAGAAATCACGCTCTCTTATTCCAAAGATCAAGCACCCTTTGCTGCGCACGAACCCGCTGCAATTGTCCTGCTCGCTAAATCGACGGAAGAAGTTGCAAAGGCAGTTGCCTACGCCAACGCACATAACATTCCGGTTGTTCCACGCGGAGCAGGAAGTGGTCTTTCAGGTGGCGCTAATGCAACATCTTCTTCACTTGTCATCTCACTTGAGAAGATGAATAAAATTATTGAACTTGATACAACTAATCTCATCGCCCGAGTTGAAGCTGGCGTGATTAATCTCGATTTAGATAAAGCTGCACAAGAACATGGTCTGGCTTACCTGCCAGATCCAGCAAGCCGTGATTGGTCAACAATCGGTGGAAATGCTGCAACAAATGCGGGCGGAATGTGTTGTGTGAAGTACGGCGTAACTTCGGCCCATGTTCGCGCGCTGACAGTTGTGATGGCAGATGGTCAAATCATTCAACTGGGAAGTGCGACAAAGAAGGCTGTAACAACTCTTGATCTCACACGCTTAATGATCGGTTCTGAAGGAACGCTAGGAATTATCACAGAGCTCGTCGTGGGACTAGCTGTGCGTCCTGCCACCCCAGCCACAATCATCGCAACTTTTCCGAGCATTAAGAACGCCGCTGCAGCTGCTGCAGCACTGTTGAGATTTAAGCCTTCCATGCTTGAGATTATTGATCAGACAACGCTTAAGGCAGTTGAGGCTTGGCATCCATTGGGATTTGAGGTTGCAGGTTCTGTACTTCTGATGCAACTTGATGAAGATCAAGATCGAGCTGATGAAGTTCTCGCACTCTGCGAAAGTTTTGAGATGATCGATGGCGCTGCATCCACCGAAGCAGCCGATGCAGTTGAATTTATTCGAGTACGTAAACTTGCCTACCCTGCACTGGAAAGACTCGGCGCGACACTTCTTGATGATGTTGCAGTTCCAATTTCAAAGATTGCAGAGCTCGTTGAACGCGTTGAAGCGCTATCTACTAAGTACAACCTCACTATCGGCATATTTGGCCATGCTGGCGATGGAAATATGCATCCCACAATCGTTCATGATCATGGTGATCTTGATGCCCAGGAGCGTGCAATCGCAGCCTTTGGTGAGATCGTCGAGATTGCACAGAGCCTTGGCGGAACAGCCTCAGGTGAACATGGAATTGGTTCAATTAAGCAGAGCTTTGTAGCTCAAGAGCTCTCCCCTGCAGTTATCGAACTACAGCGCTCGATCAAGAAAGCCTTTGATCCAAAGGGAATGCTTAACCCTGGGAAGAAGCTTCCTTAGCCATTAACGCCGCACCTTGTGCAATATCGCGATCAGAGATCGTCAGCCGTGACGATAAGAGTTGCGTAAGTCGGTCATTAAGTGGGCCACCACCGCGCGAAGTGCCGCCCGTAAAAATCACTGGACGAGATGAATCTCCTGTAATCGCATCAACACGATGAGTGAGCGCAATGAGATGATCTGCCGCCTCAATCAGAATCTCATCTGCAGTGTTCTGCCCTGCGTGTAAGAAGACGATGCGTGCAAGAGCTGCAATTTCGCTACGGTTTTTTCCATAGACAAAGTTCTTTACATCTCCCCAAGTTTTTCCACTAATTGCATCTGCAACTGCTGACTCAAGTGATCCCGTGGGTGGCAACTGATCCTTATCGATATAGATCATCAATGCTCGCAGCGCGGCGCGGCCAATCCAATATCCCGCCCCTTCATCTCCCAGTAGATATCCCCATCCACCAACGCGTTTAAGTTCACCATTTATCTCGGTACATGCGACTGCGCCAGTTCCGGCGTAGAGCAAAATTCCTGCCTCATGTGGAAAATGCACGCGATATGCCAAGTGAATATCGCTGAGCAAATCAATAGTAGAACCAGTGAATACCTCTGCAATGATCTTAATAGTTTCGCTAAGCTCCGTTGGAGTTTCGGCAACTCCTGTAATTCCAATTACTACGTGATCAATATTCTGTGAGCACTCAGACCTTATCTCTGTAAGAGTTCTCTGCATCCGCTCACGTGATTCACTGCGAGTGATATGGCCATCGATAGGGCCAGCAACTCCTGTGAGAACAATTCCGTTCTCATCTGCCAACGCCCACTTCGCCGAAGAAGCACCTGCATCAATTCCCAGAAAAGCCATAGCCCTAGCCTTTCACAGCGCCGGCTGTAAGCCCCTTAATGAATTGCTCAGAGAGAATGAGATAGAGAACGATCAGCGGAAGTGCGGCCAAAGTCAGGCCTGCAAAGAGAACTCCCCATTGTGATGAGTACTGGCCAAAGAACATCGTCAACCCTTGCATGATCGTCTTCTTCTCAGGATCTTGTAGGAATACAAGAGGCAGGAAGAAATCATTCCAAATTGGAATAGCTGAGTAAATTGCAATGATTGCCAGGCCTGGTCGGACAAGTGGCATGAGTACTTGACGCAAGAGCTGGAATTCAGAAGCTCCATCGATACGTGCAGCGTTGTCGAGATCTGCAGGAAGCGTTCTAAAGAAGCCGCTCATAATAAATATTGCAGCGGGCAGAGCGCCGGCGGCATAGACCAGGATCAAACCTAAATGAGAGTCAAGAAGGTGCATCCACTTGAGTTGGATAAAGAGCGGAAGAATCATAAGTTTTGCAGGAATCAGCATGCCTGAGAGCACAAAGGCCATGATCAAGCTGTGGCCGCGGAACTCATAGCGTCCAAGAACAAAACCTGCACCAAGTGCGCAGATTAAGATCAAAATAAGTGAGCCACCGGTAACGATCACCGAGTTCTTTAGGTAGATCGCAAAGTTACCGTCCTGCCAGACAGATGCAAAGTTACCCCATGCTGGATCTGTTGCGAACTTGAGTGGGGTTCGCGCGAAATCGTTTGTTTCACGAAGACTCGAATTAACAAGGAAGAGAACAGGGATCAAAATCATGGCAGCATTAAAAATTAATACTCCACGGAAGAATGTCTTTGACATGAAAAGTTTCATTTACATCTCCACTTCTCTGCGGCGTAATAATTTAGAAGTAAGAGCAGCACCAACGCCCACGACGGTAAAGATAATCACTCCAAGAGCTGAACCAACGCCCACTTCGTTAGCACCAGAATCAATAGAACCAAATGAAAGTCTGTAGAACATCAGTGCCAGAGTGTCTGTGGCGCCTGCTGGAGAACCATTAGATCCACCCAAGATGTATGGGAGATCGAACCATTCAAAAGCACCGATAAATGTCAGAACAGTGATGATCGTCATTGAAGGGGCAAGTAATGGGAAGAGGATCTTTCTAAAGATCTTCCCTTCTGAGGCTCCATCAATGCGGGCCGCTTCAATGTAATCGGTGCTGATTGCATTAAGTCCTGCCAAAAAGATGATCGCTGGGAATCCAACCCAACGCCAGAGGTTGATAAAGACAAGGGTAGGTAGGGCCGTTGCAGTATCGCCTAACCAAGCCCTAGCCCACGTTGGCTGTCCAAGCTCTCCCACAATCAAATTGATTGGTCCGTAGTAAGGATCGAGCAGAATCTGCCACATGTAACCCACGATTACTAAAGAGAAGATCACGGGCAAGAAAGTCACGGTTCGGAAGAATCTTTGTCCTCTGGTTAAGTTGAAAAGTGCGTAGGCGATAAGGAGACCCAGAGAAGTCTGCAGAACCATAATTGCAATAAATACCAAAATGTTGTGGCGGAATGCCATTAAAAATTGATCTCTAAATGGAAATGTGAAGAGGCGTTCAAAGTTATCAAAACCTGCCCAAGACCCTCTGACAAAACCTTGCCACTCAAAGAAGGCGTAGCTCAATGTCGTGAGTGCAGGGATACTGGTAAAGATAATAATTATCAATAAGCCAGGTGAGAGTAAGAGCCAGCGAAATTTGCGCTGTTCCCTCTTAATGCCGCTGAGCTTCACTTACATTCCTCTTCTCGTCTGACTGTAGTAAAACAAGAAAAATCGGGTGCGGGAATTTCTTCCCGCACCCGACCTCTATTTCTTAGGACTTACCCTTTTGTGGAGCGTACCAAGTTGCAACTGCTGCTTGGACATCCTTAGCAAGTTCTGCGGCTGTAATTGTGCCCGCAGTGAGCTTCTGGAATCCTGGCTGCAAGATTGCTGAGCTAGTAGGTGTTCCAAAACGGAAACCAACTACGTTCAGGAATGGTGTGCCCTGTGACGCCAATGCCTTAGACATCTTAGCGATCGCAGGATCTGTGATCTTGATGTATGGAGCTGTTGAGATCCAACCAAGTTGATCTGCTGCTGCCTGGTTGAAATCCTTGCTAGCAAGGAAGTTCAATAGCTTGATTGCTTCTGGCTTTGCCTTGGTCTTTGCATTGATACCAAAGCCACCATCGGCCCATGATGTCGCATAACGCTTTGCTCCTGGAGCTGAAGCTGGTGCTGGCATCCAACCCACGTTAAGTGATGGGTTTAGTGAGCGGAAGTATGAGATTTCATAGTTTCCACCGATGTAGAAGGCAGCCTTTTCGTTAGCGAATAGTCCACGTGCAGTGTTGTAATCAACGCCTGCTGGATTTGCTGGCATGTATGGAACGAGATCCTTCACTGCCTGCAATGACGCAACGTAGTTCTTATCTGTGAAGGTACGGGTTCCCTTAACAACATCGTTAAAGAATTGTGTACCGCCGTAGAATGTTGGACCAACGCCAGCGTGCAACTGCTCAAGACTTGGAGCATTTCCTGTTGCATTACCTAGTGGAATAATTCCCTTGGCCTTGACCTGTGCAAGAACACGTAGGAATGACTCATATGTAGAAGGTAGTGCTTTAATTCCAGCTTCCTTCAGAAGATCAGGGTTATACATAACTCCAATTACTGAAGTTGCGTATGGGAGACCATATTGCTTCTTACTTAGGTATCCCTGAACACCTGCAAGGGTTCCGGCAGACATCTTCTTTAGCGCTGGTACATCTGTTGTTGACAACGCTAGGAAGTTTCCAGCATCTGAAAGAGTAGCCATGCCGCCGTATGGACGGATCTGCATAACATCTGGACCGCTTCCAGCTGTAAGAGCTGTAGACAAGATCGCGTTGTATTCAGTATTTACATATGGTGTGAACTTAACTGAAATACCAGTCTTTTCCTTGAAGATAGCTAGTTGATCTTCATAGAAAGCCTTATCTTCTGTGCGCCAGCTCCAGAATGTAAGTTCTGATGCTGCTTGTGCAGGCATTGAAGCGATTACTGGGCCAGCAATTACTGACGCAGCAACTGCCGCAGCTACCAAACCGCGAACGCGGCGTTGTGAGATTTTCACTTATTTTCCTCCTCGAGAGCGGGATGTTGGTCGTGTGCGAGATTTTTCAACTTCGCTCACTTTCTTTCCAGAACGACGCCCCACTGCCGCTCTAGATTCATCTAGAGCAACTTTTGTGTCGCTCCAGTTTCTCTGCGCCAGGGAGACGCAGAGACAGTCAACCACCGTTAATTGAGCAATACGGCTTGCCGTCGCTCCGCTTCGCAAGGTGGTTTCACGAGCAGAGGTAAATAGAACTAGGTCAGCGAGCCCTGTGGCAGGACTACGAAGTGCATTTGTAATCAAAACAATGGTGATTCCTTTAGCTTTGAATTCAGAGATCACATCAATAATGTCTAGTGTCGTGCCACTATGGCTGATTGCAACAAGAACATCGCCCTTCTTTAGGAGCGAAATTGAAGTGAGCGCTGTATGTAAATCTGACCACGCGACAGAACGCTTGCCAAGTCGATTGAGCTTGAGTTGCAGATCCATCGCTACGTAACCACTTGATGCAAATCCAATAATTCCAATCGTGCTTGCTTTTTCCCACACATCTACAGTCTTAACAAAAGTCTCAACATCAAGTCTTTCTGCAGTTGTCTTAATCGCAAGTGCATCAGCATATGCAATCTTTCGAATTACTTCGGTTGCAGAGTCATCTACAGTGATGCCACCATCTAAAGGTAAATCTGCACCTTGTGCAGTTTGGCGACTGAGCTGACCGATGAGAGCCATACGAAATTCGGGATAACCCTTAAAGCCAAGTGTTTTACAGAAACGCACAACAGATGCAACTGAGGTACCGCTGCGATCTGCGATCTGCGAAATATTCATCCTTGATGCAAGGTCAGGATTACTCAAAATCGAATCAGCAATAGCCACTTCACTCGCGTGGAATGCTGGAATTTGGTTTGCGATTTCTCCTAAGAGATCACCGTAATGAGGGTGCTTTTCGCGCGTAGGTGTCATGGCATCCCCCTTCTTGGTGAAAAAACATTTCCTTGAAGCCCAGAGTCTATGAAAAATCTTGCCATTAATCTAGAGCTCCAGAGCTGCAACCCACCCCTATTTCAGATAACGATTTCGCATCGCATCGCGCACTTGCATGAACATATCTTCTGTCTTTTCTGGTGCTTCTCGCGTAAGCAAGCGGTTTGTAAGCAGAACAACCACACTTTTTTGATGGGTTGAGAGGCTCAGGGTGGCTCCGGGAAATCCTGTATGCCCCCAATATTCAACCTCGCCGTTAAGAATCCAATTTCTAAAACCAAGTCCCTGCATCGGATCTCGGCCTACCGTTAAGAATGTCGAGAGAATTTTCTGGTCGAAATATCCCTCACCCTTAAGGCTCCCAAGAATCTCTTCCCCGTACTGAAGTAAATCTGCCGCAGTCGAGAAAAGTCCAGCATGACCACTGACTCCCCTGTAAAGATGAAATGAATTTCCATCGTTGACTTCGCCCTGGACTATTTCACTTCTCCAATGAGAAAAATCTTCAAGTTTCTCCGACGTTGGATATGGAACTTGGGATCGAATCATCTCTATCTCGGCGTGATCTCCATAGGAAGAGGCGAATACATTGCTGGTATCGACTGGTTTTGCAAACTGTGTCGAAGCAAGTCCCAATGGAGTACTGATCCACTCTTTAAAGGCACTCTCCAAATCGGTCGCAAGCACTTGCTCAATTACATTTCCTAAAGTGATGAATCCCAAATCTGAATAGTGACGGCCTGACGAATACTTGTAACCTTGCGATGCGATTACTTCTCGAGCCGAATCTGTAGACGCCTGGGAGATGTAGAGCGGACGCCATTCGGTCAGACCACTTTGATGCTCCAGTAAATCTCTTAGCGTTACGATCTTTGGATAGCTCTTCCATTCTGGCAAAAACTTTGCTACCTCGTCATCAAGTGAAATCATCTGCTTTTCAATTAACTTCATAAGAATTGAAGTTGTTGCAACGATCTTAGTTACAGAGCCAAGATCACATGCAGTCACCGCGGTGACAGGAAGTTCCTCGTTTCGTAGACCTTCTGGCTCAATGGTTCTTAGACCATCAATGCTTGAGGCCACAATTTTCCCAAGGGTCATATCGCTAACTCCCCAGTCGAGTATTTCAATGAGCCATCTCTATGCCACCAAGCAGCGTCAAGGTCGTGGGTTACCTCAGGTGCGATAGCCGAAGCTAGAACTGCAGCTGCCTGAACGCCTCTTGTGCCTTCCATCATGCTCCCAATTGAAACATTAAGTCCCGATGCAAGTGCCACATCTGCAATGGCTCGCGCAGGTGCGATACCCCCGCTTTTCAGAATCTTTACATTGACCCACGAGCAGGCTTTCTTCTCAATGATTTCTTCAAGGTCGCGCATAGTAAATAGGGATTCATCGGCCATGATCGGGGCAAGCCCGAGTCCAGATAGTTGAGCTAAATCATCAATCTGGCTCTTTCCGACCGGCTGTTCTAGATAATCGATTGCAATCTCGAGTTTGTCTAGCGCAACCAGAAAATCTTTGGCGTAGGCAAAATCCCATGCTTGATTTGGATCAACTCGTAAGGAAAGTTGAGGACCGACTAGCTCTCTAATCTTCTGCATAATTGCTAAGTTTTCAGGCAATGAAATATCACCAAGCTTTACTTTGAGCGAAGTAAAGCCTTGATTTATTCGATCGCGCACAATCTGATCAAGTTGATCGATTGTTGAGATTGGGATTGTTACATCAGTCTTTATTCGATCTGTACTTGAACCCAAGCTTGCGGCTAGGCTCAACCCGTCCTTGGCTGCAAAGAATGAGTGAAGGGCAATATCTGCAGCTGCTCTGCTGCTTGATGCAACCTGAAGTGATGCCAAAATTGCTAGGCCCTCTGTGAGATTACTGATGTTCGCTAGAGCGGGAGTAATTATCTGATTGAGATCACCTTCGATTTCATCAAGTGAATCTCCGATGATTGCGGGTGTGGCTACAGCTTCACCCACACCTGAGGTACCCAATTCATCACTCATCGTGTAGGTAATTACTGTGTAATTTTCAACTCTGCGTAAGGCAGTGATAAATGGTTCGCGCAAATAAACTTCGTGGCGACCTAAAGTAAAGTCGATCCTGCTCATAGAATAACCATCATGGAGTTTCGAGCAGCAACTGTTGATGATCTTCCAGTAATTGCTGAGATATTTCTGCGTTGCTGGACGATCTCGTACAAATCAGTCCTATCTGAAAGTGCTCGAAATTCCTTTACGCTAGAGAGCGCCGCCGAATTGTGGCGAAAAAGCATTGAATTACCTGAAGATAAGCAGACCTTGCTTCTTATTGATAGTGAGAAGGCTGTCGCTGTTTTTCGCATAGGAAGTGATAAGGATGATTCCTCTCGAGGCCATCTCTTCTCCCTGTATGTAGATCCAGACTCTGCCGGGCGCGGATTTGGTAAAAGCGCACTCAGGGAAGCCATTGAGCGAAATCGAGATCGAGGATTTACACAGATGACGCTCTGGGTCTTTGCTGACAATGAAATAGCTAATTCTCTATATACAAAGAGCGGCTTTGCTCCTACTGGGAAATCTCGCACGACACCTGAGTGGGGCGCACTCGAGATTGAACTCATCGCTTCTCTGTAATTACTTAAGCGATTACAAGTCTGGTTGGTGCTGCCGACAGTGGCGCAGGTATCTGTAACGGCCCAGTTCCCGGAGTAAATGAACCAAGGATCGTCGCCTTGCCCGCACCCGTGCAGGAAGGAATTGATCCCGGCTGACCATGTGCGGAGAGGAAACCCATAATCGCAAAGGCAAGTGATTCCTTCTGGCGTGGATCAACACCGAGTGAACTCATTGTTAAGACTTCACATGGTGCCAACCGTGCTGCAAGTGCTGCCATCATGACAGGGTTTGCACTTCCTCCGCCTGCAACAAAGAGTTGAGAAACTTTATATTTTTCTACATCGAGTGCAACAGTTTCTACAGTAAGTGCAAGAAGGGTTGCCATGACATCTTCAATCTTCCATGTTGAAACATCACCAAAGTGATCGGTGATATATGGGAGATGGAATAGCTCTTTACCTGTTGATTTCGGTGCAGGAAGTGCGTAGTAAGGCTCTTGAAGAAGTTTTGCAAGAATAGTTGCATCAACTTTTCCAGCTGCAGCGAGCTTTCCACCTTCATCGTAATGTGAAGCGCCCTTGGTATAGGCCGAGATGGCTGCATCGAGTAATCCATTGGCGGGGCCAATGTCATAGGCGATTGGAGTTAAGCCTTTTCCAGTGACCGTGACATTTGAGATTCCACCGAGGTTGAGGGCAGCAACTGGTTCATCATGGAAGCCGAGAAGGAGTTGATCCAAAATGCTTACTAGTGGCGCTCCATGTCCCCCAACAACAACATCACGAGAGCGGATATTTGATACGACTGTCACTCCCGTTGCTTCTGCGATCCAGGTAGGTTCACCAATTTGTAGCGTTCCACGTGCCTTATTAGATTGATCAATCCAGTGAAAGACGGTTTGGCCATGAGAGACGATGAGATCTGCTGTGATGCCCAGCTTCTTGGAAAGATCCACCGCTGCACGGGCGAACTCTTGTCCAACATATGTATCAAGGATGCAGACGGTTTCTAAATCAGTCATCTGAGGAGGCATGGCTTTTGCAATCATCTCATGCACATGGTCTTGATATTCATAACCTTCAAAGCCGATCAGTTTTGCACTCATCACTCCATCGTTAACGCTGATGTCAAAACATCCAACATCAATTCCATCGAAAGATGTTCCTGAAATCATTCCAATGACGATCATTTACTTGACCTCCTGGCAGGCGATTTGATGATTGCTTTCAATTTCTCGCAACTGTTGCGCATTTACTGAACAGGATGGTGCTGCAATCGGACAACGTAAGTGGAATGCGCACCCCGTTGGCATCGATGCTGGATCTGGAACTTCACCCTTGAGCGGCGCTTCGTATGCGCTGTTGTCAACAACAGTGTGATCTGGCATCGCTGCAATCAACGCCTTTGTATATGGATGGCGGGGATTTTCTAGGACGGCATCCCACGGTCCTGATTCAACAATACGACCGAGATACATCACAGCAATCTGATCTGAAATGTGGCGAATCATTGAGAGGTCGTGGCTGATAAAAATATAGGTAAGTCCAAGTCGCTCACGCAAGTCAATGAGCAGATTCATGACCTCAGCTCGAACAGATACATCGAGAGCCGAAACGGGTTCATCAAGAACTAAGAGATCAGGCTCTGAAGCAAGTGCGCGCGCAACACTGATGCGCTGGCGTTGACCACCTGAAAGCTGGTGTGGGTAGCGATGAGCTAGTTCAGGACTAATTCCAACCTCTGTCAGAAGTTCATCGATACGCGCAGCTACAGCGCTCTTCTCAACTAATTGATGCACTGTTAAAACTTCTGCAATTGAATCGCCGATTTTTTGTCGAGGATTGAGAGAAGAGTATGGATCTTGAAAGACAAGTTGAATCGTTGAGTGTTTACTCGAAAGCATATTCTTTGCTTTATCAAAGATTGGTTCACCATTCCACGTAACGGTTCCAGACGTTGGCTGCTCCAGGCCAACAATCATTCGCGCCAAAGTTGATTTGCCGCAACCACTTTCGCCGACAATTCCAAGAGTCTGTTTGGCGGGCAGATCAATAGTCACTCCATTAAGTGCGTTTACTTGAGCCCCCGTCACACGAATCTTGTAGCGCTTTGTGACATCGGTAAT
>JBILSO010000061.1:0-6119 GCA_044372065.1 Candidatus Planktophila sp. | reverse complement strand
TGGAACCCGCGGCTTAGCCGTTGACTTCTTGCACGATGCAACAGATGTTGGGCGCTCGGCAGCCTGTGCTGGAACAGATGTTGCAGCAAATAGGCATAGTGAAATTGCTACGACCAGACCTTTTCTCATTTCTTACTCCCACTCGATTGTTGCTGGCGGTTTTGAGGTGACATCGAGAACGACGCGATTTACTCCCTTAACTTCGTTTGTAATGCGCGTTGAAATCTTTTCGAGGACATCATAAGGAATACGTGACCAATCTGCAGTCATGGCATCTTCACTCGATACTGGGCGCAAGACGATCGGGTGACCGTAGGTGCGACCATCGCCCTGCACGCCAACGCTTCGAACATCTGCCAATAAAACCACAGGGCATTGCCAGATAGTGCGATCAAGACCAGCCGCTTTGAGCTCAGCACGTGCGATTACATCTGCTTCGCGTAAGAGGTCAAGGCGTTCCTTGGTAACTTCGCCAATAATGCGAATGCCAAGTCCTGGACCCGGAAATGGTTGACGCCAGATAATTTCTTCAGGCAACCCAAGTTCAAGTCCTACTTGTCGGACCTCATCTTTAAAGAGTGTGCGAAGCGGTTCAACGAGTGCGAACTTTAAATCATCAGGCAATCCGCCCACATTATGGTGAGATTTGATGTTGGCAGTTCCTGATCCCCCACCTGATTCGACAACATCTGGGTAGAGAGTTCCTTGTACTAAGAATTCAACATTGCCATCCGCTGCAATATCACGAGCAGCTTTCTCAAATGAGCGAATGAATTCACGACCAATAATCTTTCGCTTCTCTTCTGGATCGCTGACGCCTTTGAGTGCACTTAAGAATTGGTCAACCGCATCGACTACAACAAGCTGAACACCGGTTGATGCAACAAAGTCGCGTTGGACTTGCTCTGATTCGCCGCTTCGCAAAAGTCCATGATCCACAAAGACGCATGTGAGTTGATCACCGACCGCTTTTTGAATAATGGCAGCTGCTACGGCTGAATCAACGCCTCCGGATAATCCACAAATAACTCGCTTGGTTCCAATGACGGCACGAGCCTTTTCAATCTCATCTGCTGCGATATTTTTAGGCGTCCATGTAGCAGGGCATTGCGCAATGTTGATCAGCCAGTTTTTAAGAATTGCCTGTCCGTGTTCAGAGTGAAGAACTTCGGGGTGGAATTGCACACCGGCTAGATGTCCGCTTTCGTTTTCAAATGCTGCAATTGCCGTATCTGAAGTAGATGCTGCCACAGTAAATCCTGGAGGTGCTTGGGTAACTGCATCCCCGTGTGACATCCACACTTTCTGTGACTGTGGAAGTTCTCTAAAAATCTTGGTCGATGACTGTGCGACCAAATCAGTACGTCCGTATTCAGATTTTCCAGTCTGGCTAACGACTCCACCTAAACCTTGCGCCATCACTTGGAATCCATAACAAATTCCAAAGATAGGAATTCCTAAATCAAGAATTGATGTGTCAAAGGTTGGTGCATCTTCTGCATAGACACTTGATGGACCACCCGAGAGAATAATCGCCACTGGCTTCTTCTCGAGTACTTGAGCTGCGGTAATTGAATGTGGAACAAGCTCTGAATAGACGTTTGCTTCGCGAACGCGACGAGCAATGAGCTGGGCGTACTGCGCACCAAAATCGACGACTAAAACGCCACCGGAAGTGACGTTACTTGCCATGACTAATAAGCACCTCTACGCGCTGGAAAGATTTCACATCTGAATATCCGCAGGTTGCCATGGAACGACGAAGTGCACCAAAGAGGTTCATCGAACCATCTGCGCTATGTGAAGGGCCGAGCAAGATCTCTTCAAGTGAACCAACGGTGCCAACATTGACGCGCTCTCCTCGTGGAAGCTGTCCGTGATGCGCCTCTGATCCCCAGTGCCAACCAAGTCCAGGTGCCTCTGTTGCTTTTGCAAGCGGAGATCCCATCATTACTGCATCGGCCCCCATCGCAATTGCCTTAGCAATATCGCCAGAGCGACCGACTGCTCCATCTGCAATCACATGAACGTAACGTCCACCAGATTCATCTAAGTATTCACGACGCGCTGCTGCAACTTCAGCAACAGCAGATGCCATCGGAACTTCGATTCCTAACACCTTACGAGTTGTGTGCGCTGCTCCCCCGCCGAACCCAACCAATACTCCGGCAGCACCTGCTCGCATTAAATGAAGTGCGCCAGTTGTTGTGGCAACTCCACCCACGATGACAGGTACATCGAGTTCGTAAATAAACTTCTTGAGGTTAAGCTCCTCGCGTTCTGTAGCAACGTGCTCTGCTGAAACTGTTGTTCCACGAATGACGAAGATATCTACCCCTGCTGCGATAACGGCCTTGTGAAGTTCTGCTGTGCGTTGTGGTGAAAGAGAAGCCGCAACAGTTACACCTGCATCACGAATTGTCTTGATGCGCTCTTTAATCAGCTCTGGTCGAATGGGTGCATTGTAAATTTCTTGCATGCGACGAGTTGCATGCTTATCTGGCATTGATGCAATCTCACCCAGCGGAATACGTGGATCGTCATAGCGAGTCCACAAACCCTCGAGGTTGAGTACACCGAGTCCACCTAGGCGGCCGATTTCAATCGCAGTCTCAGGAGAAACAACTGAATCCATAGGCGCTGCCAACATCGGTAGATCAAACTTGTAAGCATCGATCTGCCATGTAGTTGAAACATCTTCAGGGTCGCGGGTGCGGCGGCTTGGGACGATGGCGATATCGTCAAATGAGTAAGCCTGGCGAGCACGTTTTCCTGGTGCGATTTCGATATCCATCGTCGCTCTCCTTACTTAGCCTGCGTGTAGTTAGGTGCGTCAGCTACATGAAGCACATCGTGAGGATGGCTCTCTTGTAGCCCTGCAGAGGTGATTTGAATCAGGTGTCCATCGCGACGAAGTGTTTCTACATCTGGTGCTCCGGCGTAACCCATACCGCTACGTAATCCGCCAACGAGTTGATGCACAACATCTGCGACAGATCCACGGTAGGCAACTTTTCCTTCAATGCCTTCTGGAACCAATTTGTCTTCGCTTAAAACGTCATCCTGCATGTATCGATCTTTTGAGTAAGACTGCTGCTCACCGCGAGATTGCATCGCACCGAGTGAACCCATTCCGCGATAAGCCTTGTATTTGCGGCCATCGATCTCAATGAGCTCACCTGGTGATTCATCACAGCCGGCCAACAATGAACCAAGCATGACAGAGTGTGCACCCGCAACAATTGCTTTGACTATATCTCCTGAATATTGCAAGCCGCCATCTGCGATTAAGGGAATACCAGCTTTGTTACATGCTTTAGCGGCTTCCATAATTGCTGTCACTTGTGGAACTCCGACTCCTGCAACAACACGAGTTGTACAGATTGATCCTGGACCCACACCAACTTTGACGGCATCTGCTCCTGCGTTAATTAGCGCCTGAGCACCAGCTCGTGTTGCGATGTTGCCGCCGATGATTTCTGTTGTTGGTGAAAACTTCTTAATGCGTTCGATCGCATCCAATACTGCGCGATGATGACCATGTGCTGTATCAACAACGACCACATCAACACCTGCCTCAATCAAGGCTTGTGCGCGTGCAAATCCATCATCGCCAACACCGACAGCAGCTCCTGCAAGGCCAACGTTTTTAACAAGTTTGACGTGAGTTACCTGATCTTCGATCGAAAAGTTGCGGTGAATAATTCCGATGCCACCAGCTTTTGCCATTGCAATTCCCATGGCAGATTCAGTAACGGTATCCATCGCAGAAGAAGCCAACGGCACCGCTAATGAGATATTGCGTGTGAGCCAGGTGGATGTATTGACTTCGCTAGGAACTACTTCGGAGGCATCTGGCAGCAGGAGAACATCGTCATAGGTCAGGCCAAGCATTGTGACCTTGTCGTGCTCGCTCATGAGCCGAGTCTATCGGTGGCCTCAGGCCCCAACTGCCAGCGCAATCTCGTCCACTGCAAGGGCTAATGAGCCTACAAAGTGGGCGTTCTGGCACTTATCGGGATTCCATCCAGGGCCGCCAATAATGACGCGAGGTGCTGGGCGGACAGAAGGAAGGGCGGTGACAAATTTAGGATCTCCATTGACTGGCAGCTGGGCCCACAAGAAAACAGCGGGAGGCGCAAAGCGCGAGACCATCGAGGAGATCGCCTCAACAGGAGTTCGTGCACCTAAGAATTGTGTCTCGATACCCCGCTCTGCCAACGCTGCAGCAAGTGCATGGAGTGCAAGTGAGTGCAGTTCTTCTCCGACGGAAGCAAGTAACACGGGACGGGCATTTACTGGGACGACAATGTCAGAAGATGATTCGCGCAAGACTCTCTTCAATATTTCAGTGAGCATGTGTTCGACTTCAACACCTTTGCCAGATTTCTCCCACGCGCTTCCTACTTGAACGAGTACTGGCACAAATACTTCTTGCCAGGCACTGATAATTCCATTTTCTGCTATCTCATTACGCAACATTGTTTCGACAAAGAGCGAATCAAGAGAATCTGCGGCATTATAAATTGCATCGATGGTCTCATCGCATTCACGACAAAGTGAAGTGAACTCTTCAATAATTACTTCACCCTCATGAGCCTTTGCTTGCTCTGCGGCATCGGCTGGTGCTATTCCGGCACTAATCAGGCGGCGCATAACGGTGAGCTTTGCTAAATCCGATGGACAATATTTGCGGTGCGAGCCCGCTTCATGGCTTGAGGGTCCAATCCCATATCGCCGAGCCCAGGTTCGAAGCGTGGCGGGGGCGACCCCGAGGCGGCGGGCAACTGACGAGACGCTGAGGAGTTCTTGAGGCTCTGCAGGCCCTACAGGCTGTGCAGGGGCGCACTGGGGTTGCTCTGCCGGGCTCATGGGGTAATCGTGGCCCCTAGTGGCCCATCTCACCACTTGAAACCACGCTCAAGGCGGGAATTCTTTACGGCTGAAGCAGGTTTGAACAGAAAGATACTTGAACAACCTATGAAACGGTTGTAATGTATCCATTCACAGATACGAAAAGGAGTAAAGAGATGGCTGAAATTTCACGCTTACCAATTCCAGTAATGGAAGAGTGGGAATGGCAGTACAAAGGCGCATGCCGCGATCTTGATCCTGAGGCGTTCTTCCATCCTGATGGGGAACGCGGTCCACGCCGTCGCAATCGCGAGATTGCGGCTAAGGCTGTCTGTGCCACTTGTCCTGTAATCGCAGCATGCCGTGCACACGCGCTCGCTGTCCAAGAGCCTTATGGAATTTGGGGAGGCCTGTCAGAAGATGATCGCGCAGTTATCCTCGAGCGCCAAGGCGTTACACCTTTGACAATTCCTGCAGCTATTGCGGCAGAGAAGGCAGTCTCACACGCAAGCTAATTTTTAAAAACCACCGTTAACGAGAAAAACCCCCGCGAGATATTCGCGGGGGTTTTCTCTTGCTCAATAACTTTGAACTTAGTGGCTAAGTTTACGAGCCACGCGACAAGCTAGTGGCTGTGTCCACCAGGTCCATGTGAGTGACCATGTCCACCTGCTGCAGGTTCTTCATCTGCTGGGCGCTCGTATACAAGTGCCTCAGTAGTGATGAACATGGCGGCGATAGATGCAGCGTTAGCAAGTGCTGAACGAGTCACCTTCACTGGATCGATGACGCCATCTTTTGCAAGATCGCCATAGACATCAGTAGCCGCGTTAAAGCCTTCGTTGACCTTGAGTGCGCGAACCTTGGCAACTACAACGTAGCCCTCAAGACCAGCGTTCTCAGCGATCCAACGAAGTGGCTCATCGCATGCCTTACGAACAAGACGAACACCGACTGCCTTATCTCCACTAAATCCGAGATCACCTTCGAGAGCATCTGCCGCGTGAACAAGAGCTGCACCGCCGCCGATAACAATGCCTTCTTCAACTGCTGCACGAGTAGCTGAGATTGCATCTTCTAGGCGGAGCTTCTTCTCTTTAAGTTCGACTTCAGTATGTGCACCAACCTTGATGACGCAGACGCCACCAGAGAGCTTTGCAACACGCTCTTGCAACTTCTCTTTATCCCAATCGGAATCAGAGGTTGCGATCTCGTTGCGGATCTCAGTGACGCGGGCTGTAACTGCTGCCTTATCCCCTGCACCA
>JBILSO010000060.1:0-6194 GCA_044372065.1 Candidatus Planktophila sp. | reverse complement strand
AGAGTATTGCCGGGGATTGGAACACCGATTGCGACGCCGATCATTGTGCGAATCACGATGATGATGGCGGCGATCTTGAGGGCAAACCACAATCCTCCCGACCACGGAGTTCTATCAATTGCATTTCGATTTACTCGGTAGACAAGAAAGCACATTCCACCCACTACGACCAGGTTAAAGATCGTGTGGTGGGCTAATGAGACTGCAATTGCAATCGCGATCGCCCCCGACCACCATGTCAGTGGGTGGAATGACTTTTTCATTTTGGTTGTGACTTACTTAGTAGCTAGTGCTGCTGGTGTTGGAATCTCTACGCCGCACTCTTTACGTGGATATCCACCAAGACCACAAATCAACCCCGACTTATCGGCACGAACTCGTACCACTTTGCCAAGTACATCGATTCCTTGTGCTTTCTTATCAATGGTGATGCAACGTTTAACAGTCTTGAGTGGCTTTTCACCAGTTGGCGCTAAGTAAGCCGCACCAAAATCAATGACGATTCCGATTCGCTTCTTGCCTGCGACTGGGCGAGTTTTTCCGCATATGGATTGAAAGTCCGGAAGAACAGATGGAGAAGTTGCATCTGGAATTGCCTCACTAGAAAAGGTGAAAGCCCAGCCTTCAACTGAACCATCTGCAATATCAACGGTAGGACCTGTCATTGCTGCAGTCCACGCTGTTGCCTTCGGGGCTGCTTGGAAATATCCCCAATAGCGATAACCGCTGCCGGCTGCCTGGGCTGGAGTGATTGTTGTTGCAAGTAAAACCAGAGCGGTGATTACTGCGAGTTTCTTCTTCATGTATCTGGAGCTCCTCAATGTGTGAGAGTCTCACAGGGGTAGCTCCTAGAAATAGCGAATGCACGCTTGACCTTGGACTACGCCCCGCAAACCTCGGCGGGTGTTTGTCAACGTTCTTAGGTAGGTAATCCGACTATGAGCACGGGCGCTCTTACGGTTGCGGGTCAGCGTCGGATTTGCACCGAACTTCCCCTACAAAAGAACTCTTATTAAGTTGTTTGCCTACCCTAGGGGTAGTTAGAACTTTTCCCCTACAGCCACGCCCGGCTTTGGTGCGCGCATGCGGCGCATCTGAGTCGAACGTAGCCAGCCGTACATTCCCAGACCCTTAACTGGCTCTTCAGGAAAACGAGCGGATACTTCACGTTTAATTCTTTTTCGTAGGAAGAAGCCGTCGATGACTGAAGCAAAGAGAACTGTGTACATCAGTACGACACCTATGACTGCAGCTGCAGCGACCGGAATCAGAGAAACGAGAAGGACAACACCGATGATAGGAAGAAAATACTCACCGATAGAGCGTCGAGAATCTACATAGTTTCTTACAAATCTTTTAACAGGACCACGATCACGAAGTGGAAGTGCATTCTCGTCTCCGCGAAGGTATGCAGCCCGTTGAGCTATTCGAGCAGCGCGAGCTGCTGATTTCTGTCGAGCCTTCTCTTCCTTTGAACGAGCAGGAGCAAGAGATGAAACCTTGCGTGCAGATTCTGCATCTTTGCGCTTTGGGGTTGGGCGACCCTTCTTTTGTGAAGTTTTCGCCTCAGAAGATTCGTTACTCATGGCTGGACTATAGAGCCAGCATTCGCTCAAGTGCTAGTTGAGAGAATTTCTTCACCGTGTCATCGACGGAGATTTGATTGACCACGTGGCCGGCGACCAGTGATTCCATCGCCCACACAAGATGGGGGAGATCGATCCGGTTCATGGTTGAGCAATAGCATAAAGTTTTATCGAGGAAGACGATCGTCTTATCGGGATGGGCTTTTGCAAGGCGTGAGACGAGATTGAACTCGGTGCCGATAGCCCAAGCACTACCTGCGGGCGCTGCCTCAATAGTTTTGATTATAAATTCAGTACTACCTACTACGTCGGCATTAGTCACTACCTCATGCGTGCACTCTGGATGAACAAGAATCTTTACCTCAGGAATCCGAGAGCGGACATCATCAATTGATTCTTTAGAAAAGCGTCCATGAACAGAGCAATGGCCGCGCCATAGGATGACTTTTGCGTTCTTTATTTCGCTCTCAGTCAGACCTCCCATTGGCTTCCATGGATTCCAAAGAACGCAATCTTCTAGAGAGAGTCCAAGGCTTTGCACAGCAGTATTTCTACCGAGATGTTGATCCGGGAGAAAGAGAACTTTCTCGCCTTGTGTAAAGGCCCACCGCATTGCAGATTGCGCATTAGACGATGTACAGACCGTTCCACCATGCTCGCCTGTAAATGATTTGATCGCTGCAGATGAGTTCATGTAAGTAACGGGAATTGTTGTAGCCGCAACACCGAGATCACTTAACGTTTTCCAACATTCATCAACCTGTGAAGCGGTTGCCATATCAGCCATTGAACAACCCGCCGCTAAATCAGGAAGAATAACTTTCTGTCGATCACTCGTAAGGATGTCGGCACTTTCTGCCATGAAGTGCACACCGCAAAAAATCACGAACTCAGCTGTGCTCTGCGCTTGCGCAGCTTGAGCTAACTTAAATGAGTCACCTGTGATGTCTGCGAATTCGATGACCTCATCGCGCTGATAGTGATGCCCCAGAACGATGGCGCGATCGCCGAGAGCGGCGCGAGCAGCCTTGGCTCGAGAAACGAGTTCCGGATCGCTAGCAGCAGGAATCTCACCTGCGCAGGTCACTCCACGTTCAGAGAGTGGGTCTGAGCCACTGCCGAGAAGTAGGAGGTTGGTCACGGTAGAAGATGACATGGCTCTATTCTCGCCTATAAAAGTCGCAGATGCTAAGTGACGCGGGTACTCTTTGCCTATGACAACACAGGACACAACATCGACCACAACCAGCATTTCTCTCACCGATGGGGCAGCAGCCAAGGTTGCAGCACTTTTGGCACAAGAAGGCGCTGACGATCTCTATCTTCGCGTTGAGGTACAGCCAGGTGGATGTTCAGGTCTTCGCTATCAGCTCTTCTTTGATAACCGTGAGCTGGAAGGCGATGTTGTCCGCATGTTTGGCACAGTCAAAGTGGTCACAGGAAAACTCAGTGATCCATATTTGATGGGCGCAACAATTGATTTCGTGGATACGATCGAGAAGCAGGGCTTTACGATCGATAATCCAAATGCGCAGGGTTCATGTGCCTGCGGTGATTCTTTTAACTAAACGCCACATTTACATCTAGTTACTTGTAGATTCTCGCCCTATGAAGATAGGTGTCGCAGGCTCGGTCGGTCGCGACCACATCATGACTTTCCCAGGAAAGTTTTCAGACTCAGTTGTCGTGGGTTCACTCGAAAAGATTTCACTCTCCTTTCTTGTCGATGGTCTAGAAGTTCGTCGTGGTGGCTGCGCAGCCAATATCTGTTTCGGCCTCGGTGTGCTGGGGCATAAGCCACTGCTTATTGCGGCAGTTGGAAAAGATTGGCCAGATTACAACGCATGGCTTACTCGCCATGGCGTAGAAACATCACATGCTCTTGTTTCAACAACACAATTCACTGCACTCTTCACCGTAACTACAGATTCTGAACATAATCAGTTTGCTTCATTCTTTCCTGGGGCAATGTCGGAAGCTCGCGATATCGAGCTTCAACCAATCATTGATAAGGAAGGCAATCTCGACCTACTTGTAATTTCCCCAGATGACCCGGCAGCAATGTTGCGCCACACTCAAGTTGCTCTCTCAAAGGGAATTGCAGTTTTGGCCGACCCTTCACAACAGATGGCCCGTCTTTCTGGCGAGGAAATAAAAGTACTAATTGATGGTGCGACCTACCTCTTCCTTAACGAATATGAGTTAGCGCTAGCCATTCAAAAAACTGGTTGGAGCGATGATGAAATTCTTGACCGCGTTAAATTTCGCGTGGTCACTCTCGGTGCTGCGGGTTCGCGCGTGGAGGGTAGAGGTACTCCAACAATTACCGTGACATGTCCGCAGGAAAAGGCCAAGGTTGATCCAACGGGTGTGGGCGATTCATTCAGAAGTGGCTTTGTTGCTGGACTGGCCTGGGGACTTTCGCATGAGCGTTGCGCTCAGTTAGGTTCGCTTCTTGCAACATATGTCATCGAGACGATGGGCACACAGGAATACAGCTTTACGCCGCAAGAATTCCTTGATCGTTTCGAAGAAGCATATGGTGAGCAAGCCAGATCAGAAGTTGCGGCACACTTCCACTAAAGCCTGAACGAGCGCATCAATATCTGCCTCATTATGGTCTTGTCGCAGAGTTATTCTTAGTGAACCTTCTGTGGGTAATCCCATCGCAGCTAATACATGGCTGGGTGCTAAATCCGCAGGTGAACAAGCTGATCCAGCATCGACAGAAATCGCATGTGCCTCTAACTCTCGAACTAACATTTCGCTGATAGTTCCTGGAATCACAATGGTTTGAAAGTTTGAAAGTGTCTTCGAACCCTGACCGACAATAATTGCCGATGGAATTGACGTAGATACCTTTGTCCGGAGATAGTGATTGAGCGAATCTAGCTTTGCGTTATCTTCCTTAAAGTTTTCAAGGGCAACTGCTGCACCAAGCAAAAGTGGAAGTGAATAGCCACCAGGAGTCCTGATCGGCGCGATGTGAGGTAGGGGATATCGCCATTGTTGAGAATTCGCAATAGCCATAATCGTCAATCCAGTAGGACCTCCCCATGAATGTGCAGAGAAGATTGCTCCGTCCCAATTCTCACCCAATCCGATTCGCGGCCCTGAATAGGTGGCATCGAGAACCACTCTCTCCGCCTTTGGTTTCAACGCTTCTATATCTTGCACAATCCCTGTCTCGCCATTAACGATCTGCAGAGTAAGAAGAGAGTCGGCAGAAATAGTCTCGATCTGCAGATGTCCATTGCTATCCACCGGAATGATGGAGTGGTTTTCATGGGTACGAGTGAAGGCCCGAATTTTGCCTCGATCAATGGCTCCCACAGATAGATGCGTCGTGGAATCTAGAAAACCTGCGATGCAGAGATAGGTCGCTAACTCAGATTCCCCAACGATCTCCATCTGATCCACACGAATTCCCAAACCGGTTGCGAGAGCCTCCAAAGCATGGCCCTGCAGGATTTTGGCTCGCTGCGAGGCCTGGGAAACTTTCTTGGGATCGGCCCAACCGGCTTCAAAGGCAGCACTTATCGCCTTCGAGACGGTCTCCGATAACGGGGCCTCTGAGGTGAAATTTCCTGTGACACGAACCACCCGAGCAAGGCTACTCGCACCGGCTCGCAACTTCTCTCCTCGCCACTATCCTTGCCCTATGTCGCTCCCAACGAGTAAATCGCGTGCATCGCGAGCATCGCGTGCGTTGCGCCTCGGGCTTGTTTTAGCACCGATGGTTCTTGCCCTCAGTGGATGTTCAAAAGTTTCTACCCTTGGTTTCCCAGAAGGTGTTTCGAGCATCAACGATATTTCACTCTCTCTCTGGCAAGGTGCGTGGATTGCTGGCGGTGTTGTCGGTGTAATCACTTTGGTTTTGATTTTGTGGCCAGCTATCTTCCACAGAGCAGATGCATCTAAAGGTGAATTTCCAAAGCAGACGCAATACAACGTTCCAGTTGAAATTGTATACACAGTTATCCCATTCATCATTATTGCGGTTCTGTTCTACTTCACTGCGGTCAAGCAGGAAGAGATCATTGAAAAATCTCCAACTGTTGCTCACGAGATCACCGTTAATGCAATTCAGTGGTCATGGCAATTTGGGTATCCAGAGGCAGGGGAGAAGGCGGTTGTAACCGGCACACCTGAGAAGCCACCTACCCTCGTTGTGCCAGTCGGAGAGCGTGTTCGCTACATAATTACTGCAAGTGATGTTGTCCATGGATTCTGGATTCCTGCATTTATGATCCAGATGCAAAATCTTCCCGGCGTGACAAATAATCTTGAGTTCACTGCAAACAAAATTGGCGAGTTCCCAGGACGATGCAACATCTTGTGTGGTCGAAGCCATGCACAAATGCTCTTTACATTGAAGGTTGTATCCCAAGCTGATTATCAGCAATACCTTGAGACTTTGAAGGCGAGCACAGCATGACAACGTATGCAGAGCGACCAGTAATTACGACTGCTCCTGGTGTCGCACCGGCCTCTAAAGGTAAAAACTTCGTTAAGTGGATTACTTCAACCGACCATAAGACAATCGGTTATCTCTATCTCATCACTTCTTTTGCCTGGTTCCTTATCGGTGGAATCCTTGCTCTGATT
>JBILSO010000059.1:0-6262 GCA_044372065.1 Candidatus Planktophila sp. | reverse complement strand
ACTGTCGCTCCAACACCGCACCTAACCAACAAGCACACTATCTTTGGTGAGGTAGTTGATACAGCGAGCCGCGCAGTAGTTGATGCAATCGCAACAACAAAGGTTGACGGTCGCGATAAGCCACTCGTAGATGTTGTCATTCGCAGCGTCTCTGTCGAATAAGTTGTAATTTCCATGAAGGCTCAGCGCTCTGCGACTATCGGCCTCATCACAGTAATTTGCGGATTTTTTCTCTGGCAGAAAATCGATCCACTTTTAATTAATAATTTCTACCTGCCACCTCTTGCAGATATGCAGAGCTATGGCCAGTGGTATCGACTCTTCACGGTTGCTTTGATGCACGATCAAACAAGTGATCTCCCGTATCACTTAGCACTTAATATGTTGGCGCTACATTCACTTGGTACCCAGATCGAATCAATCCTCGGCAAAACCAAATTTCTTGTAATTTTCTTCATCTCACTACTTGCCGGATCACTCACCTCGGCATACTTCCTGCCATTTAACGGATATTCCATCGGAGTATCTGGTGCCGTCTTCGGCCTCTTCGGTGCAATCTTGGTGATCTACAAGAAGTACGGGGCCGATCTAAAGAGCACTCTCATCACCGTCGGACTTAACCTGGCAATTGGCTTCACCATCCCTGGAATCGACTGGAGAGCCCATGTAGGGGGTCTCCTAGGCGGAGCGGTGGTAGCGAAGGCTCTTATCCACAAGTGAACCCACAGCTGTGGATGAATTACACCGTTGTAATTTAGCTTTTTATATTTCGGAGCAAGACTTGAGCAACATCGAGAACTTCAACATCTGATTCACGTGCTGTCATTCCATCACCAATCATGATGCGGCAGAACGGACAACCCACCGCAACTTCTTCAACGCCGGTTGCAATCGCTTCATCAACGCGGTTGAGGTTAATGCGCGTTCCGAGTTTTTCTTCCATCCACATACGTGAACCGCCACCACCACAACAGAACGAACGTTCTTGGTTACGTGGCATCTCTTCAATATCGCATCCTGATGCTTCAAGAAGTTCGCGAGGTGGTGCATAGATCTGGTTGTGACGACCGAGATAACAAGGATCGTGGAATGTTATTTTCTGATCTGCCTTGTGTGGACTTGTCTTTAAGCGACCTTCACGAACCAAAGTGTTAAGAAGTTGCGTGTGGTGCAACATTTCTAATTCGTAACCACTCTGTGCGTAATCACGACCGATTGTTGTAAAGCAGTGAGGGCAGGTAACAACAACCTTCTTCTTACCCTTCGGACGATCACCGAAAGTTTCTCTAAATGTTTCGATATTCTCGCGTGAAAGAATTTGATACAGGAACTCATTACCAGCACGACGTGCGGCATCTCCCGTACATGTCTCTTTCTTTCCCAACACAGCAAAGTTCACACCAGCCATATGTAATAACTCTGCGACAGCTTTTGTAGTTTTCTTTGCTCGCTCTTCATACGCGCCAGCACACCCAACCCAGAATAAATACTCAACTTCTTCTGGAAGTTCACCTTCAACCAATCGCACTGGGAAATCACATTCGGCGATCCACGCTTCGCGATCTGCGCGGTTAGCACCCCATGGGTTACCGGTCTTTTCTAGATTTCTAAATGTTCCACCGAGCTCAGTTGGAAATTCTGATTCGACCAAGACCTGAAAACGGCGCATATTAACGATGTGATCGACATGCTCAATATCTACAGGGCACTCCTCAACACAAGCACCACAGGTAGTACATGACCATAAAACATCAAGTGAAATAGGGGCGTTATCGCCTACCAGCGCTTCATTGTCTACAACCTTAGCCATCGCGTGATCGCGCATAGCCATAATCAATAACTTAGGTGAGAGCGGTTTATCTGTATGCCAAGCAGGGCATTGTGATTGGCAGCGACCACATTCGGTACATGTGGTCATATCAAGCAGACCCTTCCAAGAAATATCTGCACGGTTTCCTAAACCGAATACATCGTCTTCCTTTGGATCTTCAAAATCAATAGGAGCACCGTGTGAAATCATTTCAGGGAGCGCACCAAGTGAGTTTGTGCCATCGCTGTTGCGCTTATAAAAGATATTGAAGAACGCTAAGAAACGGTGCCATGCAATACCCATGGTGAGATTGCTTGCAATGACAATAAACCAAGCCATTGAAGTAACGATCTTGATTGTAGCGATAACAACAATCGCGGTTTCAATTGCGCTAGTGCTCCAACTGCTAAAGAAAACTACTGCAGGCCAAGAAAGAGCGTAATGCCAATTCCATGATTCTTCTCCAGCGAGTGCGCCCTCCAATCCGCGCAATGCAATTACAGCAAAGACGATAACTAGAATTGTTGCTTCGACATAATACGCCTTACCCATTCCAGAACCGGAGAAACGATTAGCGCGCTCTGGTCGCATACGCGTTACTTGGCGAATACCAATAAGTGTCACGATTCCAATGCCGGTTAGCCAACCAATAAGTTCTGACATAAATTCATAAGGAATAAAGTGACCGATAAGTGGCAGAGCAAAACTTGGAGAAATTAACTGACCGTATGCGGTAACCAAAGTTCCAAAAAGTGCACCGAAACCAATCATCACAAACCAGTGTGCAATTCCTGTGGCGGTGAAGTTGAGCATCTTGGTGTGGCCCAAAACTTCTTTGAGCATGTTCGCTAGTCGTGCGCCCTTATCGTTGTTACGCGTTGGATCTGGCTGTGCCTTCTTATATGTAGCAAGGAGCTGGCGGACCCGTACGGTAAGTAAGGCCAGCGCGATAACAGTGATGCCGTAGGCCAGGCTGGCTAGAGCGATCTGGAGGGACGACATGGGCGAAAGGCTATCTCTCCGACTAGCAATAGTTCGGATGGGAATAAATGGGTTGAGAGCCCTGTTCTACCTCTTGGAAACCTGAGTCGCATCGGCTCAAGCTCTTGTGTAAGATGGACTCAGGTTTAACCACCTCGACCTCATCGCGAGCTCGAGTGAGTTACTAAAAGTAGGAAAAAGGAGTCATAACCATGGCCAGAGCAGTCGGAATCGACCTCGGAACAACAAATAGCTGCGTCAGCGTCCTTGAAGGCGGCGAGCCAACAGTCATCGCCAACGCTGAAGGCGCTCGCACCACCCCATCGATCGTCGCCTTTGCCAAGAACGGCGAGGTTCTCGTCGGTGAAGTCGCAAAGCGCCAATCGGTCACAAACGTTGAACGCACCATTCGCTCAGTCAAGCGCCACATGGGCACCAACTGGACGATGGATATTGATGGCAAGAAGTACACACCACAAGAAATATCTGCACGTATTCTGCAAAAACTTAAGCGCGATGCAGAGGCATATCTCGGTGAAACTGTCACTGATGCCGTTATTACTGTTCCTGCGTACTTCTCTGACGCAGAACGTCAAGCGACAAAAGAAGCTGGCGAAATCGCCGGACTTAATGTTCTTCGAATCATTAACGAGCCAACAGCTGCCGCACTTGCATACGGTCTTGATAAGGCCGATCAAGAGCAGACAATTCTTGTCTTTGACTTAGGTGGTGGAACTTTTGACGTTTCACTTCTTGAAATCGGCGACGGAGTTGTTGAAGTTAAGGCAACAGCTGGCGATAACCACCTCGGTGGAGATGACTGGGATCAAGCACTTGTTGATTACCTAGTTCAAACATTTGGATCAAAGAACGGCATCGATCTCACAAAAGATAAGATGGCAATGCAACGTATTCGCGAAGCTGCTGAAAAGGCGAAGATCGAACTTTCATCTTCACAGCAAGCTGCAGTCAACTTGCCATACATCACCGTTGATGCTGAGAAGAATCCACTTTTCTTGGATGAAACAATTACTCGTGCACAATTCCAGCAACTCACTGCAGATCTACTCGATCGTTGCAAGAAGCCATTCCAGCAAGTACTTAAGGATTCTGGAATCGCAATCTCAGCAATTAAGAGCGTAGTTCTTGTTGGTGGATCAACTCGTATGCCAGCAGTTGTGGATCTTGTTCGCGATCTCACTGGCGGAAAAGAGCCAAATAAGGGCGTAAACCCTGATGAGGTTGTTGCAGTTGGTGCATCCCTTCAAGCTGGTGTTCTTAAGGGTGAAGTTAAAGATGTTCTTCTTCTTGATGTCACACCACTCACGCTTGGAATTGAAACCAAGGGTGGCGTAATGACACGCATGATCGAGCGCAACACAACTATCCCAACAAAGCGCAGCGAAATCTTCACAACAGCTGATGACAATCAGCCTGCTGTACAGATTCAGGTCTACCAGGGTGAGCGCGAAATGGCTGCCTATAACAAGAAATTAGGCATGTTCGAGCTTGCAGGTATTGCACCAGCACCTCGTGGAGTTCCACAGGTCGAAGTGACATTTGATATCGATGCTAATGGAATCGTTCATGTTTCTGCAAAGGATCTTGCAACTGGAAAAGAGCAGAGCGTCACAATCAGTGGTGGCTCAGCACTTTCAAAGGATGAAATCGATCGCATGATGGCAGATGCTGAAGCTCACGCCGAAGAAGATAAGAAGCGTAAGGAAGAAGCAGAGATCCGCAACACCGGAGACTCACTTGTCTACCAGACTGAAAAGTTCATCGCAGATAATGCAGATAAGTTCACAGAAGGTGAAGCTCTCGAGAAGAAGAACGAAGTTGAGGCTGCCCTAGCCGAACTTAAGACATCACTCGGCGGAGCTAACTTTGAAGCGATTAAGAGTGGGACAGAAAAGGTTTCAACTCTTTCACAGGCACTTGGTGCACTGATGTATGCAGCTGCAGGTGCTGCTGCAAATGGTGGCGCCGGTGAAGATGGCGTCGAAGATGCAGAAGTCATTGAGGACGAGGCTACTAACTAATGTCAGAAGATCTCGCAACTGAGGTGACAGATGCATCTGCAGTAGTTGAGGAAAGTATCGCCGAGCCGGGTCAGGAAACTGACCCGGTAAGCGCACTTACTGCAGACCTACAGCGTCTTCAAGCAGAGTATGCAAATTACAAAAAGCGTGTAGAACGTGATCGTTCACTCGCGCACGAACTTGCAATTAGCTCTGTGCTTATTGAATTACTTCCCGTCCTTGACGATATCGAGCGCGCACAATCACATGGTGAACTCACCGGCGGCTTCAAGGCTGTTGCAGATCAGATTGCAACAACAACCGAACGTATTGGGCTTACCAAATACGGCCAAGAAGGCGATCTCTTCGATCCACAAATTCATGAAGCGTTACTTCATGACACATCCTCCAATGTCACAACATCAACCGCGACAAAGATTTTGCAGCCAGGATATAAATACAAAGAGCGCATTCTTCGCCCAGCACGAGTGGGTGTAACAGATCCAGAAGAAACCCCCACTGCGGAATAACTCATGGCTGCCAAAGATCTATACGAGAAGGACTTCTATGCGATTCTCGGCGTCGATAAAAAGGCAACAGCTGATGAGATTAAGAAGAAGTACCGTTCTTTAGCGCGCGAGCTTCACCCAGATAAAACCAAGGGCGATGACGCACTCGAGGAGAAGTTCAAAGCTGTCTCTGAGGCTTATGACATCCTTTCAGATTCAAAGAAACGCGCTGAATATGATGAAGCACGCTCACTCTTTGAGCGTGGCGGATTCCGCGGGCCTATGGGGGGTCGCGGCGGTAGCGGCAGCGGAGATTTCTCCGATCTCTTCGGTGGTGGATCACCTAACGACATCTTTGCAAACTTGTTTGGCGGAGGCGGAGTACGCCGCGGTCCACGCAAAGGGCAAGATTTACAGACTGAATCAACAATTACATTTAAGGAATCAATTACAGGAACAACGCTCGGGTTAAAAATTCCGGGCGATGATGGCAGAACTCAGACGGTGACTGCTCGCGTTCCAGCTGGCGTAAATGATGGCGCAAAGATTCGCGTCAAAGGAAAAGGTGCACCGGGTGAAGCAGGACCTGGCGATCTCTTTATCTTGTTGCATGTAAAACCTCATCCAATATTTTCACGCAAAGCAGAGAACATTCTTCTTACTCTTCCTGTCACATTCGTTGAAGCAACACTTGGGGCTGACATTAAAGTTCCGACTCTTGATGGTGAAGAAGTCACTGTCAGACTTGCACCAGGCACACCTAATGGACGCACACTTCGCGTTAAAGGTCGCGGAATTAAAAAAGGATCTGTTACCGGCGACCTCTTAGCAACTATTGAAGTGCAAGTGCCACAGAAGATCGAGGCCGAGGCTAGTGAAGCACTTAAGAAATTTGCTGATGCAACTGCAAGCCATGATGTCCGTTTGGAATTTAGATCGAA
>JBILSO010000015.1:0-18857 GCA_044372065.1 Candidatus Planktophila sp. | reverse complement strand
CTTTCAAGCCTTCCACAGATCGGCGCATTCCTAAATAACAATGCAGGCGGCGCTAACTACTGGGATTCAGCTCCAGCGTACTGGACTGCAGTTCTTGTAGATGGAAAAGACCCTGTAACAGAAGGTAACAAGCTCGCTGCAATCTGGCGCGCAAATACAAGTGCAGGAAAGGCTGATCTCTAAAGAGAATCAGTAAGTTAAAACTAATGCGGGCGAAGCAATTCGCCCGCATTAGTTCTTATTTCACCGAGAGGTAACGTCGCACAATGACTTCATTCTTTACGGGCAAAGTGTCTTTTGTCCTAAAGCTAATTGTTGTCCTGCTTCTCTCTTCAGTTCTCGTTACCCTGACACAGAGCGCATTCGCCCAGAAGGAATACTTCATCGCAGGCTTCTTGGCAGTTACTGTCCTCTTACTGCTTTTGACATATCTCACGAAAATTTCAATTCCGCTTAAATTCTTCCTGCCTGGCGTACTCCTGCTGGTTGCATTTGTTCTTTCGCCAATCCTCTACACGGTGACGATGTCTTCCTACAACTACAAAACAGGCAATATCGTCTCTAAAGGCGAAGCCATTGAGCAGATTCAAAATCGAGCATTTGAGTCAGATGAAGCTGGAACATCATTTGATATCAAGATCGGCCGCTATGAGATGCAGGAAGCGATTCTCGTCTCAGACACAATCAATGGCGCATATTTCATTTCGACTGAAAATAACCGTATTCCACTCGTTCCTGCAGACCTCACAATTAATGAATATGGAGTCGCAGAGAGTGCGCCCAACTTTGAGACACTCTCAGATGCCGATATGGCCAACGCTGATGAGGTCTATTCGCTCAAGCGCTTTAAGTACCAAGATGAATATTTTATTGCCCTTGAAGGTTTTGAAGTCGGCATAGTTTCCAGACAAGTACTTACCTTCAATGAAGTGAAGGATCAATTCGAGAATATTATTTCTGGTGAAATTTATACAGATAATGGTCGCGGAAATTTTGCGATCGAAGGAAGTCCAGATCAATATTTGGAACCGGGCTGGCGTGCTCCTATCTGGTTTGAAAACTATACGAAACTATTTACCGAAGAACGGCTCCGTGGACCACTGATTAGTGTCTTTATCTGGACGATTACCTTCGCAACCTTGTCAGTGCTCACTACATTTGCACTTGGTTTATTGCTTGCCTTAGCGCTCAACAAGCCAATACGCGGGCGTCGCACCTATCGTTCAATTTTGATTTTGCCGTATGCGATGCCAAGCATTATGTCGATCCTAATCTGGGGTGGAATGTTTAACACCGAATTCGGTGCGATTAACAATCTCTTAGGCACTGACATCGCGTGGTTCCAAAGTCCGACCTTTGCCAAATTTGCGATTATCTTAGTCAACCTGTGGCTTGGTTTTCCTTACTTCTATCTCATCTCAAGTGGAGCTCTGCAAGCAATCCCATCAGAGCTACTTGAAGCAGCCGCGATTGATGGAGCCAATCCACGCCAGATCTTTAGGCAAATTACCATGCCACTCCTTCTTCAGATTCTTTCACCGCTACTCATTGCATCATTCGCATTTAACTTTAACAACTTCAACTTGATCTATCTCCTTACTGGAGGTGGGCCTCGTGCTGAGCTTGATGGTGAACTGGCCGGTGCTACGGATATCTTGATCAGCTTTACCTACAAGATAGCTTTCGGTGGTGCTGTGCAAGATCTAGGTCTAGCAAGTGCAATTTCTCTCGTTATCTTCATTCTCGTCGCATCAATCTCGATGTACGGTATCCGTAAGTCAAAGGTATTGGAGAGCTTCCAATGAGCAACTGGCTTCGCAACTATGCATGGCGCCACGCGCTGATTATCTCAGTCTGCCTCTTCTCGCTCTTTCCACTGTATCTCGTCGTAATCTCCTCATTTAACTCAACTGGAAGCTTGCGCCTAGATTCATTTATTCCGCGCGAAATTTCTTTCGCAAATTACAAGCTGCTCTTTACCGATCCAACGATTCCTTACATGATCTGGGTGAAGAACTCACTCATCATCGCTGGAGCTACCGCGGTCCTCTCTGTCACGATTGGTTCAGCTTCGGCATTTGCATTTAGCCGCCTCAACTTCAAGGGTCGCAAGTCCGGCATTCAGATTCTGCTTTTAGTACAGATGTTCCCAGCGATTCTTGCGATCTCTGCCGTGTACGTCATCATGGAGCGTGTCTACACATTTGCACCAAGCATTGGTCTTGGAACACAAGCGGGACTTCTCTTGATCTACCTCGGTGGAGCAATGGGTGTAAACATTTGGCTTCTTAAAGGTTTCGTTGATTCAATTCCAAAGGAGCTGGATGAAGCGGCCAAGATTGATGGCGCATCTGCGGTTCAGACTTATTGGTTGATCTTTATGCCACTTGCCGCACCGGTCTTGGCAGTTGTTGCGCTCTTGAGCTTTATTGGAACTTTCAATGAATTCATTCTCGCGCGACTCTTCCTTGTTGATATGGAATCTCGTACTGTCGCTGTTGGTCTCCAGCAATTTATCGGTGGTCAGTACTCTGAAAACTGGGGCCCATTTGCAGCAGGCTCGATCATCGCATCAGTTCCTATCGTGATCATCTTCCTTAGCCTTCAGAGATACATTATTAACGGTCTCACCGCCGGATCTGTAAAAGGCTAATGCTTAAAAAGCTTATAGCCAGTATTGCACTCTGTGCACTTGTAATTCCATATTCTGCAACGGCGCAAGAAGTTGTTAAGCCACAAGTCGGACTTTCCAAAGATGTTATCTACTTCGTCTTTCCTGATCGCTACCGCAATGGCGATGCCTCAAATGATTTAGCTGGCGGAAAGACTTCTGACCCCACTTCAGGGTATGACCCAACAAGCACTGCCCATTTTCATGGAGGCGATCTCAAGGGATTGACGGGAACTTGCCAGCCTGGAGATGATGGTTTAGCGCGCATTAAGGCACTTGGTTTTACTGCAGTCTGGATGACTCCGCTTGTTACTCAAGTCGATGGAACAGGTGGCGGAGCTGGTTATCACGGCTACTGGGGCAAAGACTTTCTCAACGTTGATCCACACCTAGGTACCAACGAAGATCTCTTGGCCCTTTCTGCATGCGCAAAGAAACTCGGACTTAAATTGATTCTCGACATCGTCACCAACCACACTGGCGATGTCATTCAGTATGCAGATAAGACTGCTTACATTCCAGATGACCAGAAGAACGCAAAGAATCCTGCTTGGTTAAATAAGTTGGATAACTATCACAATGTCGGAAGCGTCGATCGTTGCTGGGGAGTAGGACGCTGCGAACAGATCGGTGATTTCTACAGCCTTGATGATCTTGCAACCGAAAAACCAGAGGTATATCAAGGCTGGGTCAATGTGTATTCAGAGTGGATTAAGAAGTACGGCTTTGAAGGATTCCGCGTCGATACCGCCCGTCACGTAGATAACGATTTCTTTAAAAACTGGTCACCAGGGATAGACAGTGCGGCAAAGAGTGCTGGCATCAATAACTTTACAATTTTCGGTGAAGTTTATGATGTTAACCCAATGAATCTTGTCTCTTTTGTGCGGGAGAGAAAGATTCAAACAGTTCTAGATTTTGCATTCCAACGCACAGCGACACAATTTGCTTCCGGGTATTCAGATGCTTCAGTTCTTGCCACACTCTTTGATATTGACGATCAGTACACAACGTCAATATCAACCGCTTCAAATCTTGTTACCTTCTTAGGAAATCACGATATGGGTCGAGTTGGATTTCTTATTCCAGCAGCTCAGTTACAGGCCAAGAATGATCTCTTAGCGCGCACTAAGTTAGCTCACGCACTGATGTATTTCTCACGCGGAATTCCGACCGTTTACTACGGTGATGAAGTTGGTATGACCGGCTCAGGTAATGGTGGAGATCAACGAGCACGCCAAGATATGTTTGAAACAAAAATAACCGCGTGGAAGAGCGAAGCCCGTGTGGGATCCGATCCGATAGGTGATGGAAACTCCTTTACCAATGCGGCAAGCCACCCGTTAGCAATGTATATCGCCGAATTAGCAAAGCTTCGCGCTACTTATCCAGCCCTCGCCAATGGCCAGATGCAGATTCGCTCGGCCACGGGAAACACTCTTGTGCTCTCAAAATGGGATCCAGTTGAGAAGATTGAATATCTCGTTGCCTTTAACAACGGTAAACAACCATCTAAGGTCACTGTAAATACATCAAGTACAGCAAAATGGAAGTCACTCTTTGGCTCTTCGACTGTCTCAAATAAAGGTGCATCTGTAACACTCACAGTTCCCGCATTTGATGCAGTAGTGCTGCAATCCTCAGCGGTAATGGCACCAGCAAAAATTGCAGTAAGTGCCTTGAAGACACGGATGGATTTTCTCACTGGGATGCTTGAGGTTTCTGCACCACTGAAGAGTTCAGGAATGAGCCGCGTTGATTTCTCTATAAAGGCTGCCGGCTCAACAAAGTGGGTCAACGCTGGCTCTGATTTCAATAGTCCTTATCGCGTTTATCTCTCTCCGACAGAGTACAAGTACGGCAGCAAGGTTTCGATTAGAGCAACTGCATTCAATATCAAGGGAGAAAAAGTTGTCTTCAAGCAAATCGAAGCAATCAACAAGTAGCCAGATGGCTCATGTGCCGCATCACGATGGTAGCGAGATCTACATCAGTGATAGCGCTCCAAAAATCGGCCAGAAGATTAAGTTACGAGTACGCGTACCGAATGCATACTCATTTGCCAAAGCTTTTATCAGAATCTATGAGGATGGTGAGCCTCGCTCTTACGAGCTCAAACTTGAAAAACGTGGCACTGTCGAGAGCTGGTGGAAGGTAAAGATTGAGGTAGTAAATCTCAAAACTTCTTATCGCTTCGTCTTTATCTCAGAGAGTAAATACGAGTGGCTCAATGCTCGGGGTGTCAGCGATCACGATGTGCATACCAACGATGATTTTAAAATTGTTGCACTCCCTGAATATCCTCGCTGGATTCGTTCATCAGTTTTTTATCAGATATTTCCCGACCGTTTTGCAAAGTCAGATATCCAGAAAGTGATCCCAGATTGGGCCCATCCGCGCGAGTGGGAAGACGCACCTCGAGGCCGAGATACGACTACAGGGGTTGAGTTTTTTGGAGGTGACCTTAAGGGAGTTGAGGAGCATCTCGATCATCTGAAAGCTCTAGGCGTTAACGGTATCTACTTCACACCGTTCTTCCCAGCACGATCCAATCATCGCTATGACGCTTCCAGTTTTGATCATGCTGATCCATTACTTGGCGGAAATGAAGCACTCTTCTCACTCGTTAAAGCAGCGCGTAAATCAAAGATTGCAGTGATGGGAGATCTCACCTCTAATCACTGCGGCGCTGGTCATCCGTGGTTGGCAAAGGCAAAGAAAGATAAGAACTCTAAAGAGCGCGGATATTTTTATTGGGATCGATCTGTTAAGCATGGATATGTAGGTTGGTGGGGCCATGCCTCCCTTCCCAAGTTGAACTTCAACTCAAAAGCGCTGCGCAAAGAGATGTACGAAGGAAAGAATTCGATAGTACGTAAGTGGTTAACACCAAAGTTTGGTATGGCTGGCTGGCGTATCGATGTTGGGAATATGACAGGAAGACTCGGTAAAGATGATCTTCACGATGAAGTAATGCACGGGATTCGTAAGGCGATGGATGAGACAAATCCAAATGCCTGGCTCGTTGCTGAAAATGGTGACTTCTATGCCTCAGATCTTGATGGTCTTGGTTGGCATGGTGCGATGAATTACCAAGGATTCATGCGTCCGTTGTGGAATTGGATTAACCAAAACTCTGAAATTGGTGGAGGCTTCCAGGGTCTTCCATTTGCTATGCCTCGCATTACGGGATCACAAATGGTTGAGAGTATGAAGTCATTTACAGCTTCGATTCCATGGCGCTCACTTGTTTCTAGCATGGTGCTGTTAGATTCACATGACACTGCACGCATGCGTACTGTTGTTAGCGGTGATAGCAATCGCCACTTGAGCGCGATGGCACTTTTGCTTACCTATCCAGGTGTGCCATCTATATACGCCGGCGATGAAATTGGTCTTGAAGGTGCATGGGGTGAAGATGGTCGCCGCCCAATGCCATGGGGCAAGAAAGAAGCGTGGGATAACGATTTTCTCGCTTCTGTAAGTGCTCTAGTCCGTTTTCGTAAGAGCAGCCATGGTCTTGCAGACGGTGGGCTGCGCTGGCTGGCAGTCGAAGATGATTACATTCTCTTTATCCGTGAATCAAAGCGAGAAAAAGTCCTCGTCTTTATCTCACGCACAGGAGTCAACACTGCTATCGATCTAAAACCCTTTGACCTCTCAGTCGAGCGCACTGTCTTCGGTCAGCAGGCTTCGGGTAAAACAATTTCGATTGCAAGTGCAGAGGCAACACAGGGGATATGGGTCGTTAAATAAAAACTTTCTTTAACCAGAAAGTAATTGGTTCGTCGATATATGAGGCCCAAGCTTTTTCGTTATGTCCAGTTCGAACATGTACACGACTGAGCATGTCTCCACCCTGACGGTAGCCTTTCTTTAACATCAATTCATCGGCGCGTTTTTGAAATGGTTCGTATGAAGCATCTAACCCTTTAGTTCCATGGCTCATATAAATTGAATGCTTACCTGGAGCTGGAAGATTTCCAATCAGAGCATCAACAAGTGGATCTCCACCAAGAGGCCAATGCGTTGAGAGCGAGAGAGCGGTGTGAAATATCTCTGAGTACTCGGCAATTGCATTGAGAGTACAGAGACCGGCCATGCTTGAGCCGATCATTGCAGTCTTTTCTGGAGACGCCTCAACATCAAGATGCTGAGTGAGTTGAGGAACGATTGTTGAGAAGATCTCATCCAAGTACTGGTCGCCGTAAAGTTCATCAACAGTTACTGGAATTACATCGCTAGCGATGACTTTCACTCCACCACGAAAGATTTTCTCGGGTGCAAGCTCTTTTAGTCGAGCGTATGGATTCTCTTTGCTATTTCCATTCCACACTGCAATGAGAGCAGGGGGAGTCAATCCAAGTTCTGCACTTACTCGATTGACGGATTGACCCATCTCCCAAGTTTTTCTGCGATGAGTGCTCGTATTGCCATCGAAGACATTCTGCCCGTCATGGGCAATCAGGAGCGTATCTGTAGGGGTTTTAGGGGCCCAATAGTCGATGATGCGATCGCCAATGCTGATTCGGGAGACTTCACCTGGGATGCCGCGAACTTGGAACTGCTTAATGGCCTTCATAGTGATTGAATCATGCCATGAGTACGGCTAAGCGCAACATCATTTGGTTCCGTCGCGACCTCAGAATCGGCGATCATCCCGCACTTAACGCAGCGATCGAATCAAGCGATGAAGTGATACCCGTATTTATCCTGGATAAATCTCAGATCGATGAAGCAGGTGCGAAGCTCCTTGCCTATATGGGCCAATCCTTACGCGCACTCGATGAGTCACTGGGTAACCGTCTTCACATTATTGAAGGTGATCAAGTCGAAGTTCTCACTGATCTGATGAAGCTCTATGGCGCAACCGAAGTTCATATCTCAGATGAATACGAACGCTATGGCGCTGCCCGCGATGCGCGTGTTGAAGCGGCAGGAATCAAACTTATTCGTACAGGTAGTCCATATGCAGTTGCACCAGGCCGAGTGCGTAAGCCAAGTGATGACACTCCATATCGCGTCTACACACCGTTCTATCGCGCATGGTGTGTACATGGTTGGCGAGCACCTGCAAAGACTCCGCAGAAAATTAACGCACCGATTCCACCAGATAAGTACCGCGCCTTTCCAGATTTTCCGATGCCAGAAGGTGTTGAAGTAATCGAAGCTGGTGAAGCCGCAGCACTCAAGCGTTTTAAAGAGTTCTCAAAAAAGGCCCTTGACAGTTATGACGAGGCTCGAAACATGGCTGGAATCGATGGAACTTCAAAGATGAGTACCTACCTTAAGTTCGGCGAGATCCACCCACGTACTTTGTTGGCTGGATTAGGCGATAGCAAAGCCCACGACACATTTAGAAAAGAGATTGCTTGGCGCGAGTTCTACGCTGATGTTCTCTTTAACAACCCTCACACAGATACTGATTACTACGCACCGCAATTTAAAGCTATGCGCTATGACAAGCCAGGCAAGCAATTTAAAGCGTGGTGTGAAGGTAAAACAGGCTATCCATTTGTAGATGCAGCAATGCGACAGTTGCTCCGTGAAGGCTGGATGCATAACCGCACACGCATGGTTGTTGCATCATTTCTCGTTAAAGATTTGCACCTGGAATGGCAGCTAGGTGAGCGATTCTTTGCAGAGCACCTCGTGGATTATGACGTTGCATCTAATGCGCATGGATGGCAATGGACTGCAGGCACGGGCACAGATGCCTCGCCGTATTACCGCGTCTTTAACCCCATTGAACAAGGTCGGCGCTTTGATGAAGATGGCACCTACATTCGTAAATATGTTCCAGAGCTAGCCCATCTCTCTGCCGCTGAAATTCATGAACCGTGGCTCTATCTCGATGGGTACTCACACAACTATCCAGAGCGAATCGTTGATCATGCCCTCGAACGGCTTGAATCACTTGCGCGTTTACAAGAGATCAAGGCAGATAAGCCAGAGAAACCAGAGAGGCCAGAGAAGAAGGCTAAGAGTTAATCGATCTCTTTACTCGATACATAGCAGCATCTGCTTTAGCTAAGAGATCTCCACCCTCACTGTTATCAACATGACCAATGCTTACACCTACTGAGATCCTTTCGCCATCAATTAAAAACGGATAGCTCACACACGCTTGTAGCGCTTGTGCAATTTCCTGAGTTGCACTCTTCGAACCCGTGACCAATATTCCGAATTCATCACCTCCAAGTCTTGCTAGTAACGCACCTTCAGGTAAAACTCGCGCGAACCTTGCAGCAACCTGAATAAGTACTTGATCACCAGCTCTATGGCCCGAACGATCATTTACCTGCTTAAAACCATCAAGATCTAGCAACATCAGCGCTCCTTCAACTTCTGAAAATTCGCCAAGGGCTGCAATGAGTTTGCGTCGATTAGGTAGCCCCGTTAACTCATCGGTACGCGCTAAAGTTTTTTCATCAGTAAGAGTGCTTGCTTGGCGCAGGCTCACTGTCATGCGGATAAATGCGAGAAACAGAGTGGCAATTGTAGGAAAGACTACGTATGACGGGAATATTCCTGGACGTAACGCCATCATCGCAAGTATGGATGGACTGATGAATATGGAGAGAGCGATAAACGCTGGATGTATCGGGAGAAACTCTCGCGTGACGGCAGGTGAGAGCCAGAGAGATTGTGAGATCAAAACAATTCCAAGGAGCCATCCGTTATCAAAGACTGTTCCAAATTGATAACTCCCCTGGAATCTATCCCAGAGGTACAGGTAGTCAAAGAGAAGATAGATGGAAAATCCAAGAGCAAGAAGTAGAAATCTGCGGTTGATGACTTGCGTAATTGAGGCGATCGCTAATGTAATCAGAAGAGCTAAGTCACAGATCGGATAGAAGAGCTCAAAGAAACTCTGTTCGCTCCCTAGTGATATCACTTGAGAGAAAATTAGGGCAGTGGCAATCGATGTCAGCCCAAGACCAAAGATTGCAGCATCGAGCATTTCAATAACTGTGAGTGATTTTCTCTTACTCAAGATTCTTGGAATTGCTAAGAGTGCGAAAGGGTAAAAGAGTATGTATGCACTATTGGCGAGATATTCGGCCGACGATGGAAGCGTATAAAACTGACCGAAACTTGAAATAATGGAGCCACATGTCCAGCTCGCGATTGCACATATTAAGAATGCGATCGCCAGTGGATCGTTATCGCGCGGTGAGGTGAAGAGCGACATGCAGGCAACGAGGGCGACGAGGTTGTAGCCAATCAGATCGATCCAAATATGCGGGCCATCGAAGATGAGGCGTACCCCGAGGTGAACAATAAAAATTCCTAGTGCGCTCCACCGGATGATCGGGTAAGTTCGCACCCGAAGAAGTCTCGTAGCCAAGACAGTGATGATGAATAGGGGAAGCCTGAGATGGACCAGAAGAATGAAGAGCAGGGTATTTCTCGTCGCACAGCCATATGCGCACTCTCACTTATTGGCGTCGGCGTTTTTACTTCGGCAGAGAGTGCAGTTGCTGCAACTGGTGTCAAAATCCTCTCTAATGGAAAAGTTCAAGTTACTTTGAAATCTAACCCAGCACTCAGGAAAGTCGGGGGTGTAGTTCGCATCGATGATGTGAAGGGAAAATCTATTGCGCTTGTTCGCACGTCAGCCAAGGGTTACACGGCAGTGAACTTACTCTGCACTCATCTAGGTGGGAGTCTGTTTCAAAGCGGTAATCAATGGCAGTGTGATGAACACGGCGCTACATTCACGCTAGCTGGAAAGAATCTGGTTGGACCTGCCACAACAGCACTGAAGCAGCTGCCGGTAAAGGCAACTGCTTCAGTAGTAACTATTGGTTAATTAGCCGCAGATAGTTCTTGCAGTCGACAGCGCTGTGCTGGCCGATGATTCAATCAGTGTGAGGTTGTTGTTCGCCGCACCCTTCTCGTTCTGCAACTTCTTAATCTTTGAAGAGTACGCAGTTATCTGGCTATTTAAACGTCGTACTGTTATCTCGCGCCAGGAAATTGCCGTCTCATAATCTTTAATGTTCTTCGCATTCTTCGTCAAATTTGCAGTATCAGCCTTCATCGCATCAAGTTTGACCTTGATGGCAGCGATTCGATCTGTCTCAATTTTGACATCTGCAGCGACAATCGGAGTGAGCACAGTGACAGACTCCTGAAGGTTTGCAATCGCTGCATCAAGAGCTGCAACAGTCTTTGCGGTCTCAGCCCTAGCAGCAGCCACTGATGAGTTTGTCTTTAAGTAAGCATTGACTGTGGTGATGCAATCGGTTGTGCGCCATGTGAGTTTTGCATTCTTTACCAATGCATATTTAACGCACCTGAAGGTAGAACCACCAGATTTAGTTGTGGCTCCTGATTTAGAGCAAGGAGTTCCATTCTTCACCGCAGCGCTTGCTGGAGCAACGCTGAGAGTCACTGAAACGAGTAGTGCGGCAACAGATGCAGCGAGAACCTTGCGAAACATGAAATACCTCCGTAGATAATGCGGTGATTCTATCTAAGGTAGAGGCAAATTCAGTGAAAATCCTGTGAGAGTCAGCGCTGGCGTTTGCGGAGATTCATTCCGATCTTACGAACAAATCGACGAGGAGTGCTGGAGATAACTCCGACCAAAAGTTTATATTGCCACCCTGGCACGCTTACAGCTTTACCTGACTGAGCATCTGACCAGGCAGTGGCCACTAACTGGTCAGAGTTAAGCCACATAAACTCGGGTAAACCCTTCATCTTCATACGGCCACGTTGATGAAATTCAGTGCGAGTAAATCCAGGACAGAGAGCACTGATTTTTACATCTGTTCCTAGGAGCTCTGTATGTAGAGACTCCGAAAGAACAGTCAGGAATGACTTCGAGGCGCTGTAGGTGCCACCCGCGATAAAACTTGCAACTGATGAAACATTGATAATTGTGCCGCTATTGCGAGCCTTCATCTTCGGCAGAATTACATGCATCAAACGCATTGGTGTGCGAACGAGAACATCAAGCAAATCTTGCTCAGCCTTTAAATCACTTGCGGTAAATGCTTTATTGATTCCAAAGCCAGCATTATTGATCAACACCTCGATATCAAATTCTTGTATGTATTCTTCAACGGCTGCACAACCCTGGGCGGTTGCAAGATCTGCAGGAAGCACGAAAGTTTGGACGCCATACTTCTCGCGTAGCGCTTCAGCTCTTTCGTGAAGTCGGGCCTCATCACGGGCTACGAGGGCGATGTTAAAACCCTTCGATGCAAGCAAACGGGTAAAGCTCTCGCCGATACCTACTGTTGCTCCCGTGACAAGTGCCCACTTCGCCATTGTTAAGCCTCTATTCCCATCGTATCTTCTTCTCTAATGTGCCAACTACTTCCGTAGGTCGCAAGGAGTTCTAGGAATGGCTTTGGATCAAACCACTCAGGACCGTTGACACCTTCTGGCTTCCAGATCCCCTTGTGAATGAGCTCTAGCGCCATCACTGGGTTAATCGCTGTCTGCCACACAACTGCTTGATCGCCGTAATTTTCCATTGACCATGCATTATCAACAACGTTATAGATATAGACAGCCTTTGGCTTGCCGCTCTTATCTAAACCCTTAACCAATGCTCCTGCACAGGTCTTTCCTCGCATACGTGAACCAAGAGTTGCTGGATCAGGAAGTGCAGCCGCAAGAAGATCGCGGGGTGAAACTTGAACACCTTGTACGTTAATGGAATCTTTATTATCCATACCAAGCATATGAATTGTCTTCAGCGTTGAGATGAATTCAGATCCAAGACCGTACTTGAAGCGAACCTTTTTAGCATCGACTTTCTGAGGAATAAGAACTACTTCCTCGTGCTCGACGTTCACGCACTCAACAGGCCCGATTCCTTCAGGGAAATCAAATACTTCGAGTTCGCTAAATGGTTCGGTGGTGTACCAACCGCGACCGTCTTCCCAAACCAATGGCGGGTTTAGACACTCTTCAATTGTTGTCCAAATTGAAAACGAAGGAGCAAAGTCAGCGCCTTCGACAGTTAAGTTGGAACCATCAAAGATAGTTACTTCATCAAGACGAGAGAAGAGCTCATCGGAGGCATAGCGCGCGAAGATATCGCTCATGCCAGGTTCGATTCCCATACCTACGAGTGCGTAGATACCGCGCTCAGCCCAGTTCCAGTCACGTGCAAACTGCTCGTCGCCAAGCTTTACGCCAGTCTCTGAGTTTGGGTAGTGAGGATGTGGGCGAGAAAGTGACATCGCCATATCCATGTAATTTGTATTTTCGATTTCGCAGGCCAAGAAGATTGGCATTACAAAGCGTGGATCAACCGCGTTAATGACAATATCTGGTTTTGCCTTGCGAATGAGAGCGCGTATGTCCTCAAGTTCTGCAGCATTCACCTCCGCCGCGGAGAATCGTGAATCCTTTACCTTTGTTATTACGGCTTCAGCTCGTGACAGATTGCGATCGGCAATGACCATCTGAGATATAAATGGTCTACGTGATGCGATATTTGCGATTGCACTGCCAACTCCGCCTGCGCCGATAACGAGCGCTTTCATGGGTGGCCTTTCAGATATTCTTATGCACGCTCCTCGTGAGCGCATTTAGCGTAGGTTATCGCTAACGATAACCTTTGCCAAGTAAAGCCAAAGTAGAAGAAAAAAGTGAGTCCCCGTAGCTCAGTGGATAGAGCAACCGCCTCCTAAGCGGTAGGTCGCAGGTTCAACTCCCGCCGGGGACACCAATTTCTTTATGGATTTGGAGTCATCCATTTTCTGACTTCGAGAACGTGATTTCATGCGACGAGAGAAGTTCCGAAAAGAATTTCAATGCAGACTACTTAAATGTTCCTAAGCCACCAGGATTATCTGAAGCCATGAGAATTTCCGATGAGCCATCAGGATTTGGAATTGTTGCAGTGTAAACGCCTGGGCTAGTTTGTAAGTCATCAAGCATCTCCTTGCAAACGTAATCACAGTATCGATCACGACCGATTTTCCAAATGCGAATTGCACTACCTAAGTCCAAACTATGGGCCATCATTAATCGACCATAATTAAATGCCGCGGCTCCAAAATCTAACTCTAAAGCAGTTTCATGAGCATGAATTGCCTGATCAAACTCTTCAACTTGCTCAAGGGCGAACCCATATCCAAACCAATATGGTCCGAGATCTAAACCGGCAGCTTTAGCTTTATCAAGAGCGCTCTTGGCGACTGAGAACGCGGAAGAATATTCCTTTTCTTGGGTGCAGTAGATGGTAGCCACAGTAAGCAGCGCTTGCGGATCCCCTAAACCTGCACTCTTCAGCAGTTCCTCGCCATGCTTAGCGCCGTATTCTGATATTTGCTCGAGACTAAAATATTTTGTCCCCATGATTGCGTTAAATGCATGTGCGTAATGGCTGAATTTATCGCCGCGATTTGGGTTTTCGGTATCAAAGCTCAACGGCTTGCTACTGCTTTTGCGCTCCGAGAGAATCGGATTTTTCTCTGCCTTTTCTTGCGCAGCTTTACGCTTATGATATGAAAAAACCATGATGGCACCGAGGTTCTTATCTGGGAGCACCGCGTCTACATCCGCTTCGCTGACATCCATTAACTTCATGAAATTGTTAAACGTTTCAGTGATCATTCCGATACCTTGGTCAGAGAGTTCCGTAATCAATTTCTCTTGATACATATAGGCAAGCGGGCAACCTAAATCGTTGTATGTCATGAAATCTGCAAAATCCTCGTCCTTTCGAAACTCTATCCACAGTGAGGCTATAACCGCATTCTTCTCATCAAAATTCATATTTAAAATACCCCCATGCCGACCTTAGAATTCGCCCCACACATAGGTTGTTGTGTAAGTGGTTTTGTAGTGCTTTGAAATGTCATACACATGATCAGAGATCTCCACCGGATAGAAATCTGCTAATTCAGGCAAAGTATCATTCAAAACATTGGTCAGCTTATTGACCGCCTTCTTTCTATCTTCACTCAGAAATTTAAAGAGTGTGAATTCATCTCTAGCATTGGTCTTGACGCTCATGTAGAGGAAGAAATTCTCGAATTGGTTCACTCCATCTTTAGATAGGCCGCTGTAGCCCTCGCCAAAAGTCAGCTTTTGGATCTTTGCAATCGGAATCCAACGTGGCCGAGCGTTTGTAACCAGATCCATTTGGAGTATGCCATCCTCACAGAAGTGCCAGTGAACATCTCCCTCTCGCTTCATCTCAACGCTCAAATTACGAAGGCTGTGAACGACCTTCTTTTCGAGAATCTTTGGTGGCAAGTAGTACTCAATAATTCGACGAACACTTGCCATTCCAACTACACCCTTGCTCCACGTGTAATTTGTGTAATCGAAAAGATCCATGGTTCGTCCACTGCCAATTGTGTCATTGCCCAATGCTGTGGCAATAGTTTTCACTCCTGATTTATCATTCGATAGCTTTTGATAATTCTGGAGTTTCGCTTCCGCGGCTTTCTCCAATTCTGGGAAGAAAAGATTTGGGAAATTCTCGGTCTTGTATCGAATATGTCGGTCATAGATGCTGGAAGTCGATTCAGAGCCAAAGTGAAGTGCAATATCTAATCCAGATGCCTCCTTAACCATCGTTGAGAGAATTTCTTCGTACAAAGCCTTGTCAATGACTGTGTCTGTTTGGCCAAGGAAATCTAAAACACTGCTTAAGAAACTCACAGAGATAGAGCCAGTGAGCATGTCTACCTTCGCTTTGCATTTCTCTTCAAAAATAGTCTCTAGGAATTCTGTCAATTTCACATCAACAAGGTCAAGATCAGCCATTTCCTTTTCAAATTCTTCGGGACTAGCTGCTTCAAGGTCGATGGTCGCAACATGTGAGCGGCCTATGTATTTCGTGATTTGACCCTGAACTATGTCCATGGCATCTATTTCTGAACATAAAGGGAAGCTATCCAATGTGTCGAGCAGATCGGAAACCTTGCGACGAGTATTCATATCTGAGAGACCTTGTTTAGTCGCTTCGACTTTTGATTTCATATTCTTAAAGAAATTCATCACAATCCTCATCGAATCTATACTTGATCGCCAATCGGCACTCTAAAAGTATCTTCTGCTATTCGATTGCGTCAATACTTCTTTGAGATCTTGAATGGTCAAAGAGTGGAACTGGGCCTGATACTTACGAAAAAACGACTGTACGTTCACCAACAATAAAAATTCGATCTTGTGCATACAGCTTTACAGCCTTGGCTAGAACGCGTCGCTCGATATCGCGACCGAGTGCTATCAAATCTTCTGGTGTTGATGTGTGCGAGACATGGGCAACATCTTGTTCAATGATTGGGCCTTCATCAAGATGAGCGGTGACGAAGTGTGCGGTTGCACCAATGATCTTTACGCCACGAGCATGAGCCTGGTGATATGGCTTTGCTCCTTTAAATCCTGGCAAGAATGAGTGGTGAATGTTGATGATGCGTCCAGGAAGGGCTGCACAGAACTCGTTAGAGAGAACCTGCATATAACGGGCGAGAACAACAAAATCGATCGAATACTTTTGAATTAATGCAAGAAGTTCTTTCTCTTGCGTTGCCTTAGTCGCTGCAGTTACTGGCAGATGAATAAAGGTGAAGCCATGGGATTCAACAAGAGCGCGAAGGTCTTCGTGATTGGAAACTATTACCGGGATCTCGATGGACAGTTCGCCGAGTTCAAGAAGATAGAGCAAATCTCGCAGGCAGTGGCTCTCTTTGGTAACAAGTACGAGTGCACGAGGCTTACTTTGGGTTGGGCGGATGTGAAGGCTTGGTGAAAACTTACCTAGCCCTTCATTGAGGCTCTTACGAGCTGCATCAATTCCTTGACTTGTTTCAAAGCGAGTGCGCATGACAAAGGTATTAGTTGGTTCATCTGTGAATTGCTGGTTTTCAATAATGTTTCCACCGCATGCCAGAACCGCACTGGTCATTGCATGAACGATTCCAGGCTGATCAGCACATTGCAGGGTGGCGATGAGATCCATGATCTAAGGGTAAGCCCTCTTAGTGCGTGAGAGTAAATCTACGTAACCTCTTTGGAGCCCACCAATTGCGTTCGCCGAAGAGACGCATCAGTGCAGGAACTAATAGAGCGCGCACAAGAGTGGCATCAAGGAGAACAGCGAATGCAACTCCAAAGCCCAACATCTTGATTGAGGTAACTCCGCTAGTGATGAAAGCGGCAAACACAACTGCTAGCAGTAACGCTGCAGCAGTAATGATTCGGGCGGATCTTTGCAAACCAGTAGCCACAGCTTCGACATTTGATTTACCGAGCAGGTGCTCTTCTCTAATTCTTGAGAGAAGGAAGAGTTCGTAGTCCATAGATAATCCGAATACAACAACTGCTACCAAGATCACCGAACCGGTATCAAGAGTTCCTGTCACTGTGAAGTCTCCGACAAGCCACTTGAGGTTACCTTCAATAAAGATCCAAGTAACCACGCCTAGTGTTGCAACGAGAGAAAGACCATTGAGCAGTACTGCTTTAATCGGCAAGATAATTGAGCCTGTAAAAACAAAGATCAAAATAAATACTGCAATACCAATCCAACCAAGTGCCCACGGAAGAGTTCGTGCGATTCCTCCTTGTGAATCGGTGAAGTCAGCAGCAGCTCCACCAATAAGAAGTCCATCTGGTTTATCTAGAGCACGTAACTCTTTAATCAGCCTTTCAGCATCGAGTGATCTAGAACTTGTTCCAGGAATAACTTGAACGCGAATATCTTTTCCAGCATATTCGAGTTCGCTTACTCGAGTGATTCCTTCGACAGCTTTAGCTTGTGCCAAGAATGAATTAAGTGAATCTTCGCGACCGGCACCATTTGGAAGAATGACTTCGATAGGGCTGCCCTCAAAGCTTGCAAATCGATCTTCAACTACCGCAGAGCTAATCGCTGCTCGGTTGGACTCTGGAAGTACTCGTGAATCAACCTGAGCGAATGCGATATTGGCGATTGGAAGTGCCATCACAACCAAGATTGCAAGTGAAGCAACTACAACCGGCAGTGGGCGAGCCATTACAAGGCGCGCAGTTGTTGCCCAACGACCATCTTCTTTCGGAGCAAGCCCGCTTTTGCGCGTAACACCTTTATCTACGCGCTTACCAAGTATTGCCAAGAGTGCAGGTAGCGGGATGAGTGCTCCAAAGATTGCAAAGAGCGTGACGATTACTCCGGCATAACCAAATGATTTAAGGAAGTTAAGTGGGAAGAGAAGGAGAGCACTTAAAGTCACCATAACTGTTAGGCCAGAGTAGAAGACTGTCTTTCCGGCGGTACCGACGGTGATGATCGCACTCTCTTCAACGCTCTTTCCATTGTGCATCTCTTCGCGGAATCGGTTAACAATGAGCAGGGCGTAATCGATACCCAGGCCTAGGCCCAGACCGGTGATGAGGTTGAGCGCAAAGACGCTGACATCTGTGACAAGAGTCAAAAGATATGTAAAGAAGAATGAGCCGAGGATTGCACCGACGCCGACGACTAACGGCATAGCCGATGCAACGAGTGCACCGAAGACGAAGGCGAGCAAGATAAAGGTCAGTGGGATGGCAATACCTTCGGCCAGCAAGAGATCAGTCTTTATCTTTGAATTGATTGCATCCGTAACTACTGCGCCACCACCTGCATAGACCTCAAGTGATTTGTATTCACCATCAAAATTCTCAGAAATAACTTTTCCAACCGCACCGTAACCATCAATATCATAGTTTTCGATATCTGCATATATAAATATGAATGCAGCCTGACCATCGGTGGACTTCAGAGTTGGTGCACCGCCTGCAGACCAATAGGAAAGCGTGCGCTTGATTCCCTTTGTCGCTGCCACTTCTTTCTCAAATGAAGCAGCTTCTGCAACAACTGCAGGATCATCTACTGAGCGTGTACCCGCATCAACAACAAGAAGTGCAACTGGATCAGCAACCTTGAATGTATCGGTGATGTAATTTGCAGCCTTTGCAGATTCAGAGTTGAGATCAGAGTATCCGCCTGAGTCGAGCTTGCTAAATGACAGTGAGCCGATCCCGCCAGCAATGAGTATGGCAATAATGTAGGTAATCAAGACGCCCTTACGGTGGCCGACAATAAATGACCCAAGTCGCATAAACATGGATTAATTATGTACTATGTAATTCTTATGAGTGATTTATTTCCGTCCACAACCGAGGATGAACGCGATCCTCGTGAGGACATCGATACAAAACGTGACGAAGATATCAA
>JBILSO010000014.1:0-18884 GCA_044372065.1 Candidatus Planktophila sp. | reverse complement strand
TACCTCGACGATGTGTCTTCTCCTTGACGATGACATCCTCAGGATTATCTACAATCCCTTTAACAAGATGCTCGAGAGCTTCGTCAATCATGCTTACTCAGCTGCTTTTTCTTCAGCGGTTTCAACCACAACTTCTGTCTCTACAACTTCAGCTGGAACCTCGGACACCTCGGCGACGGCTTGTGGCTCGGACACTTCAGCGACAGCTTCTGGCTCGGACACTACTGCTGGTGTCTCTTCTACGACGACAGGGTTTGCCTTTGCAGCAAGCTTCTCTTGCGCCTTCTTCTTCAGAGTAGTTGCGCCTTCTTTTGGCTCATCCATTGCAGATTTAACTGCAGCTTCATATGCAACGCTCTTGTGTGGCTTTGGTGTTGCAAAGCGAAGAGTTCCTTCAGTTCCTGGAAGACCCTTGAACTTCTGCCAATCGCCTGTGACTTTAAGAATTGCCTCTACAGCCTCAGATGGTTGTGCGCCAACGCCTAACCAGTAGAGAGCGCGCTCTGAGTTCACTTCAATAATTGATGGCTCTTGCCCTGGAACGTAGCGACCAATCTCTTCGATCGATAGACCGTTACGTGCCTTGCGTGAATCTGTAACAACGATGCGATAGAACGGTGTACGGATCTTGCCCATGCGCATTAAACGAATTTTTGTAGCCAAAGCAGTGGTGCTCCTAAAAATATGTGTTCAATCTCGTAGCTGTAGCGGGGTGCCCAGCGCAAAGATCCAACGATGGATGTGGATGTTTCGGGGGTAGAGGGCCCCGTCACAGGAGGCCAATCTTGCCATGTGAGCCCCTCGATCCAAAATCAAGAGTTCTCTTCGACCGCTCTCTTGGCTGGATTTCCTGATCGTGACTTCTTTTTGGCAGGCGGAGCGCTCTTTTTGGGCATAGGTGGCATCCCAGGCATCCCAGGCATCCCAGGTGGAAGGGCCATTCCGGCAGGTGCTCCCCCGCCGTTTCGCATCTGCTTCATCATCTTCTGCGCCGCGGAGAACTTATCGACGAGTGCATTTACTTCTTGAACTTTTCGCCCTGATCCCGCGGCTATTCGCGCACGCCTTGAACCATTAAGGATTTTTGGTTCAAGACGTTCTTTTGGTGTCATCGATTGAACAATTGCTTTGGTACGAACAATTTCACTTTCATCAAAGTTTTCAATCTGCTTCTTCATCGCACCTGCACCGGGCAGCATGCTGAGCAACTTACCCATAGAACCCATCTTCGACATAGCTTCTAGCTGCTCGAGAAAATCTTCTAAGGTGAAATCTTCTCCCTTAATGAATTTCTCTTCCATCTTGGCCGATGTCTCTCCGTCGAGAGCTTTCTTTGCTTGTTCAGCCAACGTTGCAACATCGCCCATTCCAAGAATGCGAGATGCCATACGTTCTGGGTAGAAGAGATCAAAATCGGAGAGTTTTTCACCGGTGGAAGCAAACATGATGGGCTTACCGGTGAGCGCTGTGATTGAGAGGGCTGCACCACCACGCGCATCGCCATCTAACTTAGTGAGCACAACGCCATCAAAGCCAACGCCAACTTTAAAGGCTTGCGCAGTTTTCACTGCATCTTGACCAATCATCGCATCGACAACAAAGAGAATTTCATCAGGAGATATTGCATCTCGAATATCGCACGCTTGCTTCATCATCTCTTCATCTACGCCGAGTCGTCCTGCGGTATCAACAATGACGATGTTATATAACTTAGATTGAGCAAATTTCACACCGGCTTTTGCAACTGAAACTGGATCACCGACTCCATTGCCAGGTTCCGGTGCGAAAACTGGCACAGAGACACTTTCGCCAACAATCTGCAACTGATTGACCGCGTTTGGGCGTTGCAAATCTGATGCGACTAATAGGGGTGTGTCACCTAAATCCTTAAAGTGTTTTGCCAGCTTTCCAGCAAGTGTTGTCTTTCCTGCACCTTGCAAGCCTGCCAACATGATTACCGTTGGTGGGTTCTTTGCTAGACGAACTCGGCGCGCTTGACCACCAAGAATTTCAATCAGCTCAGCATTAACAATTTCAAAGATCGCTTGGGCTTGATTTGAACCGGATTGAAGAGACGGTAGCGCTTCTAGCGACTTAGTCTTAATTTTTTCTACGAAGCTCTCAACGACACCAAGTGCAACATCAGCCTCAAGAAGCGCCTGATAAATCTGATCTGCTACTTGATCAATATCGGCAGAGGAGATCTTTCCGCGCGAACGAAGGGCGGAAAATGCCTGTGTGAATTTTCCTGTGAGCGACTCAAACATAGTGAGCGCACTCTACTTGAGAAGGGCGGCCATGACCTGATTGCCGATGGCCGCCCAATCTCTAGATTGCCGCAGAGCCTCGTTCGCCAGTGCGAACTCGGATGACCTCTTCAACTGGCGTGGTCCACACCTTGCCGTCACCTATCGAACCGGTGTTGGCAGCCTTCACGATGAGTTCGAGTGCGCCCTCTACATCAGCATCATCGACAAGTATTTCTAGTCGAATTTTTGGCACAAGATCGACTGTGTATTCAGCACCACGATAGACCTCTGTATGTCCACGTTGGCGACCAAAGCCACTAGCTTCTGAGACAGTCATACCCTTTATTCCTGCCGCATGTAGCGCATCCTTTACATCATCTAACTTAAATGGCTTCACGATTGCTGTAATTAGTTTCATAGCGATGAACCTCCAGGTGTAGTTCCAGCGAATTCATAAGCACTCTCCGCATGCTCGACAAGATCGATTCCCTCTAGCTCATTTTCGCGCTTGATTCGGAATCCCATCGTCTTTTCGATAGCAAAGCCGATGATCAAAGTGGCAATAAATGAATAAGCAAATACTAAGCCGACTCCGAGAAGTTGCTTCATCAAGAGCTGAGTTCCTCCTCCGTAGAGCAATCCATCTAGTCCGATGCTGTTTACCGCAGCGGTACCGAAGAATCCAAGTGAAAGTGATCCCCAGATTCCTCCAACAAGGTGAACTCCAACAACGTCGAGGGAATCATCAATATTGAAGATGTACTTGAGCCCCACTGCCAATGAACACAGGATTCCAGCAACAAAACCGATGACCACTGCCGCCCATGGATCGACAAAAGCACACGCTGGTGTGATTGCAACTAATCCGGCAACTGCTCCCGATGCCGCACCCAATGAAGTGGGATGACCATTACGAATTCTTTCAACAAGTAACCAGCCCAGAATTGCGCCGCCTGTGGCGACTTGAGTATTGATCAACGCAAGTCCTGCGATTCCATTTGCAGCAAGAGAAGAACCTGCGTTGAATCCAAACCAACCGAACCAGAGTAATCCCGCTCCAAGCATCACCAAAGGAAGTGAGTGTGGACGCATTGGATCTCTTCTCCAACCGTGACGCTTGCCGAGAATGATCGCTAGCGCAAGTGCTGCTGCGCCGGCATTGATGTGCACTGCAGTACCACCAGCAAAGTCTTGGACACCTTTACCCGCAAGGTAACCAGCACCCGTAATGGTATCTCCGACCTTATTGCCAAAAGCAAATACCCAGTGTGCGACTGGAAAGTAAACAATAGTTGACCAAATTGCGACAAAGACAGCCCAAGCTGAAAACTTTGCACGATCGGCGACTGCTCCAGAGATCAACGCTGGCGTAATGATTGCAAACATCAATTGAAATGCGGCGAAGACTAGAACTGGAATTGGATAGGTGCCACCGTTGTTGGCAAAGTCATTTACCTGGGAACCAAGTCCAGAGAAGGAGATGTTTCCAAACCACGGCGAATCAGCATCGTGACCAAATGCAAGTTCGAATCCGTAGATGACCCACAAAACACTCACGATTGCGACGGTGATGATTGACATCATCATCATGTTGAGAACACTCTTAGTGCGAACCATTCCTCCGTAGAAGAATGCAAGACCCGGTGTCATTAAAAGTACAAGTGCAGTACTAGCTAAAATCCAGGCTGTATCACCGGAGTTCAGAACTATCTCTTCCATACAGATCTACCTTTTCTCATTATGTAAAAGAAGCCTCGCCCTTGAGGTCTTGGTATGGGCTCAAGATGCTCTGGAGTGGTTACGGTCAGTCGGAAATGAAGTTAAGAAATGGTCACAAAAAGAGCGCTTGTGTTACATCTCGGTTACGCCAGGGGGTGCTCAGGCTTCGAGTAAAGACTGAATATAGAGCGCGGGCTCAAATGGCGCGAAATCCTCGATCGACTCCCCTGTACCGATAAATTTGATCGGAATCCCAAGTTCAGCCTCAATGGCTAGAGCGATACCGCCTTTAGCGCTGCCATCCATCTTTGTCACTATTAGCCCCGTTACATCTACTGCTTCACTAAACACTTTCGCTTGATTCATTGCGTTTTGTCCGGTTGTTGCATCGATTACTAAAAGAACTTCAGTAACGGGTGCAACTTTTTCAACCACGCGCTTAACCTTGCCTAATTCATTCATCAAATCGCTCTTGTTGTGCAGGCGACCAGCAGTATCAACAATCAACACTTCACGATTATTTTCTTTAGCAAATGTTGCTGCATCGAAGGCGACAGATGCTGGCTCGGATTGATCTTTCCCCGTAATGACATCGACGCCAATGCGAGTACCCCATGTCTGCAGCTGATCCACTGCTGCAGCACGGAATGTGTCAGCAGCGGCCAGTGCTACTGATCTTTGACTCTTACAAAGCGTGTTGGCTAATTTGGCTGCAGAGGTTGTCTTGCCGGTTCCATTAATGCCCACAAGCAAGAAGACGGAGAGCGGACTTTGGTATGCAATCTCGCGTGATCGAGTGCTCAAAATTTCGTTGAGAATCAAAGTGAGACCTGACTGCGCATCCTCTGCTCGCAGTTTTTTGGCCGAGGCAATTACCTGATCGACCAGAGTGGGACCTAAATCTGATGCAAGAAGTTCTTTGCGCGCTTCTTCCCAATCCAACGGGGTGATTGAAGACCGCGAAAGTTTTGCAACGAGTTTTCCAAATAAACCCATCGAGGTGGCCTTAGATTATGCGTTTTCGGATTCGCGTAAACGTTGTGAAATAACTTCTGTCACTCCATCGCCACGCATAGTCACTCCATAGAGCGCATCGGCAATCTCCATGGTGCGCTTCTGGTGAGTAATAATGATCAACTGCGAACTCTCGCGAAGCTCTTCAAGCACTCCCAGTAAACGACCGAGGTTTACATCATCGAGAGCTGCTTCTACCTCATCCAAGACATAGAACGGGCTTGGGCGAGATTTAAAGATCGCTACCAACATCGCAACTGCGGTGAGTGACTTTTCTCCACCTGATAGCAGTGAGAGACGCTTGACGCGCTTTCCAGGAGGACGTGCCTCAACATCGACACCTGAGTTCAAGAGATCATCAGGGTTGGTCAAAATCAGGCGGCCATCTCCACCAGGGAATAAGCGAGGGAAGATTTCAGCAAATTGCCTAGCCGTCTCTTCATAGGCTTCCATAAAGATCTGCTGAACGCGATCATCAACTTCTTTGACAATGTCGAGCAGATCTTTCTTTGTATTCTTAAGGTCCTCCAGCTGTTCGGCTAAGAACTTCAGGCGTTCTTCGAGTGCGCTGTACTCCTCAAGGGCAAGTGGGTTGATCTTTCCAAGTAATGTAAGTGATCGCTCTGTAGCGGCAAGACGCTTCTCTTGTTGATCGCGGCGATATGGAACCATCTCGGTTGCAACTATTTCGCCGCTTTCGGTTTCGATAAATGTTGGAACGTCTTTATCGGGACCATACTCATTGACCAAAGTTGTGACATCAATTCCGAGTTCTTCGACCGCCTTAGTCTCTAAAGCTTCAATGCGCATACGCTGCTCTGCTCGAGCAATCTCATCACGATGAACGCTGGAGGTAAGTTGATCAAGTTCGAGTGTGAGTTCACGACTACGAGCACGGACTGTAAGTGTTTCGCCCTCACGATCGCTACGAGAGCTCTCAAGGCGTGAGCGTTCTGCAGACGCTTTAGCGATTGAGCGCTCGATATGAATCAACGCTTCGTATGCTGCCTCTGCAATAGATTGAGAGATCAAAGCTCCACGTGCTCGCGCACCACGACGAGACACAGCTCGCTCTGATGCTTCGCGCTCGGCGCGTGCACCGTCTTCAAGTGCTTGTGCGCGTGCAGCGAGTGAATCGACTCGCTCTTCACTTGTGCGGACGGCTAGACGAGCTTCAACTTCTGTTGTGCGGGCAGAAGAAACTTTGGCGCGAAGAGTTTGAGCTAGCTCATGATCTGGCTCAGCAATCTCACCATGATGCTGCAATTGCTCCGTGGCAACCTTAACTTCATTCTCATCACGCGATTTTGCTGCGCTTGCCTCAGAGATCGCTACGTTAAGTCTCTCGACTTCCGCACTAGCAGACTTCATATTCTGACCCGATACCGCCAGTGCTTCTGTGATCGCAGCGATTCGTGCATCTGATTCGTTGAGCTGCGAGAGAGCAACATCAAAAGCGCCTTGCTTTTCTTCAACTTCACGAACCGCAGTTGATATTTCAAATGTTAGACGGTTGCACTCATGGTTAAGACCCTCCAACTTTGTTGAGAGTTCTTCAATGAGAGCGTTGATTTCAATAAGTGATGATGAAGATTGAGATCCTCCACGGACTCTTCTGCTGGTGAGAACATCTCCATCGCGGGTAACAACGGTCAACTGTGGGTGACTACGCAGAATATCTTGCGCTTCGCGTGCATCGTTTGCAACGACCGTTGTAGCGAGAAGAGAGGTCAGCAAGTCATCGATCTCGCTTGTGTGAATGTGCTGGAGAAGTGGGGTTAAACCTTGTGGAATAGCCAAAGTTTGCGCGCTGTTTCCATCATGAACTAGAACATCTGCTTGACCCAAGTTCTCGCTGCGCAGAGTTGTGAGGGCGCTTACCGCTGAACTGAGATCACGAACAACGATTGCATCAGCAAGAGAACCAAGAGCCGACGCAGTCGCTGCTTCCCACCCAGCGTCAATACGAATGAGGGATGCAATCGATCCTAAGATTGAAATTCCACGGGAATCTCGTACGAGGGCAGCGCCTCCATCCCGATTGCTTGAAGTGATGCGCATTGCCTCAAGTTTTGATTCAGTCGCATTCTTTTCGCGCTCAGTCCTGCGCTCTAGATCAATCAGATCTGAATGCTTCTTCTTTGCAGCGTCCAACTCTCGTTTTGCTTGCTCAAAGAGTGAATCCAATCCCTGTTCGCCGGCATCGGCTCCAGCGATCTCCATTTCGAGAGTGGAATATTCGCGTGATGCGCTATCAACCCGCGCCTGCGCTTCATCGCGGGCCTTTGTAAGTCGAGAAATCTCTTCGGCAATTGCATCAAGACGAGCTGTCAGAGACTTAATGTGGCCTTCTTGTCGAGCAGTTCCTTCGCGCTGATCTGCAATTGCTCGAAGAGCCGCTGCGATTTTATCTTCTTCACTTTTCAGTGATGCTTCGGCGCTTGCTAACTCTTCTGTCGATCGAATCAAATGAGCACGAGCGGTCTCAACGCTTGCACGCAGCGCATTTTCTTCTGCGCGCAGTGTGGCCGCTTCGCGTTCAAGCGCTTCAGGATCTCGACCTGCATTACGAGCTTCTTCAGCTTCTTCTGCCAAGAAGCGTGAACGTTCCTGTGCAAGTGATTGAGTTCCACGGAATTTTTCACGAAGGGCAGAAAGGGAGTAGAAGTTCTCCTGCGCTTGAATGAGCAAGGGGCTTTCGACTGCAGATTGTGCATCGAGAGACTCTTCGCGACGACGAGTTGTTTCAAGTTCTGCTTCAACCTCAGATCTGCGAGCGCGTAACGCAGTCTCATCTGCAACCTCGGCATCGAGCGTCTTTGATAAAGAGATAAAGTCATCTGCTAAAAGTCGAAGCTTGGCATCGCGAAGATCGGCTTGAATCGTTGCAGCTTTCTTTGCAACTTCCGCTTGCTTACCAAGCGGACGAAGTTGGCGGCGAAGTTCAACGGTCAGATCTTGTACACGAGCAAGGTTTGCCTGCATAGAGTCGAGCTTGCGCAGCGCTTTCTCTTTACGTTTGCGGTGCTTGAGAACTCCAGCAGCTTCTTCAATAAATCCGCGTCGCTCTTCAGGGGTTGCCATCAAGATCGCATCAAGCTGACCTTGGCCCACGATCACGTGCATTTCGCGACCAATTCCGGAATCACTCAAGAGTTCTTGTATATCTAGAAGTCGCGATGCTTCACCATTAATTTGATATTCACTTTGGCCGTTGCGGAAAAGTAAGCGCGAAATTGTTACTTCACTGTATTCAATCGGAAGTGCACCATCTGAGTTGTCGATAGTCAGTGACACTTCTGCGCGACCTAGAGGCGCACGCCCTGAAGTTCCAGCGAAAATTACATCTTCCATCTTTCCGCCGCGCAGAGACTTTGCGCCTTGTTCACCCATAACCCAGGTGAGCGCATCAACCACATTCGATTTTCCAGATCCGTTAGGACCAACCACGCAGGTGATACCTGGCTCGAGGTGAAGAGTCGTCGCTGAGGCGAAGGACTTAAAGCCCTTGAGGGTCATACTCTTCAAATACACGTGGGCAAACCTATCGGTTTATGAGCTCAATTTTTCGTAGGCACTACGGGCCGCGGCTTGCTCGGCTTCACGCTTACTTTTTCCTTCTCCTTGCGCAATTTCGACTCCCCCGACTACTGCGATAGCGGTAAAGGATTTATCGTGATCCGGACCGCTTTCAGCAAGCAGATACTCAAGTGTTCCCATACCCAGGGAAGCAACGAGTTCTTGGAGGGCAGTTTTTCCGTCAAGGCCCGCACCCTTTGCCATCGCTTCTTCGAGGGTGCTCTTGATGAGTCTTTGGATAACAGCTGATGCAGTTGCAAAACCAGAATCGATATAAATCGCTCCGATGAGCGCCTCTAGCGCATCACCCAACAAGGAGTTCTTATCACGGCCATTTGTAACTTCTTCGCCTTTTCCCAGGCGAATGTATTTACCGAGCTCGAGTGTGCGGGCAATATCTGCCAACGCACGCATATTTACTATTCCAGAACGTAGTGGAGAGAGACGGCTTTCATCTAAATCTGGATAGCGAAGGTAGAGCTCCTCTGTAACGACGAGTCCAAGAACTGAATCTCCCAAAAACTCTAATCGCTCGTTGGTCAGTGTTGAACCATTCTCATAAGCGAAAGATCGATGAGTTAAAGCTAGTTCAAGGAGTTGTGGATCAACCTCAACGCCGAGTGCCTTCGTGAGATCAGAGAACAGAACAAGCCTTCGATCAGATGTCTATAACTTGGCGGCGGTTATATGTACCGCATGTTGGACATGCTGTGTGCTGCAACTTTGGCTGCTGGCACTGTGGGCAATTCGCAAGTGCTGCGGCAGTTGTTTTCCACATGCTTCGACGTGAACGTGTCTTCGAACGAGACATCTTTCGCTTTGGTACTGGCATGAGGTAAACCGTCCTTCTTTTAAAAATATGTAATCAAGCGGGGTGTTGTATGGGAGAAGTATCCCCTAAGAGTCCGAATTCTTAAAATCCAGACCGCCCAGACCTGCCCAGCGAGCATCGATGACCTCGTGTGCGTGGTCCTCTGGCAGCATCTCCCACTTCTGGCCGCAATCTGGGCAGAGCCCAAGGCAATCAGGGTCGCAGAGCGGATTCACGGGTAGATCGAGCACGATCGCATCGCGGATTGGTGGCTCCAGGTCCATGATGACGCCATCTAGGTAGAGAAGTTCCACCTCATCAAGATCATCTTCAACAGGCTCGCTCTTCTTGGAGTGAGCCTTCTTCTTTCCTCCATCATCTTCGTAGAGGTAGAGCTCTTGAATCTTCCTATCAATTTCAAGTTCAACTGGGTCTAAGCACCGAATGCATTCACCGGTTGCAACTGCAAAGATCTCAGCGCTGAGCAGAATTCCTTCAGTTACCGCCTCTAAGCGTGCATCGACTTCAACGACAGATCCGATCTGCACGGAGATAAGAGGAACACCCAAGGGTTCAGGGACAACGAGGTCAAGTTGATACTCCTTCATCTCGCCAGCACGACGAGGAACCTCATGCGTATTCAGATGATAAATATGGGAGGGCTTAACCACGGGAAAACTCTTACTTTTCTTCTGAAAGTTGTGAAAGAACATCCTTATCGCCGGCACCCTCGAGGCGTTCGCGACCTCGCGCAACTGCTTCCATCGTTTTATTTAGAATGACTTCAAGTGTGGCTAAGCGTCCGTCAATATAAGTCTCAACCTCCGCACGTTCTTCATCGGCAAGGGCACGTGCATCATCAAGAATGCGTTGCGCCTCGTCACGTGCCGCCTGCACGATTGCAGTCTGCTCAACCATACGTGAAACATCTTCACGTGCAGTTGCGATTAAATGCTCTGCGCTTGTACGCGCTTCTTCAATTATGTTTTCACGTGCCGCAATGATTTCTATTGCTTGATCTAAATCGGTTGGAAGAGCAACGCGGGCACCATCAAGAATTTCAAGAATCTCGCCACGATGTACAACACAAGAGGCAGATAGAGGAACTCCACGAGCTTCTTCAATGAGAGTTATTGCTGCATTGAGTTTTTCAATTGAATCCATGGTTAGTTACCACTTTCTGCTACGCGAGCCTTGAGAGCCTCGTTCACGATCTTTGGAACCATTGATGATACATCTCCCCCGTAATGAGCGAGCTCTTTAACAAGTGAAGAAGAGAGGAAAGAATGCGCAGGAGCTGTTGCCATAAACATTGTCTCAACTCCTGAGGCTTGCAGATTAACTTGCGCCATCTGTAACTCGTAATCAAAGTCGGTGACGGCGCGAAGTCCCTTAACAATGCTCTGAATATCATTACTCTTGCAGTATTCAACAAGCAGACCTGACCAAGAATCGACTCGAATATTTGGAAGATGCCCAGTCGTCTTTGTAATCATCTCCATTCGTTCTTGAACTGTAAACATGCTCGACTTCGTGCGATTTACCAAGACTGCAATCACAACTTCATCAAATTGAGCGCTGGCTCGCTCGATGATATCGAGGTGTCCAAGAGTCACAGGATCGAAAGATCCAGGGCACACAGCGCGTTTCATATGGCAAACGCTAGCAAGAAGATCAGCCGAGATCCATTTCAGGCGTAGGAACACCATAGAAAATCGTTGCTTGACCATAGTTTTTTTCTCGTAGTTGCTCAAGACCGTATGGCCAGCTCAACTCTCGCACTCTGCTATTTCGCTCTACTGCGATGAGTCCATCGGGGTGAATGAATTTTCCATCAACCAGAGCAATAAGGTTTTCAATTACTTCAACATCTGAAAACTCATATGGTGGATCGATGTATATAAAGTGGTACTGCATGGGTGCCGGGCCTTCCAGAAAACGGTCCACTGCCATTGAATAGAGATGAAAACTTCCCGGAAATTGTGAACTCTTAATACCTTCGTAATTTGCAAGAATGGACTGTGAAGCTTTTTCATTACTCTCAACACAATGCACTGTTGAGCTGCCTCTAGAAAGTGCTTCAAGACCGATCGCACCAGTGCCTGAATAGAGATCTAGAACATTAAGTCCGTCGAAGTCACCAAATTCTGATGCCAGAGATGAGAAGAGGGCTTCACGAGCGCGATCAGATGTTGGTCGGGTTGATTCGGCAACGGAGGAGATATTTCTACCTTTAGCAAGGCCGGCAATTATTCTCATTGACCTAACCCTTGTCTATGAAATCGGAAGCTTCGTCATCCTCAACTTTAGCGAATTCTCTAGCTAACTGCTCATTCTTAGATAGATCAGGATCGATAGCCAATAGCTCTTGCGCATCTGAACGCGCGGTCAAAATCAAATCTTCGTCTCGCAAAACTCGCAGCAAGCGCAGATGCGAGCGAGAACCTGATTGAGCGGCTCCCAGTACATCACCTTCGCGGCGTTGTTCTAAATCAATTCTCGAGAGTTCAAAACCGTCTGTACTACCGGCAACCGCCTCAAGACGTACCCGAGCCGGAGTTTCTGCAATTGCCGTCGTAATCAAAATACAGAGACCAGGTGATGTTCCGCGACCCACGCGTCCTCGCAATTGATGCAACTGGGATACACCGAATCGTTCTGCATCCATGATCACCATGACTGTTGCATTTGGCACATCTACGCCGACCTCGATGACAGTTGTTGAGACGAGAACATCAATTTCGCGGGCTGCAAATGCGCTCATTGTTGCGTCTTTGAGTTCGCTAGAAAGGCGACCATGCAGTGGGGCTACTCTCACTCCCTTAAGTGGACCTGTTGCAAGCTTGGGCGCTAACTCGTCAACACTTGCAAGCTCAAGTGATGTTGTCCCTAGAAGGAAGTCAATATCAGCATCCTCAGAGACATCTGCATTAATTCGTGAAGCAACTACGTACGCTTGATGTCCCTGCGAGACTTCTTCGCAGATTCGCTCCCACGCCCTCTCGAGGTATGCCGGCTTTTCTACAGTGTTCACAACGTGGGTAGAGATAGGTGCGCGACCCAAAGGTAGCTCTCGCAAAGTTGAGATATCTAAATCTCCGAAGACTGTCATTGCAACAGTGCGTGGTATCGGTGTAGCGGTCATTACAAGAAGATGTGGAGGAATCTTCGCTTTGCCTTTAAGTGCATCTCTCTGTTCGACACCGAATCGGTGCTGCTCATCGACGACGATGAGACCTAAATCATTAAACTCTACGGAAGCACTTAGCAATGCGTGGGTTCCAATCACGATGCCAGCTGCTCCACTTGCAGCAAGAGCTAAAGCTTCTTTTCGTTCTGATGCACTCTGTGACCCAGTAATTAGCGTGACTCGCGTTGCGATATCTGATGCACCAATCATTCCTCCATGCGCAAGCTCGCCCATAAGCTTTTGAATTGTGCGAAGATGTTGCGCAGCAAGTACCTCCGTTGGCGCTAGTAACGCAGCCTGTCCGCCGCTATCAACGACAGTTAACATGGCACGAAGTGCAATCACAGTCTTTCCCGAACCAACTTCACCCTGTAACAAGCGATGCATCGGGTGCGATTGCGCTAAATCACTTTCTATCTCGGCAGCTACAGCATTCTGCCCAGCTGTGAGTTCAAAGGGAAGTGATTGATCGAAGGCGGAAAGAATTCCACCTCCGCGCTTAACTCGAGCAATCGCATCGAGAGACTTCATCTTCTCTTTTCGACTCACAAGCAAGAGCTGCAAAATAAATGCCTCATCAAAGGTCAGACGTTCGCGTGCGCGTTCAGCACTTTCTAGATCAGCAGGCTGATGTATCTGTACGAGTGCTTGCTGCAGAGAGGGAAACTGATGTTTATCAAGAATGAATTGTGGAATCGGATCGTCGATTTCATCTAAAGCACCGATGCAGAGTTCTATACACTTTGAAATTTTCCATGACGGCAATTTTGCAGACGCTGGATACATCGGTAGATATCTGCCTGCAAAACCTTCTACTGCTGCATCAACATCGTTTCCATCAGGAATGAGTTCGTAATCGGGGTGAGCTAACTGCCGCTTGCCATTGAAGACTCCAACCTTGCCTGCAAATAGACCTTGTTGTCCTACTTTTAATTCTTTTTCACGCCAAGCCTGATTAAAAAATGTTAGTGATAACTTGGAAGTTCCGTCTGTCACTACAACCTCAAGCATGTTGCCTTTTCGCGCGGCAAAACGTCTCGTCGAAGCGCTAAAGACTTCGGCGAGAATTGTTACCTCATCACCTTCATTGAGAGCTCCAATGTCGCTGAGTTCGCCACGCACCAAATAGCGGCGTGGATAGTGGTGCAGCAGATCCCGCACGGTGCGATATCCGAAGGTTGTATCGAGCGCTTTTGCTGTGCGATCACCGAGGATGGATGAGAGTTTGAAATCCAGGGTTGCCACCTAGTTATTCTCTCGCGTACCTGCTCCATGTGAGCGCATATTTATGGCGATTGGCCGACTTACCCCTTGTCTTGATACCCTTCTGCCCTGCCGGATCGGTCAATTGACCTGATTCGTCAACTGATCAAGAATTCATGATGGAAGAGATATAAAGGAGTACTGCTGTGGCATCAACATGCGATATCTGTGGCAAAGGGCCCAGCTTCGGTAACAATGTTTCACACTCTCAGGTAAAGACACGTCGTCGTTGGAATCCAAATATTCAGCGTGTACGCACACTCGTTGGCGGCTCAACAAAGCGTCAGAATGTATGCACATCTTGCCTAAAGGCTGGAAAAGTTACCCGTTAATTTTTCTTTACTGAAAATGGCGCCACATCTGTGGCGCTTTTTTCATTTCAAGACCAGTAACTCCTGAGCCCTGCTTCACATCTCCAATACGGATACCTGGAAGATCCAGTCCGGTCGCAACAAAAACATGATCTTCACCGCCGCCAAGAATCCACTCAAAGACATCAACGCCGACTGACTGAGCAAGCAGCGAAAGCTCCTTGAACTCGTAAGCACCTTCGAGCTGTGCAGGGTCGATATGAAGGTTTACACCCGATGCCTCTGCGATGGATTGGCAAGAGATAAGCAAGGCGTCGCTGGTATCTGTCAACGCATTTGCTCGGCTGAAATCGATTCCGTAATCAAGAGATGGTGCTCGAAATTCATTCAGAGCCATTGCGTGCACTGCATGCACTGGTTCTATCTCATGAGTCAGCATGTGCAAGCCTGCTGCAGACCAACCCGTAAGAGATGAAATGTAGATTCCATCTCCGACCTGTGCTCCCGATCGAGTAATGGCTCGCTCGACACTTCCGATTGCTGTCATGGCAATAGAGATTGCATTCGCTCTGGCGATATCTCCCCCGACAACAACAGCACCTGTCTTATCCGCCTCGTGTTTAATTCCTTCGGCAAGTTCGCGTACCCGTTCAAGACCTTCATCTCCAACCAATGAGAGTGCGACGACAAGGTATTGCGGCGCGGCACCCATTGCCAAAACATCCGCAATATTTGCAGCGGTGACTTTGCGACCAATATCAAAGGCATTAGACCAGCGTTTGTTGAAATGGACATCCTCGACCGCAACATCTGTGGTGATGACTTGTCGAGAATTTCCACGCACGACTGCCGCGTCATCACCAATTCCAACCACAATGTCATGGGTGTTTTGGTCATCCGAGGATTGAGTCTGGAATACAGAGGCAACGAGTGATAGGAGCTCCCGCTCGGAAAATGCCATAGCGCCAAGCCTAGATGATGAGGTACCTTTTGGTCATAACAAAGTTAGCTTCAGCGAAAGGAAAGCATGATGTCTGTACAGGTATTTATCTTGATTCAAACCGAAGTAGGAAAGGCATCATCTGTTGCCACCGCTGTTGGTGCAATTGCAGGCGTGACATTGGCTGAGGGCGTTACTGGTCCTTACGATGTGATCATGCGCGCCGAATCTCCTTCGATGGAAGATCTCGGGCGTTCAATTCTTGCAAAAGTTCAAGCAGTGCCAGGAATTACTCGCACTCTTACTTGCCCCGTAACTACTTTCTAATTTCCAAGCACTCCATTGTTGCGCGTCAGTGCGCTGACAAGTAGGTAGGTAATCACTTCTGTATAGCCCACGCCACTAGCTGCCCACATCTTGGGAAAAACTGAAGTAGCTGTAAAGCCTGGCATCGTATTTAGCTCATTGATGATGACTTCACCATTTGGTGTTAAGAAGAAATCGACACGAGCTAAGCCACTGCAGCCCAGAGCAATAAAAGCTTCTACCGCCTTGCTCTGAATCTGGGCAGCGATCGTCTCTGAAATAGGTGCCGGCAAGGTGATACTGGTTGCACCATCGAGATACTTTGCTTCAAAATCATAAAATTCAAATTTGGGATCAATCTCTATCTGTCCCACGATAGATGCTTGTGGTTTGCCGTTAACTTCCAACACCGCGCATTCGATTTCGCGACCAATCACAGCATTTTCAACCATCGCCTTGGGATCGAAGCGATGAGCCTCATCGACAGCGGCAGCTAACTGATCGGCAGATTTAACTTTTGTTGTGCCGCGACTTGAACCACCTCGTGCCGGTTTAACAAATACAGGAAAGCCGAGAGTTGCCACTTGAGCGGCTAGTGACTCTTTGTTGGAACTCCATTCGGATTTGCGGACAACTAGACCCTCTGCCACCTTGATTCCGTGCGCTGCAAAAATTGGCTTAGCGAATGATTTATCCATCGCAACTGCAGATGCAAGAACCCCTGAACCTACAAATGGAATATCTGCAATCTCTAGCAGCCCTTGAATGGTTCCATCTTCACCGTATGGACCGTGCAGTACTGGAAAAACAATTTCAATTCCGAGAGATTTTCCATCAACTGAGAAACCTTCTGGCGAGACCGAAACTGGTTTGCCATTTTCCGGAACCATAGGAAGCGCGCCGTTATGTATGGAGAGTTCATAGCCTTCAGGGACAAGAACCCATTTACCCTTTTTGGTGATGCCTATAACTACGGGGTCGTACAGTGAGCGATCGATTGCACTGAGAACTCCCCCTGCTGAAGTACAGGAAATTTCATGTTCGCTGCTGCGCCCGCCACAGATAATTGCTACGCGCTGTGTCATCGGATGAAGTTTTCAGCTTGAGTGGTGATCTCCATCAACCGAGTAAGTGCTTGTTCGGGAGTGAGAGCGCCATTGACGATATCTGCAACCGCCTCAATCACCGGAACTTCAACCCCTACGCGGTGTGCAATCTCAACAATTGCACCAGATGATGCAACGCCTTCAACGGTCTTAGCGCCTTGTGCAATCGCCATCTCCATTGATCCAGTTTTCCCAAGAAGCTCGCCAAAAGTTCTATTGCGTGAGAGCGGAGAACCGCATGTCGCAACGAGGTCTCCCATCCCAGCTAAACCGGCGGCGCTCAGCGGATCTGATCCATGTGCGGCACATAAGCGTGCAACTTCATTGAGACCACGGGTGATGAGCATTGCTTGCGTATTTTCGCCGTATCCCATTCCAATTGAAATGCCGACCGCTAAAGCAATTACGTTCTTAATCGAGCCAGCTAATTCGCATCCAAGCAGATCTACGGATGTATAGACGCGATAATAAGGAGTACGGAAAAGTTCACGGACATGTTCTGCTACGGCAAGGGAAGTTGATGCAGCAACGGCTCCTGCTGGCTGTCGCAAGATAAGTTCATCAGCTAGATTCGGCCCAGTGAGGAGCGCGATTTTGTGCTTACCCAGAACCTCTTCGATGATCTCAGTCATTCGAAGCATCGTCGAAACTTCAATTCCCTTGAGCGTGCTCACGATCGTGCAACCCGCTGAGAATCTGGGCTTCCACTCGTTGAGTGTTGCTCTCAGTTGCGTAGAGGGAATAGCTAGGACATAAATCTGACTAAATGCAAAAGCCTCATCAAGATCTGTTGTCGCGCGTAGATTTGCTGGAAGTACTTGACCCGCCAAGTAACGTTGATTTGTGTGCAGATCATTAATCTCGTCGATAGTTTCAGAATTGCGGCCCCAGAGCAGAACATCATTTCCAGCATCGCAGAGCACTTGAGCAAGGGTGGAACCCCAAGCTCCGGCACCGAAGACGCTAATGCTGCTCATTACTTCTTTCCATTCTTTCTGAAATTTCCTGTGCGGGGTAAATCAGATGCATGAGGGTCAAAGATAGCCGCTGGACGTTCTTGGCCGCGAATCTCCTCCAACAATGCGGTAATTGCCCTCATGATTTCTGCCGTGGCTTCGGTCATGGCGGCAGGGTCCTCCTCTTTTCCGTACCAACGCGATAGATCAACGGGCTCACCGATGCGATAACGCACAGTCGCTCGAGGAAAAAGGCGCAATCTTTTTCTGTAAGGAGGCAAGATTTGTTGCGTCCCCCACTGTGCGGCTGGATAGACAGGCACCTTAGCAATGACTGCCAACCGTGCAGCACCCGTCTTTGCAATCATTGGCCAATAATCTTTATCCCGCGTTAACGTTCCTTCAGGATAAACGCCAACGAGATGACCCATTTCAAGCAATCGAAGTGCATACTGCAACGCAACGCGTGCCTCTTTACTTTCTCTTTCGACTGGAATCTGTTCAGCTGCCAACAGAATCTTGCCGATAATTGGAACCCTAAAGACCTGAGACTTTCCAAGAAATCTTGGCGCACGTCCGTGCGAGTAGAGCAAGAAAGCTAGTGCAAAGGCATCCATGTACGAAACATGATTAGAGACCACAATGGCTGGACCACTCTTTGGAATCTTTACACCTTCGCGATAGTCATAGCGAGCAATGAGTTTCATGACAGGAATCAAAATTGTGGCGCAGAACCGAAAGGTTGGATTTACTCCCAGTGGATAACCGCTTGGCGGATTGAAGCGAATCTTGAGGGGCTTTGTACTCCCAGCACCTGATCTCGACATGGCGCAATTCTAAGTCTGGCTGCGCGCTTTATGGGCTGGATAGGAAGAGAAATCAATATAAAAAAATAAGGCCCACGCATAGAGCGTGGGCCTTATTAAAGAAGAGATTATTACTTCTTCTTTGCAACCTTCTTCGCAGCCTTCTTAGGAGCTGCCTTGCGAACTACCTTCTTCGCAGCCTTCTTAGGGGCCTTCTTTGCTGCCTTCTTTACAACTTTCTTAGCTGCCTTCTTAGGAGCTGCCTTCTTAGCTGCAGGCTTAGCAACAACCTTTGGTTCTGGCTTTGGTGCTGGAGCGAGCTTGCGATCGCCAGCAACAACTTCCTTAAGAGCCTTTGCAGGCAAGAAGCGAGCCTTCTTTGAAGCCTTGATCTTGATTGTCTCGCCGGTGAATGGGTTGCGTCCCATACGTGCCTTGCGATCAACCTTCTTGAACTTACCGAAATCGTTAATCATGACATCTTCGCCACGCGCCATTGCACGAGTGATTGTGTCAAAAACGATATCTACAGCGTGAGCTGCTTCCTTCTTGCTGTCGTTGAAGTGTGGGGCCAACGCGGCAATGAATTGGGCCTTATTCATCAAAATCCCCTTAGTTTTACGCTCAAAATTAA
>JBILSO010000058.1:0-6297 GCA_044372065.1 Candidatus Planktophila sp. | reverse complement strand
GTAAGCCTCATTTGTCTCTGCCATTTTTCTGCCTCCTATCGACGTATGCGCTAGGAGCGCACTCGTTCAGGCTTGACGATACTCCCGCTCACGCTCAAAGTGGGCTCAATCGGGGGAGTTTTTCTCGACTTTCTACCCTAATTTCTTGAGCTCAACGGGGGCTGCCAACGCCCTTTCCGCCGCCTCATAGCCATCGAGATAGGCGCTAGCGAGCTCGCCGTCGGGGAAACGGGCCAGAATCTGGGTGAACTCCTCGCCATGGTCGCTATGGGCGAGGTGGATCGCCTCATGGAAGAGAACGTAATCCAAGGCGTAATCAGGGGCGAGCTGGAGGCGATCTGAGATGCGAATCGTGCGATCCACGCTTGTGCAGGAGCCCCAGCGCTCGCGCATGGAACGCCAAGCCACGCTTGCAGGACGTTGGGTGATCTCAGGAGCCCACTGGGCGAGGAGGGCATCGATCCGCTCGGTGAGGACGCTCTCGGTTGGGGTCTTGGCAGCTTCTTGGCTGCGGATCTTGGCGATCATCTCAGGGACCATGGCGCGCTCATCGGCCTTACTCATGCTGGCCGGGATCGAAATCACGATCCGCCCACCTTGACGATAGGCCGACAGGTTTCGTTTGCGACGCTTGGAGCGGATCACGATGATCTCGCCCTCATCAATTCCAGGAAGAGTTTGGACTTCGAGTTCACCATCTGTCGAGAGTTCATTCTTCACGGGATAAAAGTACTCGCACTCACCTCGCAATTGCCGTAAATCGCACATTGTCGATGAAACCTCAAGTTGGTGTTGAGGTTCGGGTGCAATAGAAATTTCTCTATAGTTAAAAAACTAACTCGTGTCAATGCGATATGCATTTGATTTGCGCGCTCGTTCGCCGTACTTTTTGCCTACGAAGTCCTCGGATAACCGTTTGATATCTGCAAGGGGAAGGCAGATATTTAATGTGCGACCGGGGACTTCGCTTTTCCTGTCAGTGATTTTATAAGGGAAGATGTAAGGGGCTAGCTCAGGAAAACTTTGATTCTCGGGTTGTTAAAGAAGCCCGGAGAGATCATCAGGAATCTCTGTCGAAGTTATAAAGGCAGATGGATTTTGTAGGTCATCTGCAGTCGGAAGAATTCCAGCCCAGATTCCATCGCGCTTATCTATTGACTGCTCTTCGCGAATTGCTTTCCAAAATGCGCTCGCCTCACGAGTTAATCGTGGTGAGACTTCAAGTCCCAACAGAGTTGCAAAGAGTTGCTGCGCCGGAGTCGATGATGCGCGACGACGTCGTTGGGTTTCACGAAGTTGTTCAATACTTGGAATGCGATCTCCGGCAGCAGTAGAGACAACATCATCAGACCAACCATCGATCAGAGCAAGGACAGTCTCTAACTTTTCAAGAGCTGCTTTCTGTTGTGGTGATTCTTCCGGTGAGAAGATTCCATTGTTTAACTCAACGTTGAGATTGATCTGGTTATTCAGTGGCTGGCTTGGATCAAAGTTATTCATCGCCTCTTCTGCCTGGCGTTGAATAGCCTCAAGATCGATGCGGATACCGCGGCCGTATTCGGTGATCGTGCTTTGAATATATGAGACCAGCCACGGGTTATGGGCAAATAAACGTGCAACCGCGCTCTCGCGAAGTGCGTGATAGATAAAGACTTCTGATTGTGGAATCTCAAGATCGGCAGCCCAGGCAGCGATGTTTTCTGGAATCAACACTGGGCGTGCGGGATCAAGAATCGGCAAGCCCGCATCGTGTGCTCCAGTAACAGTTGCTGCAAGAGAACCCACTGATTGTCCGAGTTGAGTGGCAACCATCGATCCAATAAATGTACGCAGTAACCCACCGATTGCCTCGAGTGGAATCTGGCTCCCTTCGCCTTCGCCGTCGCCCATGCCCTGACTTTGTTCGCGACCGGCTTGAGCCAAGAGATCTGTCATTGCTTCGAGGAGGCCTTGTGCAAGAGGTGCAATATCGCGATGCCATCCAGCAATCGTCAGGTCAACCCAATCGGCGCGATTGACTGCCGATGCGTGCGTGGGTGAAAGTGCTGAAGGAAAAGTAGTTGCCTCGTTGAGCCAAATCTCTGCGATCTCATATGCACTTGCCACAACGCTTTGATCGCGAGTACTCAGCGGTGCAACACCATGTGCTGTAACAAATTTCTTTGCAGTTTCGCGAACTGTCGCAAGTGGAAGCGGATCGTTTGCAGCACCTTGTGGACCAAGACCAAATCCTGGCATCCCTGGCATGTTTGAAAACATGGCAGTGAGATTTTCTGGTGACATGAATTGCAAGTTCTCCATGTTCTCCATAGGTATGCCTAACTTTTCAAACTGCTCGCGCATCTGTTCTTGAATCGCACGGAGCATCTCGTTGAAATCTTCTGGCCCACTGTGATCACCTGATCCATCGCGACTTCCATCATCAGGTCCATCTGGACCATTAGGACCATTAGGAGGTGTAAATCCAAAAGGAGTCATCGATCTCCACCGCCCCCTTCACCTTTAGATGCACTCCGCTTCTGGGTGCATTCCACTGCTGACTAAATCTCGTAGTAGTAGAACACGAATACTCGCCATTTTCTTCCCAGGTTGCAGACCATTTGTCGAAGAGTGCGTGTGCGAGAAAGCCAGTAGGCTAGCGGGATGTCCAACGCATTCCTAGCGCTCATCTGGTGGGTAGTTCCCGCTGCTGGACTCATCGGCGCTCTCGGATATGTCCTCTGGGTGACTCAATTTAAAGATAAATATGAGACTGAAACGTCTCGTTCAGTGAACCAATTCCAGAAATTCCAAGGCGCATTTAGAGAAGCTGAAACCGTGACCTACGTCGATGAGAGCACGGAGAATTCTGAAGGACGAGAAAAGTAAGTCTCGTGTTACGTTTTTCTGGCATTAGCCGCTTCACTCGCAATGATGGCAATGATGGCAATGATGGCAATGATGGCATCACAAGCCGTATACGCCTTCCTCGATTTTCCAGAGCACTTGTCACACTCTTCTTTGTGGCCGGCTTTCTCTCACCACTTCAATTTGTAGCGATTGCACCTGGGACACCGCAAGGAATCTTTCCTGAGATTGTTTCTCTTCCAAAGAAGAGTAACGCCACCAGCTATCCCGTCGATGGCCAGTTCTATCTCTTAACAATTCGAATCACTGCACCCGGTGGTTATGTTCCTGGAATCGAGATGCTCTATCGATGGGTACGAACAGATCAAGTTGTGTTGCCGACGAGTGTGATCTACCCACCTGGAATCACATCAGAGGAAGAAGAGAAACAATCAAAGGCAGAGATGGAGGGCTCGCAAGATTACGCGCGCACCATCGCACTCGATTACCTCGTACGCACATATCCAGATCGTGGATTTGAAAAACTTACCTCGGAAGATATTTCAATCGCAGTAAAGAAAACTGGTGGACCCAGCGGAGGCATGATCTTCACTTTGGCCATTATTGAAATGCTGACAAAAGAAAATCTGCTTCGGGGACGATCAATCGCTGGCACTGGAACAATTGAGAAAGACGGCTCGATCGGTGCAATCGGTGGGATCGAAGAGAAGATTGTCGCGGCAAAGCGAGCTGGTGCCGATCTCTTCCTCGCCCCTGCGGCCAACTGTTCAGAACTTTCTTCTATACCTGAGGGCATCACCGTGGCCGCTGTAGGCACTATTGATGAGGCTGTTGCGGCGCTAAATTCGAAGAGTCCTAAGGGTTGCGATAGTTTAGGAGCATGAATCAACTGCGCAAACCGCTCAATATCACCATCGGTATCATCGCCCTTCTTGGCTTTGCAATATTTAGTTCAAGTGGCTTCTACATCGATTGGCTCTGGTTTAAATCTGTTGGATTTACATCAGTCTGGAGCACGGTTCTCACCACCAAGATCACACTCTTTGTAGTTGTTGGTCTCATCACCTCACTCTTTGTCAGCGCAAACATCTTGATTGCCTATCGACGTAGACCTTTATATGTACCGCTAACAGTTGAGGCAGATAATCTTGAGCGTTACCGCGCTCAGATCGAACCGATTCGCCGTTGGGTATTTCTTGGAATCGCAGCAGCACTTGTCTACTTCGGTGGAAGTTCAGGAGCTGTCTTCTGGTCAACGTGGCTTCAATTTAGAAATGCAACGCCATTTGGTGTTACAGATCCACAATTCGGTTTAGATGTTTCATTCTTCGCATTTAAGTTGCCGATGTATCAAGCACTCATCAGCTGGGGAATTTCACTTGTGCTCATTTCTGCTGTTGCAGCAGTCGGCGTCCACTACCTCTATGGTGGAATCCGCCCGCAAGCACCAACAGAGCGCACCACAACAGCAGCACGCGTGCAGATTTCAGTTCTTCTAGGATGTCTCGTTCTTCTGAAAGCGGTTGCTTATTGGTATGACCGTTACGCCCTAGCCCTTAAGGAAAATCGTTTGATCACCGGTATGACATTTACCGATGTCAACGCGCTTCTTCCAGCAAAGGCAATCTTGTCTGCAATTGCAGTTGTCTGTGCACTTCTCTTCTTCGCCAACATTTTCCGTCGTTCATGGCTTCTTCCAACAGCCGGTACCGCGCTCCTTGTTGTTTCATCTGTTCTTATCGCTGGAATCTATCCAGCAGCAATTCAGCAATTCACTGTTAAGCCATCGGAATCATCAAAAGAAGCGCCATTTATTCAGCGCAATATTGACTCTACTCGTGCCGCCTACGGTATCGATGGTGTCGTCATGCAGGATTACGATGCAACGCTAACGACGAATGCGGGACAGCTCGCTAACGATGCAGCAACAATTGCAAATATCCGTTTGATGGATCCGAATGTTCTCTCAGCAACATTCCGTCAACTCCAGCAGATCAAGCCTTATTACACATTCCCAGAGTCCCTCGATGTTGATCGTTACAATGTTAACGGCGTCTCACGCGACACAATCGTTGCGGTCCGCGAACTTAATATCGAAGGTAACCCAAGCCGTAACTGGATTAACGACCACCTTGTCTATACACACGGTTTCGGATTCGTAGCAGCTTTCGGTAACTCACGAGATGTGGATGGAAAGCCAACATTTGCCGTTGGTGATCTCCCATCAACGAAGGGCCTTGGCGAATTCGAGCCGCGCATCTACTTCGGTGAGAACGTCCCTGATTACTCAATCATTGGTGGAGTAAAGACTGACAACCCAGTCGAATTCGATTATCCAGATGATAATTCTCCAAACGGACAGAAGAATGTCACTTACTCAGGTAAGGGCGGCGTTCCTGTCGGTAGCACAATTAATAAGTTGCTCTTTGCAATCAAGTATCAAGAGCAGCGCATTCTGCTCTCAAGCTTGATCAACAAGGATTCAAAGATTCTCTTTGAACGTAATCCACGTGATCGCGTTGCAAAGGTTGCGCCATGGTTAACCCTTGATGGAGATCCATATCCAGCAATCGTTGATGGTCGCATTCAGTGGATTATCGATGGCTACACAACAAGTGCTAGCTACCCATATTCTCAGACCACAACACTTTCTACTGCAACAACTGATGCGCTCACTGCAAATTCAGGTGCAGTCACTGCACAAGCTAATAGAAATGTGAATTACATTCGTAACTCTGTAAAGGCGACAGTTGATGCCTACGATGGCACAGTTACTTTGTATCAGTGGGATGAGAAGGATCCAGTTCTAAAGACTTGGATGAAGGCCTTCCCAGGCACAGTGACTCCTAAGAGCAAGATGTCTGCTCAGCTACTCGATCACGTTCGCTACCCAGAAGATCTCTTCCGTGTTCAGCGCGATGTCTTGAGCTCGTATCACGTCAAGACATCCGATGCTTTCTACGGAGGACAAGATTTCTGGCGCGTGCCACGTGATCCTTCAACATTCGGTGCAAACGCTGCTGCGCAACCTCCTTACTATCTGACACTTCAGTTGCCAGGATCAAAGGAGCCAGCATTCTCACTCACCACTCCATTCGTTCCACGAGGTGGCCGTGAAAACCTTTCAGCCTTTGCAGTTGTTAACTCAACCAATGGACCTGACTACGGCAAGATGACTGTGTTGCAGCTTCCACGTAGTACAAACGTGGCAGGACCATCACAGGTGGCATCAAACTTCGAAGCAAAGCCAGAAGTTGCTAACTCACTCTCACTCTTGCGTCAGGGTGGCTCTGATGTAGTTCTCGGAAACTTGCTGACACTTCCAGTTGGAAATGGTCTGCTCTATGTGCAACCTGTATATGTAAGAGCAACTTCAAATGCTGCTGCATATCCATTACTGCAGAAAGTTCTCGTCTCATTCGGAGATCAAATTGGTTTTGATGAAACTCT
>JBILSO010000057.1:0-6337 GCA_044372065.1 Candidatus Planktophila sp. | reverse complement strand
ATTCCACAAATGATGGTGACAAAGCAGGAGAAGACAACAATTGATCAAGCACTTGCTCAACTCAAAGAGCACTGCGAAGGTTAATTGCACTAGTGAGTTACACAATTGGTATTGATGTCGGTGGCACTAAAGTACTCGGCGGAGTTGTAGACGAATCTGGAAAGATTCTCATCGATGCACGCAGGGATACTCCTCGTGAAGGTGGTAGTGCTTTAACTCAAACCATTGCTGATGTAGCTCGAGAATTAATGTCTTCATACTCGGTTGATTCAGTAGGAATATCAGCTGCGGGTTTTGTCTCATCTGATCGCAAAACAATGCTTGCCACTCCAAATATCGCAGGATGGAATGGTGTTGATCTAGACGCGCAATTAACAGCTCTGCTTGGCTTACCAGTTGTGATTGAAAATGATGCCAATGCGGCAGCGTGGGGAGAGGCCGCATTTGGTGCAGGTCGCGGCCATGATCATCTCCTTATTGTCACTGTAGGTACGGGTATTGGCGGCGGCATTGTTGTGAACGGAAATCTCTACCGCGGCGGATTTGGAACTGCTGCAGAGATCGGACATATGCGCGTTGTTCCTGATGGTCACTTATGTGGATGCGGCGCTCGGGGGTGTTTTGAGCAATACGCAAGCGGTAGCGCACTCATGCGCCATGCTCGTGAGGCCATAAGTGCTACACCTGAGCTAGCGCGAAATTTACTTGCACTTGGTAACGGGACACTTGATGGCCTAACCGGAAAACACATTACAGAGGCCGCTCAGAACGGTGACCCTGTCGCCCTTGCAGCGTTTAATACAACCGCACATTTTCTTGGTGCAGGAATTGCATCTCTCTGTGTCATTTTAGATCCGACACGCGTCGTCATCGGTGGCGGCGTTGTTGAGGCAGGAGAGATTCTTCTTGCGCCAACCCGTGAATCAATGACACGACACATGCCTTTTGCGGGCAAGCATCCTTATCCAGATATCGTTCCAGCCGAACTCGGAAATGAAGCAGGGCTAGTGGGCGTTGCTGATTTGGCCCGCTTGTAGTTCTACCTATTTTTCGCTGGGATAGATAAGACCGATCTGACGCCGTATCTCATCAAGTGAGCCCATAATCTCAATGCTCTCGTCAGGAGTAAGGATTGGTGAATTCATTGCGCCTGAGCGAACTACGCGTTCAAACTCTTTTGCTTGTTCGCGAAGGCCATGCCCTTTGTAATCATTGGGATATTCAGTAGTAGTGCCGTCGTGCATGATGACTCGCATTGAAGCTGGGTTGTAAAAGGTGCGATCTATTTCGACCTTACCCAGCGTTCCGCAGATTGTTGCTCGGCACGGAGTTGAGACCATCATGGTTGATGTCAGGATTGCTTGAGCTCCGCTGCTGTAGTTAAAGATTGCAGTTGAACTGGCATCAACACCTTTATCTGTAAAGGTTGCTGATGAGGTAATTGAATCAGGCTTACCTAAAACCATATGAGCAAAAGAAATTGGATAAATTCCAAGATCAAGAAGTGCGCCACCACCAAGGGAAGGTTCCCAATGCCGCGGATTGGCGTAATCAGAAAGGCGTTGTCCGTGATCAGCTTCAACAGCCCAGATGTCACCAAGCACGCCCGATGCCAAAATCTCACGCACTTTATGCATGTGCGGCAAGAATCGTGCCCACATCGCCTCCATGAGTGCAACACCGTTTGCATCTGCCGCTACTTTCATTTCGCGGGCTTCCCTGGCGTTAATTGTGAAAGGCTTTTCGCATAGAACTGGTTTACCAGCATTGAGAGCAAGGATTGCATTGCTGACGTGATATGGATGAGGGGTGGCAACATAGATCGCATCAAGTGACGGGTCGTTGACTAAGTCCTCATAACTTCCATAAGCGACACAGCCAGGAAACTCAGTTGCAAATGCATCCGCGCTCTCTTGGGAGCGCGATCCGACCGCGGCGACAATGTGGTTATTAAAGTATGAGAGATCTCTTGCAAAAGCTTGTGCAATTCCGCCGCTCGCTAAAATTCCCCAACGAAAATCTGTACTCATACCTGTGCTCCATCATCATCTAGATCTGAATTATCCGACCGCGGGTTATCTTTCCACTTCTTGAAGGCACGCACACCATCTGCGAAGAATTTCTTTAGATTCAATTTCGCAGGCACTGGGGGAGTGAATCGCTCATCATCTACATTTCGATCCAATTCATCAAGATAGGTTGTTGGCGCACTCTCATCAAGTGATAATCCTGAGACGAGCGCCTGAAATTTCTCATCGATGAGATCTTTATCATCCCCACCCGGATTCTGGGCGTCATTTTCGTCATTTGCGTGATTAGGGGTGGATGTCATGCTTTATATTCGCACAAACTTCGCCAATTGAGTAGAAAAGGGGTTAAATTATGAGCATGAACAATCTGCCCTATGGCACTTTGCGCGCCTTCTTGACGCCCTTCTTGATGATCCTCTTTCGCCCAAAAGTGAAAGGGCTTCGCAATGTTCCAGCAAGCGGACCGTTGATTATTGCTTCAAACCATCTTTCATTTAGCGATTCTATTTTTATGCCGCTCGTTGTTCCACGAAAAGTGACATTTCTAGCAAAGAGCGAGTACTTCACATCACCTGGTCCTAAGGGGTTATTGAAGAAGCTTACGTTCATCGCGTTAGGTCAAGTTCCGGTAGATCGCTCAGGTGGCCGCCGCAGTGAAGCAGCTTTGATCACGGGTCTCCAAGTCCTATCTGAGGGTAAATGCTTGGGAATATATCCTGAAGGAACTCGATCACCTGATGGTCGCTTATATAAAGGACGTACTGGAATCGCGCGCCTAGCTATTGAATCTGGAGCCCCAGTGATTCCAGTTGCAATGTTTAACACCGAAAAGATTCAGCCCACAGGCCAGGTCATTCCAAATATTCAACGGGTAGGAATGACATTTGGAGAGCCGATGTACTTTGACGGTGACTCAACCGATCTGACTTATCTGCGAGTGGTGACAGATCAGATTATGAATCGAATTCAAGAGTTATCTGGCCAAGAGTATGTTGATGAATATGCAGTTAAAGCAAAGAAGCGAGCCCAAAGTGATACTGAGGAAGAGTCTGATTAATCAGCGCGATTCTAACTCTTCGCGTTGGATCAAATAGTTGCAGGTCGGGCACTCAGGACCAGCTTCAGGAAATTCTCCTTCGATCACATCAATCAACTCAACAAGTAGCTCTTGGAATTTCTTGCTATCTCGCTCTACCGGTAGATAGTGCTGAGTCACGCCAAATCCATGTGCTCCATCTGCAGTCTCTGCAATGCCATTGAGTCTCCACACAAGAAGACCCATAGTGGAAACTGGAAATGGCTTGCCTCGATCAGGATTCTCCAGGGCATGAGCGTAGGCCTCTAACTGAGGTGCATAGAAGGCACCATTGTCACGTTCTGAATCAGAGACTTTGCAATCGATGATTCCCACAGAGCCATCTTCGTAATGGGCGAGAAGATCGTAAATACCAAGAATCTTCCACGCAGTCTGACGTCCATCAATCACAAGCGGTGCTGACTTAACCCATTGCCCCCACTGTTTAACAACGCCCGCAGGTAGAGATGGATCTAGCTCCTGCATTGATGCTCGTCGAAAATGTTCTTCCTGCGCCTCAGATAGCGGTTTTACAAGAGGAAATTGTCCAGGCATCGTGACCTTAAACCAATACTTAATCCATAGACATCTTTTGCATGTCGACAGACCAAAGGTGAGATCAGATGGTGAAATCGTATCTCTGGCAGGTTTATCGGGACGCACAATTTTCTTCTGGCTCATGGCGCGATTAAATCACGAGCAACAGTTGCAATGACAAGAATGCCAAGAATCATGATGACGATTCCTCCCATAGCGCGTAGAAACACTAAGCGTTGAGTGTCGTTGGCTAACGCTCATATCGGCCGCATGGGCGGTTCGTTTTCTCCATGCATCAATTCCGAGAAAGAGAAGGTATAGACCACCACCCCATTGCACTGCAGCATAGAGAAGTTCTGAACGCGAGAGCAGGGGTCCAAAACCAAGGGCCACAATGATTGAGAGTACGAGTGCCCCCGATGAATTTCCAAGAACTGTGAGAACTGCAACTCTGCGACCCCAAGCGATCGCTCGTGCAATCACAAAGAGAACACTTGGGCCGGGTGCCAAAATAATCACGACAGCGGCAATGAGATACTCACCGATGCGGCTTGGTACGACTAATCCCAAGAAATTCATGAGTACATCATAGAGAAACAAAAAAAGCTAAGGCCCCGGAGGGTTATCCGAGGCCTTAGCTTTTTGATTACTGAGATTACTTCCCGCGTGCTTTCGCAATCGCATGAAGTACGTGATAACCAATTACCGCAACGAGTGTTCCATTGACGATACCGGTAAAGGTGTAATCACCCTTTGTCCATGAGTAATCCGCGATGCCGATAATGATCGCTGATGCAACTACAAGGAGATTTATTGGATTTGAGAAATCTGAGCGGCTATCAACCCAGATTCGTGCTCCGAGGATTCCAATCATTCCGAAGAGTGCTGTACCTGCACCACCGAGTGCCCCCATAGGAGTAGCGGCAAGAACCGCACCAAATTTAGGAGAGAGCGAGAGCAGGATTGCACCGAATCCAGCGACCCAATATGCAGCAGTTGAGTAGACGCGACTTGATGCCATGACACCGATGTTCTCAGCATACGTAGTTGTTCCAGAACCGCCACCTGCGCCCGCAAGAGTGGTTGCAACACCATCTGCCATCAGGGCATTACCCATTTGGTCATCGAGATCTTTGCCAGTCATCGCGGCAACTGCTTTGACGTGTCCAACGTTCTCTGCGATAAGCACAAGAACAACAGGGATGAAGAGGATCATGATGCTGAATTTAAATGTTGGAGTTTCAAAGGTCGGTGCTGCAACCCATTTGGCCGCCTTGATTCCATCTGTGTTGACATTACCCATGGCAAGTGCGGTGATGTAACCGATAGCAAGACCAAGGAAGATGCTGATGCGTCCGATAATGCCGCGAGAGAAAGCGGTGAGCAGACCGATTGAAACGAGAGTAATAATTCCGATCATGGTTGCATTTTCATCTACAACTTTTCCACCAACCAGGCCTTGGAAATTATTCTTAGCAGCTGGTGCAAGATTGAGTCCGATCAACATAACGATCGCGCCAGTAACGATTGGCGGCATCAAAGTATTGATCCAGCCGATGCCTGCAGCTCGAACGACAAGTCCTACAAGTATTAAGAGCGCACCTGTAAAGACGATACCGCCGAGCGCTCCTGCCATTCCGCCACCTTCTGCGCCCATTGCCGCAGAGATTGGTCCGAGGAATGCAAAAGATGAACCGAGATAGCTTGGCACTTTGTTTTGGGTAATAATGAGGAAGAGGAGGGTGCCGACGCCAGAGAAGAAGAGTGTGGTTGTGGCGGGAAAGCCAGTAAGGATTGGAACAAGGAATGTTGCTCCAAACATGGCAGCGATATGCTGCAAGCCAAGTCCGATGGTAAATGGCCAGCTCAAGCGCTCATCTGGGGCTACGACTTCTCCAGATTTGATCGTTGAGCCATCGCCATGGAGTTTCCATGTAAATAGTGACACGTAGATTTCCTTCCTCGAATACCGCGCACCGCTAAGCGTGGGCGGCAGGCCAGGATGACCAGTTATGAGGGTAGAACTAACTCCTAGGGAACCCACTAGTAGCCCTCGGCGAGTCGGAATCTCCTGAGAGTTGCCTAGCGCCCGTATTTCGTATTGAATAGCGTCCGATATATCGATTCGATATATAGCGCTCGATATATAACCATCAAGATCTAGGAGGAGCCATGCGCTCACGTGCAGAGTCTTTGGAGTTTGCACTCCTTGGCCTCCTCTCACAGAGCCCGCTGCATGGCTATGAGCTGCGCAAACGAATAAGCGCAATTTTCGGTCCCTTCAGAGCGCTGTCCTTCTCAGTCCTATACCCACAACTTCGCAGAATGTTGGAGGCGGGGTTAATCAAAGAGACGACAGCCGAGGCCGGATCGCGTCGCTCACGCATTGTCTATGCGATTACCCAAGCCGGAGAAGATCGCTTCGTTGAGCTGGCCGAGAGCGTTACCTCGGAGGCATGGGAAGACGATGGCTTTGAAATCCGTTTCGCTTTCTTTAGCCCTACATCAACAAAGAACAGAATCAGAATTCTTGAAGGGCGTCACCGTCGGCTTCAAGAGAAGGCCGAGATGCTCCGAGTCGAACTCGAGCGCTCGCCTTCGGGTATCGATAAATATCTAGAAGAGTGGCGCCGCCACTCGTTGGAATCGGCCATGCGAGAAATCGCTTGGCTTGAAGACATGATCAAAACCGAGA
>JBILSO010000056.1:0-6440 GCA_044372065.1 Candidatus Planktophila sp. | reverse complement strand
AGGAAGTGCGGTTGTGGCATCGGCGATCGCGAGATGAGCTGCAGCAATATCGCGCACATCAACATAATCACGAACACATGTGCCATCTACAGTCGGATAATCATTTCCGTAGATCACAGGTGCTTGTCCGCTCTTAATGCGGTTGATAACAATCGGCACAAGATTCTCGACTGAGTTATCCAATAACGCTTTGTTAGCACTACCGACAACATTAAAGAAGCGAAGAGAAGATCCGTGGTTTCCTGGGATGGAGATAAATTCTGTGACTTTGTTTTCCGCCATTAACTTTGAAGATCCGTATGGTGAAATCGGTGCGGTTGGTCCATCTTCGCGACATGGATCCATTGAATCTGGACTTCCGTAAACGGCGGCAGTTGAAGAGAAGATAAAGCGTGTCACATCGTGGCGTTTTGCCGCCTCTAGTAGTTCAACGGTGGCGGTGTAATTTACTTCTTGGTACTCATCGGGTTTCTCCATCGATTCGCCCACTGCCTTAAGAGCTGCGGTGTGCACGATGCCGGTGAATTTGTGTGCGGCAAGCAGTGCGTCAACAGCTGCGTAATCGCGAATATCAATAACTTCTAATGGAATCTCAATCGCGTGCTTTGCGCGCAGGTATTCAACGCGTGATTCAAGGCCTTGGTAGAGCGAATCAAGTAGAACTACATCTTTACCGGCCTCGATGAAGAGGTCGGCAATGTGTGTGCCGATATATCCAGCACCGCCTGTAATTAACCACTTCTGCTTACTCACTTTTTCTTTGCCTTGCCTGTTGCAGCTTTCTTTGCAACCTTCTTCTTTGCAGCTTTCTTCACGGTGTTCTTTGTCAGTGTTGGCGCGGTATCGCCAGCCTTTACTTTCGCTGCCTTTTTACGGGCCTTCTTTGGTGATGGGCCGTTTTCGGCTTCCCATGCACGGCGTCCCGCTAATAGTTCTAGTGCGCGGTCAAGGGTGAGTGCTTCGAGAGTATCTCCGCGGCGCAGGGTTGCATTGGTCTCGCCATCGGTGACATACATTCCGAAGCGACCATCTTTAACGATTACTTCGCGATCGCTACCAGGATCTTTACCAAGTTCTTTCAGTGGTGGTTTTGCAACACCGCGACGGCGTTCCTTTGGCTTTGAGTAAATCTCAAGCGCTTCATCAATAGTGAGTGTGAAGAGTTGATCCTCTGATGTCAGTGTGCGTGAATCGGTACCGGCCTTGAGGTATGGACCATAGCGACCGTTTTGAATAGTGATCTCTTCGCCTGAAGAGTTTGTACCTAATATGCGTGGGAGTGAGAGCAGGCGAAGTGCATCGTCAATGGTGATCGTATCTAGCGTCATTGTTGAGAGAAGTGATGCAGTCTTTGGCTTTGGTGCATCTTTCTTCTTACGCTTCGTCTTTGGTTCGCCCTTATCGTTAAGTTCAACAGGTTCTTCAGGGAAAATCTCAGTGATGTATGGACCGAAGCGACCAGACTTTGCGATCACTTCAAAGCCTGTCACTGGATCGATACCGAGTTCGCGTTCACCAGATGGTGCAGCTAAAAGCTCAATTGCTTTTTCTAGCGTGAGTTCATCAGGTGCTAAACCTTCAGGAATGTTTGCGAGTTTACGTTCTCCGTCAGGCAGGTTCTGTTGCAGATATGGACCGTAACGTCCAACGCGGATTTCGATATCGGCTGAAAGATTCATCGTGTTTGTGGCACGCGCATCGATGACGCCGAGGTCTGCAGCTAATACTTCTAGACCAGGTTGTCCATCGTGGCCGTAATAGAAATCGCGGAGCCAATCGATGCGGGTTGCTTCACCTGCTGCGATCTTGTCGAGATCTTCTTCCATACTCGCGGTAAATTCGTAATCAACGAGCTTGGTGAAGTGAGTTTCAAGTAACCCTGTCACTGAAAATGCTAAGAAGGTTGGAACGAGAGCGCGGCCACGCTTGTAGACATATCCACGATCTTGAATTGTCTGCAAGATTGAAGCAAATGTTGAAGGGCGACCGATACCAAGTTCTTCAAGTTTCTTCACAAGAGTTGGCTCTGTGTAACGTGCGGGTGGTTTTGTGTCGTGGCCTTCGCAGGTGTATTCGCTGACCTTTACAGATTGGCCCATCGTCATTGCCGGAAGACGCTTATCGGTTGACTCTTCATCAACTTTTGCGTTCTCATCTGGAATATCGTCATAAGCTGCTAAGAAGCCTGGAAATGTAATCACACTGCCGTTGGCGCGGAAGATGGCATCTTTCTTATCTGCAGTGGTGACATCGAAGTCAACGCGCATCTGCATCTTCTTGGCATCGGCCATTTGGGATGCAACAGTGCGCTTCCAAATCAAGTCATACAACGCGAACTCATCGCGTGAAAGTTCTGGTGCTAGCTCACCTGGAGTTTTAAATGTATCTCCTGCTGGACGGATAGCTTCATGTGCTTCTTGTGCGTTCTTTGTCTTACCTTGATAGACGCGTGGCTCTGATGCGACATGGTCTGCGCCGTAGAGTGACTTTGCAGCAGCGCGGGCTGCGCTTATTGCTTGCGCTGAAAGATTTACGGAGTCGGTACGCATATATGTGATGTAGCCGTTTTCATATAAGCGTTGTGCAATACGCATTGTGATCTGCGCACCCCAACCAAGGCGTGATCCGGCATCTTGCTGCATTGTTGATGTTGTAAATGGTGGCTTAGGGCGTTCGGTACGTGGAGATTCCTCCATCGACTTTACAACTAGTGGTTGACCCTTGAGGGACTCAACAAGTGAACGTGCACCGGTTTCATCAAGAAGCAAAATGTTTTCAAGTGATTTCTCTTTGACTGCGCCATCAGCTCCAAAGTCGCTGGTAGCAGCTACTTTCTTGCCTTCAACGCTCAGTAAGCGCGCGGTAAATCCAAGATCGCAGGTGGCGTTGAGATCCCACCAAGAACTTGAGATAAAGGCCATGCGTTCGCGTTCTTTTTCAACGATGAGTTTGGTTGCAACAGATTGCACGCGACCGGCAGAGATACGTGGCATGACTTTCTTCCACAAGACTGGCGATAATCGATATCCATAGAGTCGATCAAGTACGCGACGAGTTTCTTGAGCATCGATCAAGTGATAATCAAGATCGCGGGTATTTTCTACCGCTTCCTGAATCGCTTCTTTTGTAATTTCATTAAAGACCATGCGCTTGATTGGAATCTTTGGTTGCAAGACTTCAACTAAGTGCCAGGCAATTGCTTCGCCTTCGCGATCCTCATCCGTTGCCAGAATAAGTTCTTCAGCGCCCTTCATCAACTCTTTAAGTTCGGCGACTTTCGCCTTCTTATCGGGGTTGATGACATAGAGAGGTGCGAAATCGTTTTCGATATCGACGCCCTCTTTAGACCAAGGGAACTTCTTTACCTCTTTTGGAATATCGGCTGCGCGCTGTGGCAGATCTCGAATATGGCCGACGCTAGCCTCGACGATGTATTCATCGCCAAGGTAGCCGCCAATTTTGCGCGCCTTCGCTGGTGATTCAACGATGACGAGCTTTTTAAGATCTTTTGCCATGAATACCTAAGTGGGGAAACCTTTTCTGGGGGTTCTTAGTACTCGATGGAGGTTGATTGACGACGATTGCGAACAAGAGCAGCAACGATAAATGCTGTTGCTGCGAGTGCGATCGCAACCGATGCAGATGACTGAGTTGGTAGAGCAAATCCAACGATTGCTGGAGTGATCAAGAGACCAACAAGGTTCATCACCTTAATCAATGGGTTAATTGCTGGACCTGCTGTGTCCTTGAATGGATCTCCAACAGTGTCACCAATGATTGTTGCGGCGTGAGCTTCTGAACCCTTTCCGCCGTAATTTCCATCTTCAACCATCTTCTTCGCGTTATCCCATGCTCCACCTGAGTTAGAGAGGAATACAGCCATAAGAGTTCCGGTTCCGATTGCACCAGCAAGGTATGCACCAAGTGCGCCAACGCCAAGACCGAAGCCAACAGCGATTGGAGCCATAACAGCCAAGATTCCTGGTGTTACAAGTTCGCGGAGTGAATCACGAGTACAGATGTCAACAACGCGACCGTATTCAGGCTTCTGTGTTCCGTTCATGATTCCTGGGTGCAACTTGAATTGGTTACGAACTTCCATAACCACAGCACCTGCTGCACGAGAGACTGCGTTGATTGCAAGACCTGAGAAGAGGAATACAACTGCTGCACCGATGATCAAGCCCACGAGGTTACGTGGATCTGCAACATCGAGAACACCCTGGAACTGTGGTGCAACTTCTGTACCGGCTGCAACAGCTTCCTTAACAGCGGTCTTGATTGCATCTGTAAATGCACCGAAGAGCGCAGTAGCTGCAAGAACAGCGGTTGCGATTGCGATTCCCTTTGTAATTGCCTTTGTTGTGTTTCCAACAGCATCAAGGCTGGTAAGGATCTTTGCGCCATCACCCTTAACATCTCCTGACATTTCTGCAATGCCTTGAGCGTTATCTGAGATAGGACCAAATGTATCCATCGCAACGATCACACCTACGGTTGTAAGGAGACCAGTACCTGCGATTGCAATTGCAAAGAGTGACAAGACGATTGATCCGCCACCAAGTAGGAAGGCACCAAATACTGCTGATGCGATCAAGATTGCTGAGTAAACCGCAGATTCAAAACCTACTGAAATACCAGCCAAAATCACTGTTGCAGCACCTGTCTGTGATGATGCTGAAACATCGTTTACTGGTCGGCGACCAACTTCAGTGAAGAAGCCGGTGAGAACCTGAATCGCTGCTGCGAGTGCAATACCGATAAGAACTGCGCCGAATGTGAGAACGCGTGGGTTGATATCGCCAGCTTCTGCCAAGATGTCAGCACTTGGTGCAATAAGACCGTTAAGTGATGCTGGTAGGTAAGTAAATGTTGCAAGACCTACCAATACCGCTGAAATCAGTGCAGAGGTAAAGAATGAGCGGTTAATTGCTGTCATTGCTGACTTATCAGTGCTGCGCAAACGTGTAAGGAAGATACCAATTACTGCGGTAACGATTCCGATTGCTGGAACGATCAATGGATAGACAAGACCTTCGACACCGAAAGCTGCCTTACCCAAGATAAGTGCTGCAACAAGTGTTACTGCATATGACTCGAACAAGTCTGCAGCCATACCAGCACAGTCACCGACGTTATCTCCTACGTTATCTGCAATTGTTGCAGGGTTACGTGGGTCATCTTCTGGAATGTTCTTTTCAACTTTACCGACAAGGTCAGCTCCGACATCCGCTGCCTTTGTAAAGATACCGCCACCAACGCGCATAAACATCGCGAGCATTGCAGCACCGAAACCAAAACCTTCAAGAACTGTTGGGGCATCTGATTTAAAGATAACAACTGCGCCAGCTGCTCCGATGAGTCCGAGACCAACTGTTGTCATACCAACAACGCCACCTGTGCGGAATGCGATCTGCACCGCATTGGTCGCACTTCCTTGGCGAGCAGCTTCTGCAACGCGAACATTTGCGCGAACAGCGAGCCACATACCGTTGTAACCAACAAGTGCTGAGAACGCTGCACCCATGAGGAAGAAGAGTGAGCGACCAATCTTGATCGACATTGATTCAGCAGGGAGTGCAAAGAGTAGAAAGAAGACGATTCCAACAAAGTAGGACAAGGTGGTGAACTGGCGCTTTAAGTAAGCGGCGGCACCTTCCTGAACTGCCTCAGCGATTTCAATCATCTTGGCTGTTCCTTCACTTGCTGCCAAGACCTGGCCGCGAAGGAACCATGCGATGGCAAGGGCTGCCAGTGAGATTCCTAGGACCACGTATGAGATGTTGAGTTCTTTACCTACTACTTCGACTGCATTGGTAGCTGCGGCGTTAAAGCGCATCAGTTCTCCTCCGTTGGAGATTTAGGGCCCGCCTGCATGCGGGCACGAGATGTCGGGAATTGTAGGTGTATACCTATTTATTACGCCAACTCCGCAGCACGTTTACGCTCAAAAAGGTTGGGTGGGGGCCCTCCCATTGAAGAGCGGGCGGCTGGCGTACCTTATCCTCAACTTGTGGATTCGTTAATTAATTCCCTGCATCCGGAGACATTGATCTCCACTTTTGGCTTTATCGGAATCCTTGCAATCTTATTTACTGAGACTGGATTGCTTGTTGGGATGCTCTTTCCGGGAGATTCACTCCTCTTTCTTGCAGGGGTGGGAGCTTCTGGTGCGGCGAGTGAGGCGTTAAACGGAGTTCAGCTTCCAATCGTCGGATTACTTATTGGTGGGCCACTCTGTGTAATCGCCGGATCGCAGACTGGATATTTCATAGGGCACAAGTATGGGAAAAAGTTATTCGATCGCCCAAATAGTCGAGTTTTTAATCAATCTAAGGTTGCGGCCACAGAGAAGTGGTTAAAGAAGTATGGAATCGGCAAAGCGCTCTTTCTTGCTCGCTTCACTCCATTTGTTCGAACTTTGATAAATCCAATGTGTG
>JBILSO010000055.1:0-6513 GCA_044372065.1 Candidatus Planktophila sp. | reverse complement strand
AAAACTTTTCAATAGCAATAACGAGTTTTACCTTCCACCCACTGAAGTACCCATGCAGCAAGTGACCATGAAATGTATGGACACGCTTTGCGCTGCGCCCAGCCAAAATTGCAGCTAACCGACCCAGCACACCAGCTTTTGCCGTGTGGGTATGAATAACATCAGGTGCAATCTTCTTAATCATCGCAACGAGTGCGAAAAAAGCACGAACATCTGAGACCACCGAGACTGAGCGACCAAGGCCTGCAATTCGTGTGGCTTTGATATCTGTAGCCACAGTCTCCAAATAATCAGCTTCATCAGAATCGCAATATCCAGTGATTAGCACTTGCTCAACCTTCAATGAATCGATACTTCGCATCAAGTCGGCGACAATGACTGCAGGACCACCCACATTCATGCGTGCAATGATCTGCACGACCTTTACCTTCTTATTGAGCGCCTGAGCCATGTGGTTATCTTCTCGCAAAAGCAGGGATAATTGCGGACATGAGCACCAACCAATTCGTATCGCGCTGCACCGCAGATGCGATGACATCGGCTGCCGCCTCAATCAAGGAAGGAAATCTAGTCGCTTTTCCTACTGAAACTGTCTACGGGCTTGGTGCTGATGCATCAAACGAAAAAGCCGTTGCCAAGATCTATGCCGCAAAAGGTCGCCCAGCAGATCACCCACTCATCGTTCACATCTCTTCTATGGATGGCATCGGATATTGGGCAGATGAGATTTCAGAATATGCAATTGCACTAGCCCGTGCTTTTTGGCCAGGGCCAATGACACTTATCTGTAAGCGATCTCCAGAGGCAAAAGATTTTGTTACTGGGGGACAAGACTCCGTTGGCCTGCGCGTACCTGATCATGTTGTGGCGCTAGCTCTTCTCGAAGCGGCACAACAAATAGGTGTTCAAGGAATTGCCGCCCCGAGCGCTAACCGCTTTGGTCATGTCTCACCAACTACAGCCGATGCCGTTCGTGAAGAACTCGATCAATACCTTTCTGCCAATGACATCATCCTTGACGGTGGACCTTCACAAGTTGGCGTCGAATCATCAATCATCGATTGCACTGGCAGCACTCCACACATTCTTCGCCCAGGTGCAATCACTCAAGCAATGATTGAAGAAGTCACAGGACTTAAAGTCACAGATGCAGTAAATGAAATTCGCGTGAGTGGTTCACTTAAAAATCATTACGCACCAAAAGCCACAGTTGTGCTTGATACAGAGCCACAACCTGGCGACGGATACATCGCAATGAGTGATAAACCAACACCTGCAGGAGTTATTCGATTAGCAGCACCAGAATCTGTTGAAGAATATGCACGCATTCTCTATGCATCACTTCGCGATGGAGATTCACAAAAGATCAGCCGCATCTGCATCGATCAACCACAAAGCGATGGCCTTGCCGTCGCTATCTGTGACCGCTTGCAGCGCGCAGCCCGTGGGCGTTAGAGATGCATAAACTCGGCTAAGATATGCCAGCATTTACATGCAGTTGGGGCCTTTAGCTCAGTCGGTAGAGCAACGGACTTTTAATCCGTGGGTCGTCGGTTCGAGCCCGACAGGGCCCACTTTCATCTCTTGATCGCAATAGATTCACAGAGTTCTCACAACCACTAAATCTCTTTTTGACATTAAATCAACCTAGTCTTGCTACATGGAGCATCAACAGTCGATAACTGTGCTTGGTGGATCGGCTGCCTCAAGTTTTGCTGACGCTGATAAAAAATCTTGGCCGTATCTATTGAAGAGCGAACTTCCAGAAACCATTGAATTTAAAATTGAAACAATCGGCGGACTTACATTTGTCCGTGCCTTTAATGTACTTCTTGACTTTCCAGATGAAGATTTATTAATACTTCATTTTGGAACATCGATCGGTTGGCCAGTATCCGTTGTGAAGTATGGACACAGATTTGGTATCGACTTCACTTCGGAATTTGGACTTCATCAACCTGCCTTTCGCAGTAAGAAATTTCTCCGTAAGATTAATCAAAGTTTTCGGATGCGAGCGAGAAACTCCATTAAGTATGTTCTCTTTGGACTTGGTCTATATAAGTCGAGAATCAGCAGGCGCGAGATCGTTGATCAAATTGATGCCGTGGTGCACCTCGCGTCGAAGCAGAGCAAAAGAATCATGTGGGTTCAGCATCAAGCTTTGCAAAGCCGTCGAATTTTTGTCGAAAGGCGCAGTTATCAGAAGTACTACAAAGAGATCATTTCTGCATTAGAGAAATATGAGTCTCCAAACTTTGCCTTGATAACTCTGCCTGAAGAATTTTTGGTGCAGGAGAACTATCTTCTTGATTGTATTCATTTGAGCGAAGAGGGCCATCGCAAATTAGTTGAGATATTAAGGGCGGCCTTTAGGAAGTTTTATAGCTATCCTGAGCTTGACTGAGTTATTCTTAGTGTTTCCTAGTAGCGTGGTCTTTAGCTCAGTCGGAAGAGCAATAGACATTTAATCTGTTGGCTGTCAGTTCGAGCCCAACAGAGGCCACTTTCTTGCTCAAAACCTTTTGGATATATCCTCACCCTCAATTAGACTATGGGTTCAGAATCATTACATTGAGCTGGAGCCATGTTTAACCTGAAGTCACCCCTATTCACCCAAGTAAGTAAATGGGTGGTCGGTGTCCGATTGAGACGGCAACTTTCGATAATTCTTATTCTTCCATTGATTTCTTTTTCGAATCCCGAATCGGCCGGAGCCACTGGTGATCGCTACGATGTAGCTAACGGTCAATTCACGGAGCAGATCACCGCCAACGATATCTGCGGCAAGATGGTCTTTGTCATCCCATTCGTCGGAACCGTCTTTCGGTCTGTAAAAAATCATCCCCTGACCATCCCACGACCAGTCGAGATTTGACTGGTCATGATAGGACTACCCCCGCATAAATAGGTGACCATTACTCGGTAAGTGAAATGACGGTCTATTTTGGACCGCATTTAACCCGAGGTGGCTCTGATGAACGAAATCCGCACCTTTATCGACTGGTTGAGCTATCACCCAACCTGCGATGAAATCTCTCGCGCCCTTGTCATGGAGTACATGGCATCCCTTGGCGCTTGCTGTGTGCGCATCGGGCGTTTGCATCCTGATGACTCACTCGAATTCTTGGGCGAGTACGGCTTCGATGCAGGGAAGGCTAAGCAAACTTTCCCAAGCGAAGTATGGCGCTCATGGGAGAGCGATGAAGCTCTGATTGCACTCGGTAAAAATGCCGAGCCATGGAATCCTTCAAAGAATTTGCTGATGATTCAATTGCGCGAACGAGGCGCAGTCCATGGATATCTCGTACTTAGATTCTCTCAACCGGTTACAGATACTGAATCAGCTGAAGAGGTGGCACGTAATTATGCTGTTGCACTTGGACTTTATCTCTCGTTAGCACACGAATCAGGATCTGGATCAGCCCGGAACATCATCGAGCGAAACGAAACAGGATCAGATCAACTTTCACCTCGTCAGATTTCGATTTTGCGAGGAATGGTAGAAGGAAAAACTAATCACGAACTTGCGAATGAACTTGGCTTTAGCGTCAGCACAATTAGACACGAAACGATGCGCATCTATCAGGCGCTCGCGGTAAGTGATCGTAAAGAAGCTGCGAAGAAAGCACTATCTCTAGCACTGGTCTAAATCTCTTCTGTGGGATGATCAGTTCGTGAGCAAGAGTAAATCGCAATCCTGGCTGGGTCTTTATATCGCTCTTGGTATCGTCTGGGGTTGCTCCTTTATCTTCATTAAGCTCGGCCTTGAATTTCTCTCACCGTTTGGCGTTGCATTCGGACGTTGCGCACTTGGTGCTTTAGCTCTTCTGATTTACTTGAAGATAAAGGGTTTGTCGCTAGTGCGCGATCGAAAAATAATTGGCCATCTCTGGGTTGTTGCACTGCTGCTAAATGTAATTCCTGGAATTCTTTTTGCCTGGGCCGAGACTGAGGTAACTTCGATTTTGGCAGGAATTATCAATGCTGTAACTCCACTTATGACTCTCATCGCCATCATTGTGGTTTCGCGCAATGAAAAACCAACTACGCCGCAGGTTGTTGGCCTACTACTTGGTTTTCTGGGCGTATTGACTGTTCTTGGCGCATGGAAAGGGTTGGGAGATAACCCACTTTGGGCAATTCTCATTCTTCTGGCAGCTGTTACTTGCTACGGATTCTCATTTCCATATAGCCGCAGATTTATCCTGCCCGCACAGCTTAAGCCAGAAGTAATGGCTGCAACACAAGTCACTCTTGGTGCGATTACATTGCTTCCACTCTTCCTCATTGATGGAATCGCAAAGAGTGAATTTCTGATCGGACCCGTACTGGCAATGGTCGCACTCGGAGTATTTGGTAGCGGCTTCGCTTACATCTGGAACTTTACGATTATGCGTGATGCGGGAAGTGCAATCGCAAGTAGCGTCACCTATGTAACACCGTTGGTCGCCGTAATTGTTGGATTCATTTTCTTAAATGAGAAGCTACATTGGTACGAACCAGCAGGTGCAGTGATTGTCTTGTTAGGTGCTGCAATCGCCCAGGGGCGAATTCCTCTCTCAAAAAAACTTTAAAGAGAGAAGCCGACCGGTAGTTCGAGTCTGTGTTGTGCCAGGAGATCGGCATCGCGCAAGATATCGCCAGTCTTTCCGTCAGCGACGATTACGCCGCCACTTAAAATTACTGCGCGCTCACATAGTTCAAAGGCATATGGCAGATCATGGGTGACCATCACGATTGTGACATCGAGTGATCGCAATATATCTGCTAATTCGCGGCGACCAGCTGGATCTAAATTCGAGGATGGCTCATCAAGGACCAAGATCTCAGGTTTCATAGCTAGAACGGTGGCAACTGCAACTCGTCGGCGCTGACCGAAAGAGAGGTGATGCGGTGGACGATCTTTGAATTCTGACATGTGCACTAGCGCTAGAGCGTGGTCAACGGCTGCATCGAGTTCTGCACCACGAAGACCCATGTTGTAGGGACCGAAGGCAATATCTTCACCCACAGTAGGCATAAACAACTGATCGTCTGGATCCTGGAAGACCACACCCACTTTTCCGCGGATACGACGCAGGAGATCTTTATCTTTTGTATCGATTACTTCACCTGCAACGCTAACGCGACCATGTTCTGCAGGGTGGATGCCATTCATATGCATAACAAGAGTGGTCTTTCCAGCGCCATTTGGGCCAAGCAGCGCAACGCGCTCTCCGCGTTCTACGCGCAGGTTAACGCCGAAGAGCGCCTGGTTGCCATCAGGGTATGCAAATGCCAACTCTTCAATAAGCAGACTTGGCTGAGTTGTCATAAGTTATCCGATCACAAGTGTTGAGATAAGTATAGAAAAAGCAAACAATGGCAGAGCAAGCCCCTGTAACCAAATCTTAAGCGTTGCACCCTCACTTTGGTCATGCGGCAAGACACCGGTATATCCGCGAGAGAGCATCGCAAGGTGCACCCTTTCGCCTCGCTCATATGAACGAATGAAGAGAGCAGAAGCTGCGGTTGCAATGACTTTCCAATCCTTGAAACCCTTAGCGATAAAGCCACGTGATTCACGGGCAACTTTCATGCGCTCCATCTCATCGCTAATAACGTTGACATAGCGCAACATGAAGGCGGCGATCTGGACCATGAGTTTTGGTAAATGTAATTTTTCTAAGCCTCGGAGTAACTCGCGAGCTGTAGTACTCGTTGAAAGTACAACAGCACTTAAAACACCTAAGGTTCCCTTGACGACGATTCCTGCCCCAGCCAACAAACTCTCTCGGTAGAGATTAAATGGTCCCGCTACAAAGCGTTCTCCAGTGCCAAAAAATGGCATGAGGATTGCGAAGAATATAAACGGAATCTCAATCAGTGATCGCGCGAGTAAGGTGAGCGTTGGAATTTTGGCAATGAGTGAGACTAGAAAAATCGCCGCAAAGTAGGCGATAAATGCCTGCCACTGGGTGATTGGGGTCGAAACGGAAACAATAATGAAGGCAAGGACAGCCATGATCTTTACATGGGCAGGCAAGCGATGAACTATTGAATGGCGGTGTAGGTAGAGACGTTCTCCTACATCATGGCCATGATGATGCTGGTGCTCTGTCTGAGTCTTTATGAGTTGCTCTTATTAAATCGTCGCAGACCATAAAAAATCAGAAAAGAGATTCCAGCTGTTGCGCCGACACCGATGACACCAGCAAGAGCTCCAGAGAGACGTTCATTCTCTACTCCAGCAACTCCATATTCAGCCAGTGGACTGTCCTTTAACGGGCTTTCTTTGGCTGTATCTAGAAATCCGATTTCTCCCGCAGACTTCTCAAAACCATCAGGATGTGAAGATGCGTAGTAAGAAACTCCGCCTGCGAGTACGAGCGAGACAACTAAACCTGTGACAACTAATGGATTTTTCACTTTATGCCTTTCGAATTTCAAGTTGTTGTTTCGCGCCTCGGTAGCCGTAGACCAAGTCCGGACGGCTAGCCATTACGGCGGTGACCGAGAATGCTGTGATCACAG
>JBILSO010000013.1:0-19732 GCA_044372065.1 Candidatus Planktophila sp. | reverse complement strand
CCTCACCTTGTTTCATGGATGAAGCCAGCCGGGCAGATGTCATTGACTGTCTATATTTCACAATCGGTTATTACTTCGCTGATTTTTGGTCCATGGTCCTTGGGGTTATTCCAGGATCTGCGCACCTGGCAGGTATTTTTGCTTGCATTCGCAATTTGGCTTTTTCTTACCTACCTTGCAGCCCAGTGGCTCAAACGGTTTAGTCAAGGACCTCTTGAAAAGTTAGTCAGTTCACTCAATAGAAGTCGATAGGAGTTTCAATAAATGGCATGGCTAGCAGTAATCACCGCAGGTCTACTCGAAGTTGGCTTTGCGACAATGCTCAAACTCTCAAACGGATTCACAAAACTATGGCCAAGTCTAGGTTTTATTGTTTTTGCTGCAGGAAGTTTTTCGTTGCTTAGCTGGTCACTCAAGGTTTTGCCTATAGGAACAGCGTATTGATCTCTTCTCGAAGTTCAGTGATGAACTGATTCGTCTCCCGTAAGTATCCAAGTCGGAGGCATCGTTGCCACCTTTAAGGATTTTGGTGATGTTCTGACTTCTAAGCTACTTAACTTCATTCTGACAGTTGTAATTCTGAGCATGCTTCTTCTGATGATTCTCTTCAGAAGTATCTTGATTCCGATCAAGGCAGCTGCAATGAATCTTTTATCAATCTGTGCTGCATTCGGTGTGGTTGTTGCCGGATTCCAGTGGGGTTGGTTCGAGCCGATCTTCGGAACTTCTGCAGGACCGATTGAGTCATTCTTGCCGATCATGCTATTTGCAATCCTCTTCGGGCTATCTATGGATTATGAAGTCTTCTTAGTCTCGAGAATTCACGAGGAGTGGATGAAGAGCAAAGACTCAAAAGAATCTGTGTCTAAAGGACTTGCTGCGACGGGATCAATTATCACGGCTGCAGCTGCAATCATGGTCGTTGTCTTTATGGCCTTCGTCTTCCTAGGCGAGCGAACAATTCAACTCTTTGGAGTCGGCTTGGCCGTAGCAGTTTTGATCGATGCCACAATCATTCGTTCATCTTTGGTTCCCTCTTTGATGCAAATTGCAGGAAAGTGGAATTGGTATCTTCCAAGTTTCATTGAGAAGAGGCTCCCAAGAATTCGTCTTGAGGAATAGATCCAATAACACCTTCTCCTCCGTGATGGTGTGAAAAGAAGAGTCGCCCTATCGATAGCCATTTGCCGATAGGGCGACTCTTCCTTAACTGCTGATTGTAAGCAGATCGGTTAACAGCGAGATACCTCAAATTCCTGGCTTGTACGTCCAGATCTGTAACTCATAATTAATGTCTTCAAGTATGTTCGTTGGGGCATTTGCTGAAATGAAGAAAGGTGCTTCACAGATAAAGCCGGACATGTAACCCGCTCCACCTTGAGCCGTTTCGTCTGTGAAAACATTTACTTCACTATCGATGTACCCGCCGGCAGATTTGATTTCAGATCCAGATTCTGACCGCCAGCGAATGACCCAAAAACCATCATTACAACTGTTCATCTGTGTACCATCTGCAAAATAATCCGGAGTTTGCCAATCCTCACCGTAGAGCCGCAACTGCCAAGAGTCGGAACTTCTAATCACTTGGCTGAGCTCATAATCCACAATTGCAGTTGGGAACCCAGGAAGTTCGTTAGAAAAATCCGTCGCCATCATTGATTCTTTTGCAACAATCACCTTTGATACGATCGTCGTATCTACCGGAGCTTGAGTTTCACTTGCAATTGTGTTTTCGCTACTGGTGGAACCTGAAAAGCTAACTATCGCAACAATTACTGCCGCCATTGTGAGAGCAAGCAATGCCTTGCCCGAAGTCGAAAGATTGATCAGTTTTCCAATGAACCCAACACTCTCAACTTGAGATTTTCGGACTGCTGATTTTTGGAGCTTTTGGTTGAGAACATCTGAAATTTCCATCGCAGTTGTTGTGCCGTCTTTAAAATTGATGATTTGAACAACTGTGAGCCAATACTTCCAATCCTCTGGCAAAGTTGAAACGAAGTCTTTCTGGACGCCAAGGAGTACGGGAATCAAGAATTTTTGGCCATCAATGGTTAAATTCACTTCGCGTTTGACGTGGGGCGATGCAATCGACTCTGGTGACAGGAGCACAATGACAGCATCCGCTTTACTGATTGATTTAGTGATCTCCTCGGCGTAATTAACCCCGGGTTGAATATCTTCTGCTGCCAACCACACTGTAAATCCAAGATCAAGAAGGTGCCTTTTAATCCCAATGGCATCTTGAAGGTTGGAGCTGGCATGGCTTATGAATATATTGCTCACGGACTACCCCTCATGTCTTGCGAGGAAGAATACAGGTCGTTGACCCTTTATTACTTCTGATGGCACGGCTATTCTCAGCCGATGAGCACTCCACGCATTTTGCATGCAGCGACCGGTTCAAACCTCACCGCTAAGGGTTGGGCTCAAGAAGCTGCAATCCGTATGTTGCACAACAACTTAGACCCAGCGGTTGCTGAGCACCCTGAAAACTTAGTTGTCTATGGTGGTACTGGAAAAGCTGCCCGCAACTGGCCTTCTTTTGATGCAATTGTTAAGAGTCTTACCAACTTGAATGATGATGAAACTCTTCTCGTGCAATCAGGTAAACCTGTCGGAGTTTTTCAAACCCACGAGTGGGCACCACGTGTATTAATCGCAAACTCTAACCTTGTGGGGGATTGGGCTAATTGGCCAGAGTTTCGCAGATTAGAGCAACTTGGCTTAACGATGTATGGGCAGATGACTGCTGGATCGTGGATTTACATCGGTACACAAGGAATTTTACAAGGCACCTACGAAACATTTGCGGCAGTTGCACAAAAGCGCTTCGGTGGAACTCTGCAAGGTACGCTGACCTTAACTGGTGGTTGCGGCGGTATGGGTGGTGCACAACCGCTTGCTGTGACCATGAATGGTGGAGTCTGTTTAGTTATTGATATAGATAAATCAAGATTAGATAAGCGAATTGAAACTAGATACCTCGATGAGATTGCAGATAACGTTGATGACGCCGTTGAGCGCGTACTGAAGGCAAAGAATGCACGCGTTCCTCTTTCTGTTGGCTTAGAAGGTAATGCGGCCGAACTCTTCCCACTGCTTCTTTCGATGGATGTGCCAATCGATATCGTGACAGATCAAACATCTGCACATGATCCTTTCTCATATGTTCCAATTGGAATCGATGTTCATGAGGCCGCACAGATGGCAAGAGATAATCCAGCTGATTTCACCAAGCGCTCACAAGCATCCATGGCTCAACATGTTGAAGCGATGGTGGGCTTTATGGATAAAGGCGCTGAAGTATTTGATTACGGTAATTCAATCCGTGACGAAGCGCGCCAAGGCGGTTTTTCTCGGGCCTTTGCTTTCCCTGGCTTTGTTCCTGCCTATATTCGCCCACTCTTCTGTGAAGGAAAAGGCCCATTTCGCTGGGTGGCGCTTTCCGGAGATCCCAAAGATATCTATCGGACAGACAAGGCCGTACTTGATTTGTTCCCAGAAAATGAAGGTCTGCATCGTTGGATAACAATGGCGCAAGAGAAAGTTGCATTCCAAGGTCTGCCTGCACGAATCTGTTGGTTGGGCTACGGGGAGCGAGATAAAGCTGGCCTTGCATTTAATGATTTAGTTGCACGTGGTGAAGTATCGGCTCCTATTGTTATTGGACGCGATCACCTAGATTGCGGCTCTGTCGCTTCACCATACCGTGAAACTGAAGCGATGCTCGATGGTTCTGATGCAATTGCCGACTGGCCACTACTTAACGCAATGGTCAATATCTCTTCAGGCGCTTCATGGGTTTCGATTCACCATGGCGGTGGCGTTGGTATGGGACGTTCTATACACGCGGGACAAGTTTCAGTTGCTGATGGCACCAAGCTGGCAGCACAAAAACTTGAACGCGTGTTAACGAATGATCCTGGCATGGGAGTTATTCGACATGCTGATGCTGGCTATGACTTGGCTGTTGATACGGCAAAGCATCGTCATGTGCATGTTCCGATGTTGGATACTGAATGACAAGCACGCTTGTTCACAACATTGGGCAGTTGGTCACCAATGATCCGCAACATGATGGAACAAAGCTAGGAATCATTGAAAACGCCGCACTGCTCATTGAAGATGGTGTCATTGCTTGGGCAGGTCCAGATTCAGAAGCACCAACACATCATATTAAGCGTCGCATAAATGCCGAGAGCCGGGCTGTTATCCCAGGTTTTGTAGATAGCCATACTCACATGATCTTTGCTGGAGATCGCAGCAAAGAGTTTCGTGCCCGTATGTTGGGCGAGAGTTATAGCGCGGGCGGCATCGCTCACACCGTGGAGAAAACTCGCGATGCAAGCAATGACTTGCTACGCACTAACGCCCAATCACTATTGAACGAGGCTTATTCCACGGGCACAACAACCATTGAGATTAAATCCGGATATGGTCTCAGCATTGAAGATGAACGCAGATCACTCGAAATTGCACGATCCTTCACTGATGAAACTACATTTCTAGGCGCACATGTTGTTCCAGTGGAGTACAAAAAGAACCCAAAAGATTATGTTGATTTAGTTTCTGGGCCAATGCTGGATGCAGTTCTTCCTTTTTCTAAGTGGATAGATGTTTTTTGTGACAAGGGTGCTTTCTCTGTAGATGATGCACGCACAATTCTGAAGGCAGGCATGGCCAAAGGTTTATTGCCCCGCATTCATGCCAATCAACTTCAAGAGGGTCAAGGTGTTCGTTTAGGTGTTGAACTTGATGCCGCATCTGTGGATCATGTTTCACATGTGACCGAGAAAGATATTCAAGCGCTCTCAACATCAAATACTGTGGCAACTCTTCTTCCTGGCGCAGAGTTCTCTACTCGCTCTGCCTATCCAGATGTTCGCCCCCTACTTGAGGCCAGCATCACCGTGGCATTGGCATCTGATTGCAACCCAGGCTCTTCATATACAACCGGCATGCCTTTCATCATCGCAGTTGCTGTGCGCGAAATGCATTTTTCACCAGAACAGGCACTCTGGTCAGCGACGATGGGTGGGGCAAAAGCACTGCGCCGTGATGACGTTGGACATCTCTTTGAAGGTGCTCGAGCTGACTTCTCTATTCTTAGCGCAGATTCGTACATTCACTTGGCATATCGACCAGGTGTTCAATTAGTAGAACAGGTGTGGCGAGATGGCCTCCAAATCAAGTAAGACCGTAACACTCTCAACATCTGGCACAACATTCAGTGATGTGATTGATGTAGCGCGCTACGATGCACGAGTCGAACTCTCAACAGCTGCCATTGATGCAATGAATGCATCAAGAAAATACATCGAAGGTTATGCCGCAGGGGGAGACCCTGTTTATGGTGTTTCGACAGGATTTGGTGCGCTAGCTAATCGCCATATTGATGTCGCAGATCGCTCTCAACTGCAGAAATCCCTTATCCGCTCTCATGCTGCAGGTGTTGGACCTGCCATTGAGCGTGAAGTAGTACGGGCGCTGATGTTTCTGCGCCTTCGCACGATGGCATCTGGTCGCACAGGAGTGCGGGTGGCACTTGCGCAGACATACGTTGATTTCCTAAACAATGGAATCACCCCAGTAGTTCCAGAATTTGGTTCATTAGGTTGCAGCGGTGATTTAGCACCACTTTCACATTGTGCGCTTGCCTTGATGGGTGAGGGTCGCGTGCATGATGCTCATGGTGTTGAGATGGAAACAATGCAAGCGCTCAATGCTGTAGGCATTAAACCGATTGAACTTGAGGCAAAAGAAGGTCTGGCACTCATTAATGGCACCGATGGAATGCTTGGCATGTTGATAATGGCCTGTGCTGATCTTGAACAACTTTGTATGGTTGCAGATATAACAACTGCAATGAGTATTGAGGGATTACTTGGAACAGATCGTGTCTTTGCGCCAGATCTGCATGCGCCACTTCGTCCTCAAATCGGACAAGCGATAAGTGCAGCAAATATCTTTGCCCTGCTTAAAGGATCGGGAATTGTTGCATCACACCGTCAAAATGATTCACGCGTCCAAGATGCATACTCTTTGCGATGTGCTCCACAAGTTGCAGGCGCAGTCCGTGACACTATTTCTTATGCTTCAACAATTGCCGCTCGCGAATTAGCTAGCTCAATTGATAATCCTGTGGTCCTACCCGATGGCCGTGTGGAATCAAATGGAAATTTCCATGGAGCACCAGTCGGTTATGTTTTAGATTTCCTTGCAATAGCAGCAACAGATTTAGGTTCTATTGCAGAGCGCCGCACAGATAGAGCGCTCGATCAATACCGTTCTGCTGGCCTACCACCATTCTTAGCCCACGATCCCGGCGTTGATTCCGGCCTCATGATTGCTCAATACACTCAAGCAGGGTTAGTGAGTGAAAACAAACGTCTTTCAACTCCAGCAAGTGTTGATTCAATCCCTTCCTCTGCCATGCAAGAAGATCACGTCTCAATGGGCTGGTCAGCAGCGCGCAAACTCCGCAAAGTAGTTGATAATTTAGCTCGCATCTTGGCGATCGAATTGGTTACTGCCGCCAGGGCAATCGAACTTCGTACTGGTTTAACTCCAGCTCCAGCTACTGCTCGCGTTGTAAAAGAGCTGCGAACAGTGGTGGGGGGAGTAGGACCAGATCGTTTCCTATCACCTGAATTAGAAGCCGCAACCGCACTTGTTAACTCCGGAGCAGTTGTTGCCGCAGCAAGAGAAGTTGTTACAGAGCTTTCCTAGAAGCTAGTCCGGCAGCGGCTTCAAGGACAAGGAGCGCAGCTAGGCGCACTGTGCGCTGATCATCTGTATCAATCGATGCATCGATTTCAGTTATATCCAGCGCTCGAACTCGCTTATCAGATGCAATGAGCCGGACCCCATGACGTAACTCATCTGCTGAAATTCCACCAGGAAGTGACGCAGGACAAGCTGGAGCTACAGATCGATCGCAAACATCAACATCCACATCAACGTAAATTTCTCGACCCTGCATGCCAGCAATATCAAGAGCTTTATGAATAATCTCAGGCATGGTCACAGTTCGCATTTCAGCTCGCGTTATTACCGTGATCCCATGCTCTTTCGCTCGATCGGCATACTCTGAACTATTTGCAAAGTCTGCAATACCAATTTGAACTATGTTCTTTCCAGGAAGACCAGCTTGCATAAGTCTCCAAATCGGAGAACCATTAGATTCACCATCTCGAAGATCATGGTGTGCATCAAAGGTTATAACTCCTATATTTTGGAGATCGTTCCATAAGCCTTTAGCAAGGGAGTAGGTAATTGAATTATCTCCACCAAGAGCGAGAATCATTTTATGTTTGTTGAGCAAATCAGCCGCAAACTTTGCAACACGGTTCTCTCCATCAACAAAATCAGGAGAATCGATATCACCTAAATCAGTCATGGAAAGACTCCGCAGATCAGAACTTGTTGATTCAGCAAATGTTGAGTATCTGGTGAGCGCTTCTCGCACTGTTGCGGGTGTTAAGTGCGCAGAGGTAGATGAGAGCGAGGTTTTATATGCCGGTATTCCTAGTAGAGCGAAATCGGCATTGTTCAGACTTTTATCAAAGAGTGTATGTGCGCGAGGCCATTTTTCGTCTTTAGATAATCCCTGAACGGACATGGGGTAATCCTAGTTAACTTCCTGGGCTCACAGTCGACATATTGAAATCTTTGATCACAAGTGGTGGAACAGCCATATTCGCCATATCACCAGCCCATTCACGGGGTTGCGTCCACTCTGTTGCACCAGCGTGAGCAATGCGAGAAAGCGCTGAAACCGGTGAATCATTCCAACGGAAGTTATTGGTCGCACCAACTACTTCGCCACCCTTCACGTGATAAACACCGTCACGAGTAAGACCGGTGAGAAGAAGTGAATTCGGATCAACCATGCGGATGTACCAGAAGGTTGTGAGTAGAAGTCCGTTATCAACCTTCTTCACTAAATCTTCAAGTGATCCGCTCGCACCATCAACGCTCATCACAAGGTTTTCACCAAGTGGCGTGAAATCCAAGTTAGTGAGCTTTGCAGATGCTCTTGTCTGAATGAGAGATTGCAGAACACCATCCTTGAGCCAGTCAACGCGCTTAATTGGTTGACCATTATCAAAGACTGATGAGTATGGTGAACTGACATCAGTAGCTACAAAGTTAGATGCCGGAAGTTGCTTGAAATCAGGGTCACTAAAGAACTGCAGCGACACATTGGAAAGTTTCTCGCCAATGCGTGTTCCGCCACCCTTCTTTGAAAAGACAGATTGGCCTTCATGAGCATCGCGAGCAGCTGATACCCACATCATGTATGTAAAGAGGTCAGCAACTGATCCTGATGGCAAGATGGTGTCGTAACGTCCCGCAGGAAGTTCTACCTTGGTGCCCTGCCACTCTAAGCGCTGGCGAACTTGCTTATCGATATCGGCAACGGATACATCTTTGAAGTCACGAGTTTCAACTCCAGCCCATGTTGAACGAGAACGATCATGAGACTTTCCCGTCATCTCTACGCGACCGATTGGAGAATCCTTACGTAAACGGAGCCCACCCTTTGATCCGACCCAGGTCGTTTCATGCGTATGCTCGGAATATCCAAAGAGTTCAATCTTGTCAGCAACTGATCGAGTAAACATATCGCCAAGTGCTGGTGCGAAAGTTGAGAAGACTTCAGGTCCTGTTGGTGCATGCTCTGCTGCCCAATTGCCGATCGAAACATTGGTCGCAAGTGGTGCGTAATCCTCAGCTGGTCCAGCCGCCTTTGCCGCCGCAACTGCATCTTCGAGAAGCTTAGGAACATCAGCAAGTGAAACGTCTGTGCGTGTTACTCCACCGGAAGCCATACCGCCTGCAACTGCAACAAATGCAATAACAGTTACGCTACGCTCTTGGATAACACCGTTGGTAGTCAAGGTGCTACCTGCCCAACGAAGGTTCGCTTGCGTCTTATCGCGAACTACAACAATGCAGTCATCGCATGTAGCAGCTGAAGTGATCTTTTCAATCAGATCTTGAGCAGAAATCATTTTCCAGCCTCCGCAACAGTATTGAGAATATTTACTTTGTCGAAGATTGCCGATGGGCAACCGTGACTTACCGCTGCAATCTGACTTGGTTGTGCCTTACCGCAGTTGAAGGCACCACCCAATACGTAGGTAGAAGGACCACCGACAACCTTCATTGATCCCCAGAAATCAGTTGTTGTTGCTTGATACGCAACATCTTTGAGCTGACCGACAATCTTGCCATTCTTGACGCGATGGAACTGCTGACCAGTAAATTGGAAGTTATAGCGCTGCATATCAATCGACCAAGATTTATCGCCCTTGATGATGATTCCATCTTCCATCGATGCAACCATTTCATCGTAGGTTGGCCCAGTTGGGTTTGGCTGCAAGGAAACATTTGGCATGCGCTGGATCGGAACGTGTGCGGGAGAGTCGGCAAAGGCGCAGCCATTGCTTCGATCACGGTCTACACGAGCAGAGATGCGACGATCTAGTTGGTATCCAACAAGAAGACCATCTTTAATGATGTCCCATTGCTGGGCTGCAACACCTTCATCATCAAAACCGACCGTACTCAGGCCGTGAGATGTGTTGCGATCTCCAGTTACATTCATCAACTTCGAACCGTATTGAAGATTGTTGAGCTTATCTGGCGTCGCGAATGATGTTCCTGCGTAGTTGGCCTCGTATCCGATGGCACGGTCTAATTCAGTTGCATGGCCGATCGACTCATGAATTGTGAGCCACAAATTCGATGGGTGTACCAATACGTCGTAGCGGCCAGGTTCAACCGATGGCGCTGCAACTTTCTCAGCCAATAGCGTTGGAAGTTCAGCGATCTCTGCATCCCAACCCCAGTGCTTATTTCCCATCCACTCCCAGCCAAAACCTGCAGGCTGAGCGAGTGTGCGCATAGATTCAAATCCATGATCGCCAATCGAGATTGCTTCAATCTGTGTCTGCACGCGTACTCGCTGTTGAGTGGTGCTCGTTCCATACGAATCCGCATAATGCTTCTGTTCTTTAACAAACATTGTGTGAGCTGAGGTGTGATTAACGCTCGAACTCTTGAGTAGACGATTGCTTAAATCTGCCAGGCGATCTTTCTTCTCTGAATCAGATACTGCAAATGGATCAATTTCATATTCAGATACCCACATCTGATTTGCATAGACGGGTTCAGCAACGAGGGAAACTAACTCGGTAGATAGTGGCTTTGAAGTCTTTGCCATAGCAACTGCAGTAAGAGCAAGCTTTTTTGCCACATCAACAGAAATTTCGGGAGAGGAAGCAAAGCCCCATGCACCGTTGACTATTACGCGGACACCTACACCTGCCATAGTTTCATCGCTCTGTGTCTCAGGACGAGCATCTCGTAATGAGAGCAATCCATTACGTGTACGCTCAATGCGAACATCGACATGCGATGCACCTGCATCCTTTGCTGTACTAATTGCGGCATCACTCACTGCTGTGAGTGGAAGGGCTAGAAAATCTGCATCTACGGTCTTATTCACCCCCGAACCATATTTCAAAAGTTGGCATTCGGGTAGTGGGTAGAGCACTGTGCAATAATTCGAGCCATGGAAAACGTCCTTGTTACAGGTGCAAGTGGATATATTGGTAAGCACATCACCCTGCATTTACTTAATCAGGGATATAAGGTTCGAGCTTCGGTGCGAAGCCTGGTTAAGTCAGCAGAAGTTCGTGATGCTGTCCGCCCACACCTACTTGATTCATCGAATCTCGATTCGCTACTAACTTTTGTTGAGCTCGACCTGGAGAAAGATTCTGGCTGGGAAGCAGCACTTCAAGGCATCGATGTCCTAATGCACACCGCATCACCTTTTCCACTTGCCTCGCCTAAGGATGAGAACGAACTTATTCGCCCGGCAGTCGATGGAACTCTTCGTGCTCTTAAAGCTGCAAAGAGTTCTGGTGTAAAGAGAGTGATCTTGACTTCATCCGTGGCTGCAATTTATGGACGTGATTTACCGGCTGGCACAAGTGAGTATGACGAAACGATGTGGACTGACGTGACGCATCCTGTTGGACGCGGGGCGTATACAAAGTCCAAGACATTGGCAGAGAAGGCGGCGTGGGATTACATCAAGAGTGATGCACCAGAGATCGCACTCACGACAGTTAATCCTGTGCTTGTACTTGGCGCGCCACTCGATAAGAATTTTGGATCATCCATTTCAGTCGTAGAGCGCATTCTTAAGGGCAGCGATCCAATGTTGCCAGATCTAAAGTTTGCGATTGTTGATGTGCGAGATGTCGCCAAGATGCATGTCGCTGCAATAAAGCTTGAGGGGACTAAGGGCGAGAGAATCATTTCCTCGTCTGAAACTAAGTCATTTGTGGAAATCGCTCAATACCTTAAGTCGATCTATCCAAAGAGTAAAGTCAAGACAACTCAGGCACCTACAGCAATCATTAAATTCCTTTCAATTTTTGATGGCACAATCAAGGCAATTTTGCCGCAGCTTGGAAAACCGATGAACGTTAGTAACGCTAAAGCCAAGAGTTTGATGGGTATGAACTTCATTCCGGTTGAGGTTACTTTGCGTGAATCTGCTGAATACCTCATCAAGAACGGCCTCTAGTTAATTTTGACGCAAGATAGAGCACGAGAGCTCACTTCAATCAAGCGGAAGATCGCAAAGATTGATACTGCTTTTGCACCCGCGATAAAGAATCTCGAGCCCTGCACCTTTGGGTTAACTAAACCAAAGGTAACCAGCTATCAATCTCTCATTCGCTCAGTTGTGGCTCAGCAGGTAAGCACCGCAGCAGCCAAAACCATTTCGGGACGTTTGGAAGTCAAATGTGGGGGATCGATTACTGCAGAGAAAGTAGGAGCACTCTCACTTAAGCAATTGCAATCAGTGGGATTAACAGGGGCCAAGGTTCGAACTATTAGTGAACTGACAGAGGCTTCACTTTCAGGTGGGATCAACTTCAGAAAATTCCCACATCTCACTGATGAAGAAATCATTCAAGAGCTACTCCCGCTTTATGGAATTGGTCGTTGGACAGTAGAGATGTTTCTAATCTTTCACCTAGGGCGACTTGATGTGTGGCCCGTTGATGATCTTGCGGTCCGTCGTGGATGGGATAACTTGCATGGAAATTCTGAACCGATCAAGGCCAAGGCTCTCAATGCTTTAGGGGAGCCATTTACTGGCATGCGAAGTGTTGTAGCTTGGTATTGCTGGAGAGCTTCGTGAGTAATATAACGGCGCACGAATTGTTTCCGAATGATTGGCAACGTTTACGTGATATTCGCCTTGCATCGTTAGTCGAAAGTCCGGAAGCCTTCGGGGCAGATTACGAGGTGCTCAGCAAATTCGGCGAGCAACAGTGGAGAGAAATCTTTGCGAGCCTCTCGTACTTGGTGGCTAATCTTGATGGAAAAGATATTGCAGTGATGTCTATTGAAAATCTAGAGGGCGATTTTGGCGCAACCTGTTGGATTGGTGGATGTTGGACCGATCCCGAGCATCGTGGCGTTGGCGCACTCCGAGCAATGTTTGACTACCTTGATCATCACGCAGGCAGTCGAGACTGGAGTAAGCAAGGCTTAGGAGTATGGATAGATAACTACTCTGCTATTGCCGCATACGAAAAGCTTGGATTTGTTGCTATGGGTGAGCCACAGGAAAGCACCAGAAAACCGGGTAAGTTTTATCAACGAATGATTCGACATTAAGCCTTAATCTCTTTTAGTCGCGCAGCGACCATTGATTGAACCAGCTTTACTTCTACTTCCCAATCATTTGGAACGGCGATCGTTTTCTTGGTAACACGTACGCCCTCAAGTTTTTCAAACTTTGGCGCAAAGGTTTTCAAGACATCTCCCCAAGGCGCAATCGAGATATGGTTCTTAGACACTGATGCTCCGAAGACATACTCTTTGCCACTTTTGAGCATTGGCTGATTCCAGGCGATAACGAGCTCTAAATCTGGAAACTTATCCTTGATCGTCTTGATAATTTCACGAATCTTTTTAGCTTGCTTGGGATCAATACTCTTGAAATATTCGGTTGGAGTTGCGTGGCGTTTCGATGAGGTTGATCCTCGCGAATACATCACGACAGCATTGGCATGAGCCTGACTGAATCCGTAATTCTCGCGCAGGAAGGCGATTTGCTCAGGGTATTTCTTGCCCTCGAGTTTTTTCAAGGCGGCAAACCAGTAGGCCATCTTTTCACCATATTTCTTCTCGATCGCAGGGAAGAACTTTTCGCGATCACCATCTGAGATTGCCATGGAGTGATTCTACAAGGGGCAGAAGCCTTCAGATAGCGAAATGGCTCGGCGCTAGTTAGAGTTATGAATAGATTTTCAGCGCTACATACGTGGAGGAATACAGATGCAAGAATCAGGTAAATGCCCAGTCGCACACGGTGCGCTCACAACAGTTTCGCAGACCAATACACATTGGTGGCCGAATGCGCTCAACCTCGACATCTTGCATCAACACGATACGAAGACCAATCCACTTGGTGCTGACTTTGATTATGCAGAAGAACTCAAAAAGTTAGATGTAGAAGCTTTGAAAAAAGATTTGCATGCACTCATGACAGATAGCCAGTCATGGTGGCCAGCCGACTGGGGGCATTACGGCGGCTTAATGATTCGTATGGCTTGGCACTCAGCAGGTTCATACCGCACAGCAGATGGTCGCGGCGGTGCAGGAACAGGTAACCAACGTTTCGCTCCTCTTAACTCGTGGCCAGATAACGCTAATCTTGATAAAGCGCGCAGACTTCTGTGGCCAGTTAAGAAAAAGTATGGAAATAAAGTCAGTTGGGCAGATCTCATGATCTTGGCTGGAAATATTGCATACGAGTCGATGGGTTTTAAGACTTTTGGCTTCGCTTTTGGTCGTCCAGATATTTGGCACCCTGAGCAAGATATTTACTGGGGTTCTGAGAACGAATTCTTAGCACCAAGTGAGAATCGCTACGAAGATCTCAACGATGCATCAACTTTGGAAAACCCACTTGCCGCTGTTCACATGGGACTTATCTATGTAAACCCAGAAGGCGTGAACGGCCAACCAGATCCAAAGCGCACAGCACTTCACATCCGCGAGACATTTGCGCGCATGGCGATGAATGATGAAGAGACCGTCGCGCTTACTGCAGGTGGACACACAGTTGGTAAAGCACATGGAAATGGCAAGGCATCAAACCTTGGTCCAGCTCCAGAAGGTGCGGATATTTCAGAGGCAGGCATGGGATGGATGAATCACACAACCCGTTCAGTAGGTCGCGACACTGTCACAAGCGGTATCGAAGGAGCATGGACAACAAATCCAACTCAATGGGATAACGGTTATTTCCATCTTCTTCTCAACTACGACTGGGAGCTTAAGAAGTCTCCAGCAGGTGCCCACCAATGGGAGCCAATCAACATCAAGGAAGAAGATAAGCCTGTAGATGTGGAAGATTCATCTATTCGCTATAACCCAATGATGACTGATGCCGATATGGCGATGAAGATGGATTCGATTTATCGCGAAATTTCTGAGAAGTTCTATGCAAACCCTGAGTACTTTGATGATGTCTTTGCGCGTGCGTGGTTTAAGTTGACGCACCGCGATATGGGTCCAAAGATTCGCTACTTCGGCCCAGATGTTCCTGCCGAAGAATTGATCTGGCAGGATCCAGTTCCAGCAGGCAGTAAAAGCTATGACGTTGCAGACGTGAAGGCGAAGATTGCCGCACTCGATCTATCAATTGCTGATCTCGTTGCAACAGCATGGGATAGCGCTCGCACTTATCGTGGTTCCGATATGCGCGGTGGAGCGAATGGTTCACGTATTCGTCTTGCACCACAGAAGGATTGGGAAGGTAACGAACCAGCTCGTCTTGCGCGCGTTCTTGCTGCTCTTGAACCAATTGCGAAGGCAGCTGGCGCAAGTTTGGCCGACGTCATCGTCTTGGCAGGAAATGCTGGTGTAGAGAAAGCAGTTAAGGCTGCTGGACTCAGTGCAACAGTTCCTTTTGCGCCAGGTCGTGGCGATGCCACTCAAGAGCAGACAGATGTTGAATCATTTGCAGTTCTTGAGCCAACACATGATGCATTCCGTAACTGGCTCAAGAAGGATTACGCAGTTACTGCAGAAGAACTCATGCTTGATCGCGCTCAGTTGATGGGACTTACCGCCCATGAAATGACTGTTCTCCTTGGTGGACTTCGTGTAATCGGAGCAAACCATGGCGGTTCAAGCCACGGTGTCTTTACTGACAAAGTTGGCGCACTGACCAATGATTTCTTCGTCAATCTCACCGATATGACATATGTCTGGGAGCCAGCTGGCGAGAATCTTTACAACCTGCGCGATCGCAACACTGGAAAAGTTGGATTCACAGCAACTCGTGTGGATCTTGTCTTTGGTTCAAACTCAATCCTGCGCTCTTACGCTGAAATCTACGCACAGGATGATGCTCGCGAAAAGCTCGTTACAGACTTTATCGCTGCATGGACAAAGGTTATGAACGCCGATCGTTTCGACGTGAAGGCTTAACAGCAAGCCATTTCTTACGTTCGCTCTCGGGAAGTCTTTCGATGGAATATCGAAGGGCTGTCCGTGGCATTTCTGGGGCATTTTCCTTTAGGAATGAGCGCAACAAATAAGGATCGCGCTTACCCATTTCACGAAGCATCCATCCGACTGCTTTGTGAATTAAATCGTGCTCATCCTCAATCAGGCTCTCGGCAATAACTACAGTCGGCCCAGTAATTCCTTTACGTAAGAATGCAAAGGTAAAGATCATGGCTGTTCTGCGCTGCCACAGGTTCTTGCTGCGCGCTAACTTTTCAAGAAGCTCCATATGATCTGGTTGGTCGATCAAATAGTCACCAATAATTGGCGCTGAGGCATCGACAAGATCCCAGTTGTTAACGTGGCCGGCACGCAAAGCCTTCATGTAAAAAGTGAAGATCTTCTTACGGGAAGCAGCATCTTTATCTCGCTTGTAGCGAAGGTTGAGAATAATCAGTGCACAGAGACGCTCTTCGTGAATCGGAGATGTGATTACTTTTTCGAGTTCAGCAAATGGTAGATCAATGTATTTCTTTGCTACCAAGCGTGTATCAGGAACAATTACACCGATGAAAACATCGCCCTCACCGTATCCGCCCGGGAATGCCTTAAAGAAGTGGGCAAGGTCTGCCGATCTACCTTTTCTAGATAGCGCGTGAAGGTCTTTAACAAGACTCATTGCGAAACGATCCAGCGCTTAAATTCACCAGCACTAAACTCATAAATCTTCACAGGCTTACGCTTGTAGATCGCAGTGAAATCTTTTCCTTCCTTAAATCGCATCGTTCCCAGGAGAACTACATAAGGAATACCTGTTCCAGGAGCACGGACGCCTCGCAAGACTTCAGCGCTCCATGGATTGGTTGCCTCTGTCGTTGAAACTAGATCTGACGTATTGGCCTTGGGGCTGGAATGGAGTGCAAAGATCCGTTCGCGCAAGGAAAGCTTGAGAATCAACTCTCCATTTTCTTCAATTACGTGAGCCATTTCCCATTCTTTTCCTTATAACAAGCGCGCTTGCAAGAGCTAAGAGTAATCCAGACGCTATATAGATGAAATTTCGTGGCGAAGTTTCCTCGGTCTCGGCGACATTTGCCGTTGCTACGGGTTCGGCAGGTACAGAGCCGATAGTAGTTAAGGATTGAGTTGAGAATCTGATCTCTCCAGTGACTGGATGACCATCGGCTGAGACCACTCGATACTTAAGAAGATATTCTCCTGCCGGATACTCGCCATCTCCAGCGCTCGCCGAAACGACTGGTCCAGCAATCGTGGCAGTTGAAAGCACGTAGGTCTTCCCATCCGCACTTTGAAGTTCCAATTTATTTACTACTTCACCTTCTATTTCGATGAGATCTTCATCAAAGCTGGCAGAAAGCTCAGCAGGCATGAATTCAATTGATTGACCTGCAGATGGAGTAGAAAGTTCGAGCGATGTGTGTGCATGAGCAGGTAAAGCAGAAGTGGTGATTAGCGGAATTGATAACACAAGCAGCAATAAAGCTCTTATCTTCTTCATTTTTTCAGTCTAGTCGACCAAACTCCCAAAATCACAACGGGAATCGATGCAAAGAAGCAGAGCCATCCGTAATTCAAGAAACCAATAATGACGCCGGCAAGTGCGCCGCCTGCTGCACCCATCAAGTTCATGACCAAGTCGCTAGTGCCTTGAGATGATGGGCGCATCTCATCATCTACTGAGCTCGATAGCAGTGCGGATCCAGCAATCAGCGTGCAAGACCATCCAAGACCCAGGAAGAACAACCCAATTCCAAGTTGAATTGCGTTATCGGCTGCTGCTGTTCCAGAAACGACTGTTGAAATCAATAAGAGAACTACACCAATTTGAATCACAGCAACTCTGCCAAGTTTGTCTGTGAAATATCCGACAATAGGAGAGAAGGCATACATGCCAAGAACGTGGATACTGATCACAAGGCCAATAACTTGCAACGTGACATCGACATGCTTCATATGTACTGGTGTCATCACCATCACGGCGACCATTACTAAGTGCCCGATTGCTATCGAGTAAATTGCAAAATGTGCAGCTGAATGACTTTTGATGTAGACGAATGTCTCTTTAAATGATTTCTTAACAACCGTTCCAGTCGCACGCGCATCTTTATGAGCAGTCAAATATGGATCTGGGCGGAGGAAGATATAGATCACAACTACAGCAAGGCCAAGTGTTACAGCGCTAACAATGTATGGGCCTACTAGGCTAGGCAATCCGAAGTTCTCTGCGATTCGCCCCGATGGTTCCATGAGATTTGGGCCAGTGACAGCACCAATCGTTGAACCCCAGACAACGAGTGATAACTGCTTTGCGCGGTTATTTTCAGTCGCGAGATCAATCGCAGCAAAGCGTGCTTGATAGCCAGATGCTGATGCCGCACCAACAAGGAATGAACCTAAGAGCATGAGATAAATGTTTTTCGTTGAACCACCAGTGATTGCGATGACAGAGCCAATTAGACCGGTGATTAGCCCCGCAGAGAGAGCGAGTCTTCTACCTCCGCGGTTTGTTAATCGCGCCAAGGGAAGTGCCATTGCTGCAGCGCCCAGAACAGAGAAAGTTTGAGCTAGTCCTGCAAGAGTTTCCGAATCAGTAATTGATGCAACCAGGAGCGAGCCTGCTGCAACTGTGCCGGCAACACCAACACCGTTGAGAACCTGAGCTGTAATGAGAGTCTTTACGATTCTGGATTGGTGAACTTGTGCACCTTGGGTCTGACTCATTCAATAAGTGTATGCCAGCACCGTCTCAGGTATCCTAGTGAAACTAGGGAAAGAGGAATTCATGTGCAAGAAGATTCAATGCTCAAGTTGCTCGAAACCAACCTGGGAAGGCTGTGGAGAACATATCGAGGAAGCCCTTGCTGGCGTTCCGATGGATGAGCGGTGTACCTGTAAGTGAAAGAGAAAAGTGCGCTCCTGGTTATTGATGTTCAAAATGGTGTTGTACTCAATGCCTTTGAAAAAGATGCCGTTGTAGTGCAAATCAATAAAGCAATCGATTCGGCTCGTGCCAATGATCTTCCCGTGATCTGGGTTCAGCATTCAGAAGAAGAAATGCCAATCGGATCTGACTATTGGCAGATCATCCCTGAGTTGGTACCAGAAGATCATGATGCTCTCATTGAGAAGATCCACGGCAGTTCATTTGTAGAGACTGATTTGGCTGAGATACTGCAAGAGCATGACATCTCACACCTCTACGTAACAGGGGCCCAATCCGAAAATTGTGTACATGCAACTACTGTTGATGCACTTAAGCGTGGTTATCGAGTCTCTCTCGTTTCAGATGCGCATACAACCGATGATGGAACCGTAGTTGCCTCAATAAATGGGAAATTTGTCGAATCAAGCGCTCGTGGTGAGGCGATAGAGGTTAAGAATTTGGATCAGCTTCTTCCACTTGTGTGAAGTATCCTAAAACTATGCAGATCAACATAGATAAGAAAACCGGAACCTTCCTTGGCATAATCCTGGTTTTGATTCTGGCAGTGGTTTTCTTGCTGGCGGGTAATTCAAGTTCACCGATGAGCCACTCTGGCCATGGATCAATGTCGAGTGATGAAGATGCTTCGAGCGCTTACACCGATGACGAATTGATGTTTGCCTCCATGATGATCCCGCACCATAGTCAAGCTGTAACAATGTCAGATCTCGCGTTGGCGAATACGACAAATCCTGAGATTCTCTCTCTTGCTACAGCAATTCGAAATGCTCAAGCGCCTGAGATTGCGCAGATGCAGAGTTGGTTAGATGAAAGTAGTTATTCAGAATCCCATGCGCATCACATGGAAATGAGCGGAATGCTTACCGATGAAGAGATAGCCGAGCTCTCATCGGCTAAGGGAGCCACCTTCGACCGTCTCTTCCTCAAAGGCATGATTGCCCACCACGAGGGCGCTATCGAGATGCTTTCAATGATTAAGAATTCCACTAGCAGTCAAGTCAAGAACTTGTACGCCGACATTCTCACCAGTCAAAGCGCCGAGATTGAGGCGATGAAAGCGCTACTCAAATAAGCGCGTTAGCCAGAAGAGTGATTCTGGATTAAGATAAGACTTAAGTTATCGGGGTCGGTGTAATTCCGAACCGGCGGTTAAAGTCCGCGACCCGTTGGCAGCCAGCTAACGGTGGACTCAGTGTAATTCTGAGA
>JBILSO010000012.1:0-19764 GCA_044372065.1 Candidatus Planktophila sp. | reverse complement strand
GACCCACCGACGGACCACAGCATCTGGGGAAGAGCTGTGGGCGGAAGATGGAACCGCTCTGGTTGAACAGGTGTAAGGGTAACCGAACACCTGTTCGAAAACTAGCACTCTCCACTGACATCACAGGCGGCGTGTCGCCCTTTTGCCCCTTATAACCGCCCTCAACGCCCGTTAACACCCAGAATGGCCCCATGCTGATCCTGCTTCCGCCCTCTGAAGGCAAGAACCAGACGCCCAAAGGCCCACAACCGGCCATGGCGGTCTACAGCGGGGTCCTTTATAAGGCTCTGGATTATCAGTCGCTATCTGCCAGTGCGAAGGCGCGATGCGAAAAGATGGTTGTGATTATCTCGGCAAAGTATGGAGCACTCTCCCCCAGCGATCGCATCGAGTTTTACAAAGAGAAAATAGATTCAGCAGCAATGCGTCCAATTGTGGAGAAGAAATTAGCTGGGTATAAAAAGGATCTCGTTGTTGATTGCAGATCGTCAACATATCAATCTGTCTGGGGCGCTCCTGCAGATACAACTGTGGCGATTCGTGCTTCCACTGTAATTAATGGCGAGCGGAAAGTCATTACACACATGTCGAAAAAGACACGCGGAGAAGTGACCAGGGCTCTTCTTCAGAGTCGGTCGATTCCGAAAACGCCTGAAGATATCTATGCAATTATCTCAGAGAAGTATCCATGTGCATTAACTCCGCCACAAGACGGGAATCCTTGGGTGTTGGAAGTTATTGCCGTTTAAATTTTGTGCAGTTTGAGTTTGATACTGAAGAGAGTTCCAATAAATACGGTGGCAAAGAATACCCATCCTGAAAGTGCGAAAGCCTGAGTTCCTGAAAGCAAAACTCCTACGGTGCAACCGAGTGCAATCATTGAAGACCAGCCCAACATCACTCCACCAATCAGAGCTGTGAGACTGTTCTTTACTGTGATGCTCTGCCACGAGAATCGATTTCCTGCCAAGGCAGCGGCCAGAGATGCGAAGACTATTCCGATGATCAGCCAGCCATTATTTGTTATGGTTGAACTGACAACAGCGATACAACCCTTCATGACATCTAGGCCTTCAAGAGTCTCTGGAAGATAACCATGATCGCTCAACACAGTTCGTGCAGTTGTACTTAATTGTCGAGTTACACCGAGCGGTTCGATGCGCAAATAAGCCACGGTGCCGACCACTCCGACGAGTGCTCCAGACAAAAGTGGCGGCCAGCGCTTAATAATGAGTGATGTGTAGAAGCTCTTCGAAGGTTCATTAGAAATCGGTTCAGAGGTAGCACGCCAACGTCGTGCGATGAGAGCGAGGATGAGCAAGAGCGCTAAAGTAATAAAGAGTGATCCTGCGTAACCAAATGTATGAGGCAGCCATGTCTTAGGCGCAGTTGCCAACGTAGAGAGATAGAGCTTATTCCAGCTCGCAAAACCTAAACCGAAACCGATCAGCGAACCAAGGAGCGCTGGAAATGCTCGTAAGGAACCTTGACCGATGCGATAGAGATGACCGCTGATGCACGCACCAGAAAGTGTCATTCCGATTCCGAAAACCAATCCAGCAAGTGCAAGCACCCAACTGACGGGACCGATGTGAGCATTTGGAGGGAAGAATTCTGTGGATGTGTCAGGTAAGAATTGGCCAAAGAGAATTGCGTATCCAACGCTGCCTACCGCAATTGCACTGAGGACAGAAAGGATAGGAGTTGTGTTGCGGTCTTCAATGGCGTCTCGAAAAATGCAGAAGAAGCAGAAACGAGCTCGCTCGAAGATGATTCCAAGTGCGGTACCAATCAAAAGTGAGAATGAAGCTTGCGCTCCTGTGCCTTCACGACCAGAGAGAACATATGCCAGGCCAAGTAAGAGCAAAACGATGACAGCCGCTGCAGTGGTCCGATACGTGTCGCCTTTGCTCCACGAGAAAGACTCAGCAGAGGTCCCAGATGTACTGGAACCCCTGCCGAGTTGAGAGTGAGTAGTAATTAGGAATTACCCCAGATTGTTCCTGAAGGATTCGAAATAGGAACTCCGACTGTATTTCCGTACTCAGTCCAAGATCCGTCGTAATTCTTCACGTCGTATCCGAGAATTTCGCTAAGCACAAACCATGTCAGCGAAGAACGCTCACCGATACGGCAGTAGGTAATGATTGGCTGCTTGCCATCGACACCCTTATCTGCGTAAAGCTTCTTGAGTTCGGCTACGGTCTTGAAGGTTCCATCAGCATTCACATTTGAACCCCATGGGACGTTGATCGCGCCTGGAATATGTCCGGCACGAACTGCTAGTTCTTGGAATCCAACTGGAGCAAAGATCTTTCCACTGAATTCATCTGCAGAGCGAATGTCGATCAGATCTGTCTTTACGCGCTTTTTAGCAACTGGAATGATGTCCTGAAGCAAGGTAGCGCGAAGAGATTTATCAAGACGAGTAGCAGTGAAGTTTCCTTTGGCTTTAGTAGTAACAGCTGTTGTAAGTGCGCGACCATCTTTCTCCCACTTCACACGCCCTCCGTCAAGAAGACGAACATCCTTTGCACCGTAGAGATTAAAAATCCATGCTCCCCACGCAGCAAACCAATTGTTCTTATCTCCGTAGAGAACAACTGTGCTGTCCTGGTTGATTCCAGCAGCTTGTGCAAACTTCTGGAACTTCGCTGATGGGACAACATCGCGATTGACTGTATCTACAAGATCTGTATGCCAAGTAATTTTGACTGCATTTCTGATGTGACCACGCTCGTAGATTCCTGGCTCAGTACTTACTTCAACGACGACAACTTTAGGATCATCGAGGTTCTTCTCAAGCCAGTCTGCCTGTACGACTGAACGAGCCTGGTTCTTTGGAGCAGCTTGCGCTGGATTAAATGATGTTGCGGTGATTGCAACCGCAGCAACGGATGCTGCCAGTGCGATAACTTTCTTTCGTGAAATAAACATAGTAATCCTCTTCTTTTTTTAATGGTTGGTTTAGGAAAAATTGGTAAAGCGGGTAGAACTAAGAAGTCTGATTAAGAACAGATGGAGGAATTCACGCGGCAGTAATCAATCACGCGGCGCTTTGTAAACATGATGCGTACTTTAGATGGATAAGAAATACAAATCAATTCTTAGGTGCGCTGTTTTGCGTGATCTACATCAAGAATCTCTGCAAAAGATTTGCAACTAGTACTTGTGGGCAAGTGTTTCAGTGGGGTGTGCATTGCATACTGCACGCCATATATCTGCAGCCTCAAAACCTGCGGCTAGCGCTTCATCTACTGTTTTGCTTCCTAATTCAGAAATTGCAATGTCTTTGCAGAAAGATGGTGCCCATTCTGGGCCAAAAGAGAGCTCTATACGGTTGCGTAAATCTGAAATTCTCATGAGATGCGAATTCTTTGCAGGTGCATAAATTAAAAGAGTGTGTTTTCGACAAGCAGCGCTGCCTGTTCGCGGGATTGTTCTGGAGACAGTGGCTGAACTGCCTGACCCAATAACCAACGCATGGCAAGACCTGTGGCACTCTGAGATTGAGTTAATGCGTAAATTGTTCGAGCGAGTTCCAAATAAAGTGGATGTTCACTATGAATAAGCAATTGGGCGATGAGGGCGGGATCGTGCTCGCGAAGACCGGCGAGTGCGCCAGCAGAAGAAATTGAAATCGAGAGCGATTCGAGCGCATCCGCGGGGGTACCTGCCCGTTTTGACTCTTCAATGATCCGAGCAACTTCAGAAGACAAGAGTGCCTCGACGACCGAATGTTTATCGCGGAAGTGGTTGTATAAAGTTGCGCGAGCAACTTCAGATGCAGAAGAAATATCGATCATGGAAATCTTTGTGAGGCCAGATTGTGAAATCAAAACCTTGGTTGCTTGAAGAATCGCGTCTTCAGTACGACGATGAGATGCGCCTTGCGTGGCGTATTTAGGCTGCGTCGACAACAGAAAGCTTTGCAATCTCGCCTGAAGCGATCTGAACAGTGACATCACTCAGGAGGACAGAGAGTTGAAGCCCGAGTGCATCACATATTGCATTAAGTAATTCAGAAGAAGCTTCCTTCTGGCCGCGTTCAACTTCTGAGAGATAACCCAGCGACACGCGTGCTTCACGTGCGACATCACGCAGTGTTCGAGATTGCTCTGTTCGGGCAGCACGGAGTGAACTGCCAACTGCTTCACGTAATAAAACCATTGGTGCTCCCTCCCCTTCCCTTAATGATCTGCGGCTCTTTGTCGCGTGCGTTCTCTAAGGATACGCGTAAATGAGCCGATTGCAGTGGCAACAGTGGCGTTTCGCACGCTTTCACGCCCGCCGTCAAGGGAAAGTTCCAGAGTGTGAGTAACTGGGCCATCGATTGCTACCCAAACGGTGCCCGATGGAACTCCATCGGATGGACCAGGACCAGCAACGCCAGTTGTTGCAATTGCCCATGTTGCACCAAACTTCTCGCGAACAGCACGAGCCATCTCAGCGGCAACTTCTTGGCTGTAGACCGTATATGTCGCGATAATCGCTTGATCCACTCCTAGGACTTTTGCTTTTACCTCATCTTGATAAGCGACAATTGCGCCAAGAAATACTTGAGATGAGCCTTCAACTGAGGTGATAGCAGAACTCAATCCGCCTGCAGTAATTGATTCAGCTGTAACCAGAGATTCGTTACCTTCACCAAGGGTGCGGATGATTTCTTTAATCATGGACGACACTTCAGAGGCGAGTGACACGTTTGCTCCCCCTAGATATCTTTGAAATTTGCTTACGGTCTTTTCAGAGCCAATCGTACATAGTTAATGCCTGTGACGATAGTGAGCACTATTGCAATTGCAATGAAGCCATCGCGGAACCAGTACAAACTTTCTGGCATTGGGAGCATGAAGAAACCAACTCCGAAGCTCTGGAAGGTGCTTTTAATCTTCCCTCCGCGATTGGCCGGAATGACTCCACCTTTAATAACTGCCAATCGAAAGAGAGTAATTCCAATCTCACGTGCCAAAATTAGGATTGTGATCCACCATGGAAATCTACCCAAAATTGAAAGTGAGATCATCGCCGAGCCGATGAGAGCTTTATCCGCAACTGGATCTAGGAACTTTCCAAGTTCACTTACTTGATTGGTGGCACGGGCAAGATGGCCATCAAGTAGATCTGACAAACCGAGCACAAAGTAAATGCACCATGCAATGATCTGCCAGGAAGAGTCATCGCCACCGTTTTTGAATATGGCATAAACACCGAATGGAATCAGCGCTATCCGCGCGATAGTTATCGCATTTGGCGAGAAATATTTTTTCATAGTGGTCGCGCAATCAAATCTGCGCCGAGCGACTGGGTGACAACTCCATCCACGTATTCTCCAGCTTTATACGAAGTTCCAATAAATGATGTAGTTCCATCTACTTCGGGACCCTGATGGGCAGCCCGCCCCTCTTGGTTCTCTTCATCTTCAATCAAGACGCGCACGTGCTCTCCAATGCGGGTTGCTGCACGCAAGGTAACCATTTCATCTGCCAGGGATGATAGAGATTGCACTCGTTCTGCAATGATTTCTTCCTCCACCTTATCTGAAAGCTCAAGGGCTTCGGTCTTATCCTCATCTGAGTAACCAAAAACTCCGATGGCATCTAGCTGAGCTTGAGTGATGAAATCGGCCAATAAATTGAAGTCTTCTTCTGTTTCGCCAGGAAATCCAACAATGAAGTTAGATCTAATTCCGGCCTCTGGTGACAGAGCGCGAATCTGAGTAATCAGATGCAAGAACTTTTCACTATCGCCAAAACGTCGCATGCGTCTCAGAAGAGTTGGACTTACATGCTGGAAAGAGAGATCAAAGTAAGGTGCAACTTTATCTGTTGAGATCATTGCCTGAAGAAGTGACGGACGCATCTCGGCTGGTTGCAGGTATGAGAGACGAACGCGCTCAACACCAGGAATTTCACCGAACTCGTGGAGAATCTTCTCCATCAACATGAGATCGCCTAAATCTTTTCCATATGAAGTCGTATTCTCGCTCACTAGAAACAGTTCACTAACTCCGTTCTGAGCAAGCCATTCGGCTTCCTTTAATACCTCTGTTGGTCTACGAGAGACAAATGACCCTCTGAAGTACGGGATTGCGCAGAATGAACATCGGCGATCACAGCCAGAGGCAATCTTTAACGGCGCCCAAGGCGCATCACCTAAACGTTTACGAAAAAGAGAGCCGCCTGCACCGAGTGAAGATTCATAACTTTCATCACGCGCTTTTGCGCGCTCAACTGGTGCAATAGGCAGAAGTGAACGTCGATCTCGAGGCGTATGTGCAACGTGAGACTGTCCAGAAATTATCGATTGAAGTCGAGCTGAAATATCTTGGTAATCATCAAATCCGAGAATCGCATCTGCTTCAGGCAGTGCTTCGGCTAACTCTTTTCCGTAGCGCTCAGCCATACATCCAACGGCAACAACGGCACGCGTGACCCCGTGGCCTTTGAGGGAATTAGCCTCAAGAAGGGCGTCAACTGAATCTTTCTTAGCTGATTCAATAAAGCCGCATGTATTCACTACTGCAACTTCGGCATCTTCAACATCTGAAACCAAAGTCCAACCATCGGCTTCTAGGCGACCAGCTAACTCTTCAGAGTCAACATCATTGCGGGCGCAGCCCATTGTTACTATTGCAACCGTCCGACTCATTTGTCAGATAGTACAGTGTGCGACCTTAGTTGGCTCTGAAAGTCTTACGTATTTCCTGATTTCGATCACCTAATGGAGCTAAAGCCTCTCCATTGAGAGTGAGATCGAGATCGCCAGCGTTGCCTAAGTAGATTGAGATAGAAGTCTCTCCAACGAATGATTTTGATTCGCCTTGAAATAGTGGGCCTTTATAAACGCTCACTCCCCCAATCACCACGTCAATATTTGAGTTACCGCGAGTGGCAGCAATTGTCAGGGTTAATTCGCCACCGATCGTCGACGAGGTTGAGGTTGGGGCAGCTGAAGCCGTTGGAGAAGGTGTTGGACTTTGAGATGGTTCATTTTCTTCAGTAACCATTGAAGTTGTGGCAGGTTCTGAATCAAACCCACCAATCGCAAACTGAGCCACTCCAATAAGTACGACGACTGAAAGTGATGCACCTACGAGAACTTTCCACGATAGCTTCTTATTTTCACTACGAATTGCGGCAGCGTTGTTATCAACTAGTTGGGAATGAATTGACCGAGAATCAACGGAATGTTCTGCGTCATACATCGCGAGTAACTCTTGTGCATTAGATCCTGTTATCCGGGAGATATTTCTAATGTGTCCTCGTGCATATGTATCGCCACCGCAAGGAAGAAAATCATTTGATTCCATCGCTTTAATCAGACCGGGGCGAAGATTTACAATGTGTGCGAGTTCGTCAATGCTAAAGCCCGCGTCTTCGCGAGCTTTCTGCAAGAACTCACCTAAAGTCATATGACCAACATTCTGAGATATCGGGGGTGATTAGCCACATCCCGCTCAAATTGTAGGGTGAGCCTGACCATTCAGACTAGCCTGCGTCGGGTGATATTTTTGGGGGCAGGGTGAGATCAGTAATCGCGGAGCGTAGCTAAAACCGATTCCAGTTCATCGGCCTTGACCATTACTACTCGTGCTTTTGAACCTTCTGACGGTCCAACTATTCCGCGAGACTCCATCAAATCCATTAAACGCCCCGCCTTAGCAAAACCGACGCGCAACTTTCTTTGCAGCATTGATGTTGAACCAAACTGTGTACCTACAACTAACTCGACAGCCTGGCAAAGTAAATCAAGATCATCACCAATTTCTTTATCGATCTGCTTGGTTGATGCCGGAGCTGCGGTCACATCTTCGCGGTATCGAGGTGAAAGTTGTTTCTTAACATGGCCAACAATTGCTTCGATTTCTCGCTCAGAGATGTAAGCACCCTGAATGCGTATTGCGCGAGATGCTCCCATTGGAATAAAGAGGCCATCGCCTTGTCCCACTAGTTTTTCTGCTCCTGGGCTATCAAGAATCACTCGACTGTCCGCTAGTGAAGAAGTTGCAAATGAAAGACGTGAAGGAACGTTTGCCTTGATAAGTCCTGTAACTACATCAACGCTAGGACGTTGCGTTGCAAGAACTAAGTGGATTCCTGCAGAACGCGCTAGCTGTGTAATTCGAACAACGGATTCTTCCACTTCGCGCGCTGCAACCATCATAAGGTCAGCAAGCTCATCGATGATCACAAGCAAGTAAGGATATGGCTCGACAATTCGATCGCTGCCCTCTGGTGGCTTAACCTTTCCAGCACGGACTGCCTTATTGAAATCATCGATATGTCTGAATCCAAATGTAGATAAATCTTCGTAACGAAGATCCATTTCACGAACAACCCATGTAAGCGCATCGGCAGCCTTCTTAGGATTGGTAATAATTGGAGTAATCAAATGTGGAATACCTTCATAGGCCGTGAGCTCTACTCGCTTAGGATCGATCAGCACAAGACGAACATCATCAGGTGTAGCACGCATCAAAATCGATGAAATCATCGCATTAATCATTGATGACTTACCAGCTCCAGTTGCACCGGCAACAAGAAGGTGAGGCATCTTGGCCAAGTTTGCGCAGACAAAATTACCTTCAACATCTTTTCCAAGTGCCACAAGCATCGGATGGTGGTCTTGGCCAGCAACTGATGAACGCATTACATCGCCTAAAGCAACAATTTCACGGTCAGCATTCGGAATTTCAATGCCCACAGCAGACTTACCTGGGATTGGGGAAAGGATTCGGACATCACTACTAGCAACGGCGTAAGAAATATTCTTTGCAAGCGCGGTAATGCGCTCGACCTTTACCGCATTTCCTAGCTCAACTTCATACCGCGTAACAGTTGGGCCACGCATAAATCCTGTTACCTCTGCATCAATTTCAAACTGTTTAAATACCTCTGTCAGCGCAGCAACGACTGTGTCATTTGCCTTACTTTTACTTTTTGATGCTGGCCCGGTTCTTAACAAATCTTGAGGTGGAAGTTCGTAAGTGGAGTCTCCAGTCAAGAGAAGCTGCTCGATTCGCTTGGCGACTCCCCCGCCTGTAGCTGCACCGGTGGCTGAAGTTACCGGAGTGACAGGTCGTGGGGTCTCTACAGTAAATTCTTTATCAAACTCGTCTTCATCTAACGGTTCATCATCTTGCACATCGTCAGGATCTGAATTCCATCCAACTACAGGGCTGTCAAAGGGTGGCGTATCTGTGATTTCAAATTCTTCTTCTGTGCGTTCTGGTCTCTTGTTCCAAATCCAAGAAAAGAGCGCTGATATCTTGGCCAGTACCGCCGAGAACGGAGTTGCAGTTGTAATCAATAATCCAAAGAAAAAGAGCAGAACTAGGAATGGCTGCGCGAGAACTTCTGTCATAAGTCTTTCCAGAGGCAGCGCTACCCCGTACCCGAGAAGTCCACCACCGTTGCGCATATCTGTTGCGCCATCAACGGGAGCTGCAAATCCTGATACGAAGTGAATAAAACCTGTACTAGAAATTAGAAGAGTGAGAACTCCAATAACGATACGCCCTAAAGACTTACTATCTTCTGGCTTCCTAAAGATTCGAAATGCAAAATATCCAAGAATGATGGGCGCGAAAAAGCCGATCTTGCCAAAAGCTCCATAGAAGATTGCGTAAAGAAAATCGCTGAGGATGCTTTGGGATTTAAACCAAGTGCCCACGAGAGAAGCCAGCGCGAGAATGAGAACAATAAATCCTGCGCCGTCACGGCGATGTGCGGGATCGAGGTCTTTGGCTCCGCGAGCCAAGAAGCGAACGGAAGTTCCGAGGGCCTTGGCTAGCGCGGACCACGTAGCGCTGATGGCACGGCCAACAACTGCAAGGAAGGATGAACCTTGCTTTGTGCGAGTCTTTTTCTTGGCCACACCTTTTATATTATCAGTTAGACCTCTACAACTACGGGAACAATCATGGGACGGCGCCGATGTTTTTGTCCGACCCAATTTCCAATAGTGCGTCGAACAACCTGCTGCAGTTGGTGGGTTCCATCAATACCGTCAGCAACCGCACGAGCTAAGGCTTTTTCGATCTCTTTCTTAACTTCATCAAATAGCGCTTCATCTTCATTAAATCCACGAGCATGAATATCTGGTCCAGAAATGATCTTTCCACTCTGTGCCTCAACGACAACGAAAACTGAGATAAATCCTTCTTCTCCAAGAATGCGACGATCCTTCAAAGACGATTCAGTGATGTCACCGATGCTCTGTCCATCTACATAGACAAATCCACACGGCACAGAACCAACGACTTCGGCGACATGGTCAATCAGGTCGACAACAATTCCATTTTCAATAATGAATGCATTTTCGCGAGGCACACCTGATTCGATGGCAAGTTCAGCATTTGCCTTCAGATGTCTCCATTCACCATGGACCGGTAGCGCGTACTTCGGCTTGACGATGTTGTAGCAATACAAGAGCTCCCCTGCTGCTGCGTGTCCAGAAACATGGACCATTGCATTCGCCTTGTGAACAACTTTCGCACCAAAGCGCGTCAATTCATTGATCACACGAAAGACGGAATTTTCATTACCTGGAATAAGTGAGGATGCAAGAATGACAGTGTCACCTTCGCCTACGCGGATCTGATGATCGCCATTGGCCATACGTGATAGAGCTGCCATCGGTTCACCCTGAGATCCCGTACATATCAGAACAACATCATCACCATAGTTTTCAAGATCTTTGGAGTCGAGAACCATATTTGGCGGAATGGTGAGGTAGCCCATATCTTGGGCAATCTTCATATTGCGCACCATGGAGCGCCCAATAAAGACAATTTTGCGACCATGTTCTGCCGCTACATCAATTACCTGCTGCACTCGATGCACGTGTGAAGAAAACGATGCAACGATTACCCGACGCTTGGTCGATGCGATTACGCGATTCAGGGCAGGCATAATTTCCCGCTCAGATGGAGTGAAGCCAGGAACATCTGCATTTGTAGAATCAACAAGGAAGATATCTACGCCTTCTTCTCCCATTTTGGCAAAGGTACGTAGATCTGTCAGTCGACCATCCAGCGGTAACTGATCCATCTTGAAATCGCCAGTGTGTAGGACTCGTCCTGCATCAGTGCGGATAGAGATTGCCAATGCATCAGGTATCGAGTGATTTACTGCAACAAATTCAAGTTCAAATGGTCCAACATCCTCAGTCATGCCCTCACGAACTTCGCGACTGATGGCTGAGATTCGATGTTCTTTTAACTTTGCTGTAATGAGTGCCAACGTAAGCGGCGAACCATATAAAGGTATATCTCCCCGCTCGCGAAGTAGGTAAGGAACAGCGCCAATGTGATCTTCGTGGCCATGGGTCAGAACAACTGCAATGACATCGTCTAGACGATCGCGGATATATGAAAAATCGGGAAGAATTAAATCAATTCCGGGTTGGTTATCTTCTGGAAAGAGAACTCCACAATCCACGATAAGAAGCTTGCCTTTGCATTCGTAGACAGTCATATTGCGACCGATTTCCGCGATACCGCCGAGAGCGACGATACGAAGTCCGCCTGAAACGAGTTTAGGTGGAGTGCCTAAATTAGGATGTGGATTTGTCATATCAAATTCAGTTAGCCAAGCTGCACGCCACCGGCGATGAGATCTTCGCGCAAGGTAGCAATCTGAGCTGGTGTTGCATCTACAAGAGGAAGTCGTGTGGTGCCACCAGGAAGACCCATCAGATTCATGGCTGCCTTAGTCAATATTGCACCCTGTGTTTTAAATGTTCCCTTAAATACAGGAATGAGTTTCTGATGAATCTCGAGCGCGCGAGCGGTATCCCCCGCAAACCAGGCATCGAGCATTGCCTTGAGTTCACTGCCAACTGTATGGCCACAGACTGAAACAAATCCGACTGCTCCAATTGATAAGAATGGCAGATTGAGAATGTCATCTCCTGAATAAACAGGAATTCCACATCGTGCGATTACATCCGAAGTTGCTGCGAGGTTTCCCTTTGCATCTTTGAGGGCAACAATATTTGGTAACTCAAAGAGTCGAACAATTGTGTCACTTTCAATCTCAACTCCAGTGCGACCTGGAATGTCGTACATCATGATCGGAAGGTCGGTAGCGGCGGCAACGGCCTTGAAGTGTGCCTCTATTCCTGCCTGCGGTGGCTTGTTGTAATAAGGAGCAACAATAAGTAGTCCATCAGCGCCAGCTTCAGCCGAGCGTTTTGCCTGTTCTACGGTGTAGGACGTTTCGTTATCACCGGCACCTGAAAGAACTTTCACTCGAGATCCCACAGTGCTCTTAACGACCTTAATAATCTCGAGTTTCTCTGAGGATTTTGTGGTTGGAGCTTCGCCTGTAGTTCCATTCACTGCAATGGCATCATGACCATGATCAGCCAAGTGGGTAGCCAGAGTTGCAACGCCATTCCAATCAATGGAACCGTCCTTGGCAAAAGGGGTAATCATTGCCGTGATAAGACGACCAAACGGAGCTTGCGTACTCATCTGCACACCTTATCGTGCCGATGAGCGCCTTTCAATGATCCTTGCGACTCACACAAGATTAAGGTGCGATACGACCCGACTTTTCAAACGCGCCATAGGTGAGAGGCATTAATTTGGCGAATTCGGCCTCCATCTTTTCAGCCACCATTTCGATCTCTCGTTGTGGATAGCTGGGAAAGTGTGAACCTTCACGCGCCGTACGCAATGAAAGGAAATTCATAAGTGCACGTGCATTCATGGTCACGTACATTGAGGAGTAGGTGGCAACAGGCAGAACTACGCGAGCAACTTCACGCGCAACTCCCGCTTCAAGCATTTTTTGATAGCTGTCATAGGCGACTATGTAAGCCTCTTTCATCGCCTTTACAGAGACTTCAAATTGTTCAGGAGTTCCATCTTCAAATGTGTAGGCACCAGTTTTTCCAACTTGGACCAACTTGCGCTCTTTTGAAGGAATATAAAAGACAGGCTTCAGTTCGCGATAACGACCACTCTCTTCGTTATATGACGCAATGCGATGTCGCATAAATTCACGGAAGACAAATATCGGAGCTGAGATAAAAAATGTCATTGATGTATGTTCGAAGGGCGATCCGTGGCGTTCACGCGCAAGATAATTGATCAACCCTGCTGAACGGTTTGGATCTTCACCGATCTCATCCATTGATTGTTCGCCAGCAGTAGAAACACGTGCTGCCCAGATAACATCGGCATCACTCGCGCTCGATTTGATTAATTCAACGGTGACATCGTCACGAAAGATCACTTCTTCAGCCATGGTCGCACCATACCCAGCAGCCAGTTCCCTATCTCGGATATCTACGGCAGAATGCACTCGTGTCTCAAGTGAACCGTGCCACCCTTGCTCAATCACTGAGCGTCTCGCTACCAGTGGGGGCATATGGAATCGCTTTTGGGGCGGCAAGTGTTGCAGCTGGATTCTCGGTCCTGCAAAGTTGCCTAATCTCACTCCTTACATTCTCGGGAGCGTCTCAATTCGCACTCGTTGGAGTCATGGGCTCTGGTGGAACAGCGCTGAGCGCAACGGCAACTGCTTCACTACTTGGTACCCGAAACCTTCTCTACGGATTACAGATAGCGCCAATCTTGCGTACTCGGCGTTTAAAAAAGATTGTTGCCGCACAACTTACTATCGATGAATCAACTGGAGTTGCAATCTCCCTTGAAAAAAACGGACGCGAAAGTATGCGTCAGGGGTTCTGGTACACCGGAATTGGTGTATATATTTTTTGGAATCTCTTCACATTGCTCGGCGCACTCGGTGCACAGGCGATGGGTGATCCGGCAGCATTTGGACTCGACGCTGCTGTCCCCGCCGCATTTTTAGGTTTGGTATGGCCGCGATTATCTGGAAAAACTGAACGGCTTTTGGCGATTTCTGCAGTTGCACTTGCACTCATTGCCACGCCATATGTGCCTGCGGGCGTTCCGATTATTTCTACCGCTGCATTAGCAGTGATTTTCGGCCTGCGAGGTCGAGTATGGAAATAACAATGGATGCACTCTGGATTGGACTGATAGCCACAAGTGTTATTGCATTCTTGCTCAAGTATGTCGGCCACAGCGTTCCCGAAAAATGGCTGAGCCACCCGCGCGTGCTCAAGATCAATGGGCTCATTCCAATTGCTCTCTTGAGCGCTTTGGTAGCTGTTCAAACATTTACAAATGGAAAGTCTCTCGTAATCGACCAGCGTCTAGCCGGCCTAGCTGTAGCAGTGATCGCGCTGATACTCAGAGCACCTTTTGCAGTTGTCGTTTTGAGTGCGGCTGCAACTTCAGCTGGGCTCTATCACCTTCAATAAATTAGATAATGTTGAGTGATTCTAACTTTGCTTTGAGATCATTATCTGAAGGCTCTGTCAGATGCGTTCCGTCGCTAAAGACGATCACAGGAATAGACTGAGCTCCACCATTAATCTCTACAACTTTCGCTGCAGCTGCTGGATCATTTTCAACATCGACGAGTGTGTATTCCACACCTAGCTCTGCAAGTAAACGCTTCGAACGACGGCAATCTCCACACCATTCAGCTGAGTACATTGTGATATCTGACATTGTGATCTCCTCTACATAAAGTTCTCGAGGCCGAATGTGACTCCGGGCCGAGAGATAACGCTACGAATACCAAGTAATACACCTGGCATAAATCCTGCTCTATCCAGTGAATCATGGCGAATTGAAAGTGTTTCACCTAATCCACCAAAGAGAACTTCTTGATGTGCAATTAATCCACGGAGACGTACCGAATGAACGGGAACATCACCTACGAGTGCTCCGCGAGCACCGTCTAGAGATGTCGAAGTTGCATCTGGCATTGCAGGCAAGGCTGCTTCTTTGCGTGCATCGGAAATCAGCCCAGCGGTACGTGCTGCCGTTCCAGATGGTGCATCGACCTTGTTAGGGTGATGAAGCTCGATGATCTCCGCTGATTCAAAGTACTTGGCTGCCTTAGCTGCAAATTCCATCATGAGTACTGCGCCAATTGCGAAGTTAGGAGCAATGAGTATTCCAACTTCTGGGTTGGCGGTTGATAGTGATTTAAGAGTCGCCATTCGAGCGTCATCAAAACCTGTTGTCCCAACCACTGCATGAATCTTGTGGGTGATAAGAAACTCTAGATTTGCCATGACAGAGTCTGGAGTAGTGAAATCGACAACTACTTGAGCACCTGATGAGATGAGTTGATCGAGTGAATCTCCAAGATCTAATGCAGCAACCAGTTGGCAATCGGCGGCGGCTTTAACAGCTGCAACAACTTCTGCACCCATACGACCGCGAGCTCCGAGAACTCCTACTTTGATCATCGGCTACTCCCCTTGGCCAAAACCTTCTCAAAAACACTTTCTGATTTAAATGGTCCCACTAGTGCAAGGGTAGGCGTTTTAGTAAGAAACTCGCTAGCGACTTTACGGACATCCTCGTGGGAAACTCCGGCGATCTCCTTCAAAATCTCATCAAATCCCATGACTTGACCGTAAACGATCTCATTCTTGCCGATGCGTGACATACGTGAGCCGCTATCTTCCTGGCTCAGGACCAACGATCCGCGAACAGCGCCTTTGGCACGTTCTATCTCTTCGTGAGTCATTCCATGCTCTGCCACATCGGCTAGAACATCACGAACAATCTCAATCACTTCAATCGCTTTACTTGGATTACAGCCAGCATAGAAACCGATCTGACCAGAGCCAGCAAACTGTTGCGCATATGCATAGACAGAATATGCAAGACCACGCTTTTCGCGAATCTCTTGGAAGAGTCGCGATGACATTCCACCGCCCAGCGCCGATGCAAGAATTCCCATCGCAAAACGGCGATCATCATGACGAGCAACGCCCTCCATGCCGTAGAACATATGTGCTTGCTCTGTCTTGCGCGTCAGTAAGCCAACTGGAGTCTGCTTAGATTTGCGAACACTTTCATTGCCACGAATTTGCGGTGTGCCCTTTACGTTGAGGAATCCATCAGCGCTTAGTGCTCGCTCAACCATCTCAACTACTTTTTTGTGCTTGATATTGCCTGCTACCGCAACCACAAGATCCTGCGGGAGATAGCGTTTCTTATAATAATTAAAGACTGAGTTACGTGACATGCCATTAATGGATTCAATGGTTCCTAAAATCGGGCGTCCTAGCTGAGTGTCGCCATAATATGTTTCTGCATAGAGATCGTGGACTAGATCACTTGGATCATCATCGCGCATGGCAATCTCTTCGAGAACAACTTTGCGCTCGGCATCAACATCAAGTGCGCTGACAATTGAAGATGTAATCAAATCACTGACCACATCGATTGCCATAGGCAAATCAGTATCAATCACGCGCGCGTAAAAGCAGGTGTACTCCTTGCTTGTGAAGGCGTTCATCTCGCCGCCAACAGCTTCAATGGAAGATGAGATCTCGAGTGCGCTGCGACGAGTTGTACCTTTAAAAAGTAGATGCTCTAGAAAGTGAGAAGCCCCAGCAACTGCCGGGGTTTCATCGCGTGAACCTACATTGACCCAGATTCCCACAGCGGCACTTCGTACCGACGGAACTTCTTCCGTAACGATACGAAGGCCACTTGCGTGAACGAATCTCTTTACTGACATTGGCCGCTTTGTTTATTCAGCAGCCGGAGTTGAACCGTCTTCTAGGACTGGAACGAGTGAGAGCTTGCCCTTTGGATCGATCTCACCAATCTCAACCTGAATCTTGTCTCCAACCTTCATCACTTCTTCAAGGTTCTCAATTCGCTTTCCGCCATGCATCTTGCGAATCTGTGAAACGTGAAGCAAGCCATCCTTGCCAGGCATCAATGAGATAAATGCACCGAATGCAGCAAGTTTGACGACGGTACCGAGGTAGCGCTCACCAACTTCTGGCATCTGTGGATTTGCAATCGCATTGATCTGTGCGCGAGCAGCTTCAGCTGATGGTCCATCAACTGCGCCGATGTAGATAGTTCCATCATCTTCGATAGAGATATCTGCACCAGTTTCATCTTGGATCTGGTTGATGATCTTGCCCTTAGGCCCGATAACAGCACCAATCTGATCAACAGGAATCTTGACTGAGATGATGCGAGGAGCAAATGGGCTCATCTCATCCGGTGAGTCGATCGCTTCGTTCATGACATCAAGGATGGCAAGACGAGCTTCCTTAGCTTGAAGCAGTGCACCTGCAAGAACAGATGCAGGGATTCCATCAAGCTTTGTATCGAGTTGGAGAGCTGTAACGAAGTCTTTTGTTCCAGCTACCTTGAAGTCCATATCTCCGAATGCATCTTCTGCACCCAAGATATCTGTAAGGGCAACATATTCAATCTTGCCATCGACATCATCTGAGATGAGACCCATTGCAATACCTGCAACTGGTGCCTTCAAAGGTACGCCAGCCTGCAGCATTGAAAGAGTTGATGCACAGACAGATCCCATTGAGGTTGATCCATTTGAACCAAGTGCTTCAGAGACCTGACGGATTGCGTAAGGGAACTCTTCGCGAGTTGGGAGAACAGGAACAAGCGCACGCTCTGCGAGTGCTCCATGTCCGATTTCACGACGCTTTGGCGTACCTACGCGACCAGTCTCACCAGTTGAATATGGTGGGAAGTTGTAGTTGTGCATGTAGCGCTTGTGATTTTCAGGATTCAAAGTGTCGAGCTGCTGCTCCATCTTAAGCATGTTGAGAGTCGTGATTCCAAGAATCTGTGTCTCACCGCGCTCGAAAATTGCAGAACCGTGAACGCGAGGGATCACTTCAACTTCTGCAGACAATGCACGAATATCGCGAAGTCCACGTCCATCGATGCGAATCTTGTCACGAAGAACACGCTGGCGAACGAGCTTCTTTGTCAGCGAACGGAACGCAGCAGGAACTTCCTTCTCGCGGCCTTCAAAAGCTGCAGATACAGATTCCTTTGTTGCTGCTGAAATTTCATCAATCTTTGTCTCGCGCTCTTGCTTTCCAACGATTGTAAGAGCCTTAGCAAGATCATCCTTTGCAGCCTTTTCTACAGCAGCAAAGACATCATCTTGGTAGTCAAGGAAGACTGGGAATTCAGCTGTTGGCTTTGCAGCAACTGCTGCCAACTTGCTCTGTGCTTCACAGAGAATACGAATAAATGGCTTAGCTGCATCAAGTCCTTGAGCAACAACTTCTTCTGTAGGAGTTGGTCCACCATTTTTGATGAGCTCGATGGTCTTTGAAGTAGCTTCAGCTTCAACCATCATGATTGCAACATCGTCACCGCTTACGCGACCTGCAACAACCATATCGAAGACTGCATTCTCAACCTGTGAATGGTTAGGGAATGCAACCCACTGTCCCTCAATCAAAGCAACACGAACGCCACCGATTGGGCCAGAGAAAGGAAGTCCTGCAAGTTGTGTTGACATTGATGCTGCGTTAATCGCAATCACGTCATACATGTGATCAGGATCGAGTGCCATAACGGTTACAACGATCTGAACTTCGTTGCGAAGTCCCTTAATAAATGACGGACGCAAAGGTCGGTCAATCAAACGACATGTAAGGATCGCATCTTCTGATGGACGACCTTCACGACGGAAGAATGAGCCTGGAATCTTTCCAACTGCGTACATCTTCTCTTCGACATCTACTGTCAAAGGAAAGAAATCGAATTGATCTTTCGGTGTCTTCGATGCTGTTGTTGCTGAGAAGATCATTGTCTGATCATCTAGATACACAGCTGCAGCTCCTGCTGCCTGCTTTGCAAGTCGCCCTGTTTCAAAGCGAATCTCGCGCTTACCAAACTTTCCGTTATCAATAACGGCTACTGCTGTCTTAACGTCTTGACCCTCCATGGGTCTCTCCATTTCTACAGCGCCCGCAGCGAGGTAGGAATGTATCTTCGATCGAAGTTCACGGATGAAACATCCGGAAACCACTACCGAGGACCATTTCTCCTCGGGACGCAGTGCTTACTTAATTAGCGACGAATACCGAGCTTTTCGATAATCGCGCGATAACGATTGATATCTGTCTTTGCGAGGTACTGAAGAATGCGACGACGACGACCTACAAGAAGAAGCAAGCCACGACGGTTGTGGTGGTCATGCGGATTTGTCTTGAGGTGTGTTGTGATGTCATCAATTCGACGTGATAGCAAAGCGACCTGAGCTTCAGGGCTTCCTGTATCAGTAGCTGAAGTTCCGTACTTGGTGATGATTTCTTTCTTTACTTCTGGTGTTAGTGCCATGTTCGTATGCTCCTTTTAAGCTACTGTTCAAGAGGCTTCCCGGTTTGATTCACGGGAAATCACTTTCTCGTTGGACAGGTGAAGTTTACCCGTTGAGCCCGTATAGATGAAATCGAGTCAATTTCACGCGAGAAAGCAAGAAATTATTCTTATGCCTCGGTCAGTTTTCGAGCCTGATCGCAGTCAATCTTCATCTGCGCCAAAAGTGGTTCGAGGCCGTCGAATTTAAGCGTTGGTCGCAATCTCCAACCGAATTCAATAGAAGCGTTCTTGTCGTAGAGCTCGAGGCCTTCTTGATCAAGGGCGTAAGCCTCTACTTGTCGACCGCGCTCCCCTTCAAAAGTTGGATTTGTACCTATTGAAATTGCTGCAGGCCAGAAGTTAATTCCGACAGTTAACCAACCAGCATAGATACCATCTGCAGGAATTGTTTGGCCCTCTATATTTCCAAGATTTGCAGTCGGATATCCAATTTCTCGACCTCGCTTCTCGCCATGGATAACCACACCATCAAGTCGATGTGGCCTTCCCAAGAGCAGTCGTGCGTCTTCGACATTGCCTTC
>JBILSO010000011.1:0-19802 GCA_044372065.1 Candidatus Planktophila sp. | reverse complement strand
TTCAACCGCGTGCTTGAGCGCGGTCTCACCACCTGCAATGAGCGCAATCACTTGATCATCAGAGATTGAAAACGTTGGTCCGCATTCAGCAGCATCTAAAACGCCGAGACGACCAGAAGTTCCGGCTCCGATGTAAATCAATCGTCCGCCCTGCATTAAGCGATCAACGATTGCATCAATTGCTCGCTCTATCGCTGGAAGTTGTAGCGCGATTGCCTTCGGAACATCAGCATCGCTCTCGTTCATCGCTTTAAGCAGTTCGCCGATACTCATAATGTCAAGGAGATGAAATTTCTCATCTACTTGTTCGGTTCGAAGTTTTCCGAGTTCTGCCTTTGGCTCTTCACTCATGTTGGCATAGTAGTTAGGTTGAGCGAAAAAGGGTAGAAATTCACCCCAATATTCACCCGATAGATGCTGGGGTGTCGGTCAGACAGACTCACGTCCTAGTGCAGGATGCACACTATGGATATCAGCGAACTCGAAATCCCAGAAGTACCTATTCCTGCTCGCATCCTGGAAGAGAAGGCGCAAGCTCAAAAGAATCAGCGTGCTGTCATCTCAGCTGCAAAGGCGCGGCGCAGAAAAACCACAGCTGTAAAGACCGTCAAGCGTAAAGCGAGTTAGCGCTTACGCTGTTGGTGCTTCTGCGAGATCTTCTGGAGTGTCAGGCATTGTCGCCTTTGGAGCTCCAGTAAATGTAAATGTGGCATCAGGGCCATCGCCATCAACATCTACAACAATGATTTCGCCAGCTTTAAGTTCGCTGAAGAGAATGCGCTCAGAGAGTGCATCTTCAATCTCACGTTGAATAACGCGACGCAATGGTCGTGCACCAAGTAGCGGATCATAACCGCGAGCAGCTAAGAGATCCTTCGCACCTTGTGTAAGTTCGATGCCCATATCTTTCGCCTTCAAACGGTCATCAAGATTTGCAACCATGAGATCAACGATAGAGATGATCTGCTCTTTGGTGAGCTGGTGGAAGACAATGACGTCATCAATACGGTTGAGGAATTCTGGACGGAAGTGCGACTTAAGTTCATCGCTTACCTTCGCCTTCATGCGCTCGTAATTTGTGAGGTCGTCATCAGAGTTTGCAAAGCCGAGTCCTTGACCCTTTGAGATGTCGCGAGTACCAAGGTTTGTTGTCATGATGATGACTGTGTTCTTGAAATCTACGGTGCGGCCTTGTGAATCTGTAAGGCGACCATCTTCAAGTACCTGAAGAAGAGAGTTAAAGATATCTGGGTGAGCCTTTTCGATCTCATCGAAGAGAACAACTGAGAATGGACGACGGCGAACCTTCTCTGTGAGCTGTCCACCCTCGTCGTAACCGACATACCCTGGAGGTGCACCGAAGAGACGTGAGGCTGTGTGGCGCTCTGAATATTCAGACATATCCAGTTGAATCAACGCGCTCTCATCACCAAAGAGGAATGAAGCGAGTGTGCGTGAGAGTTCAGTCTTTCCAACTCCTGATGGGCCGGCGAAGATAAATGAACCGCCAGGACGCTTTGGATCTTTAAGTCCCGCGCGTGTACGGCGAATTGCTTGTGAAAGTGCCTTGATCGCTTGATCTTGGCCAATCACGCGGCGATGAAGTTCATCTTCCATGCGAAGAAGTCGTGCAGTCTCTTCTTCTGTAAGTTTGAAGACAGGAATACCGGTAGATGCTGAGAGAACTTGTGCAATGAGTTCTTCATCAACTTCAGTGACCTTATCGAGATCAGTTGCTTTCCAATTCTTCTCAGCTGCAGTGCGTTCTTCGATAAGAGTCTTCTCTTTATCGCGAAGTGCTGCAGCACCTTCAAAGTCTTGGCCATCAATTGCAGACTCTTTCGCCTTACGAGCTGCTGCGATCTTTTCATCGAATTCACGGAGTTCAGCAGGTGCTGTCATGCGCTTTATGCGAAGACGTGATCCTGCCTCATCAATAAGGTCGATTGCCTTATCTGGCAAGAAGCGATCTGATACATAGCGATCTGCCATGTTTGCAGCAGCTGCAAGTGCACCATCTGTAATGGATACACGGTGATGGGTTTCGTAACGATCACGAAGACCCTTCAAAATTTCAATGGTGTGAGCAACTGATGGCTCTTTCACCTGAATTGGTTGGAAGCGGCGCTCAAGGGCTGCATCCTTCTCAACGTGCTTGCGATACTCATCAAGAGTTGTTGCACCGATTGTCTGGAGTTCACCGCGAGCAAGCATTGGCTTCAAGATGCTCGCGGCATCAATCGCACCCTCAGCAGCGCCTGCGCCAACAAGTGTATGAATTTCATCGATAAAGAGAATGATGTCGCCGCGAGTTTTAATCTCTTTGAGAACCTTCTTCAAGCGCTCTTCGAAATCTCCACGGTAACGAGATCCGGCAACGAGAGCGCCGAGATCGAGTGAGTAGAGCTGCTTATCTTTAAGAGTTTCAGGAACATCGTTCTTTGCGATTGCCTGCGCTAGACCTTCAACCACTGCAGTCTTTCCAACGCCAGGTTCACCAATAAGTACTGGGTTATTTTTTGTACGACGGGAGAGAACCTGCATAACACGTTCGATTTCAAGATCGCGACCGATCACTGGATCGAGCTTTCCTTCACGCGCTGCCGCTGTCAGATTGCGTCCAAATTGATCAAGTACCAATGATGTTGATGGAGTTCCTTCTGCCGGTCCACCTTGTGTAACCGCTTCTTTACCTTGGTATCCGGAGAGAAGTTGAATTACTTGCTGGCGCACACGATTGAGATCTGCGCCGAGCTTGACCAATACCTGCGCTGCAACGCCTTCACCTTCGCGAATAAGTCCAAGCAAAATGTGTTCGGTGCCAATGTAATTGTGTCCAAGTTGAAGAGCCTCGCGAAGCGAAAGTTCGAGAACTTTCTTTGCACGAGGAGTAAATGGAATATGCCCTGATGGGGCTTGCTGTCCTTGTCCGATGATCTCTTCAACTTGAGCGCGAACGGCTTCAAGTGAGATGCCGAGTGATTCAAGACCTTTTGCAGCAACGCCTTCGCCCTCATGAATGAGTCCAAGAAGGATGTGTTCGGTACCGATGTAATTGTGGTTGAGCATGCGTGCTTCTTCTTGAGCCAAGACAACTACACGTCGGGCTCGATCGGTAAAGCGCTCAAACATCGGCTGACCTCTTCTCTACTTCTTTTGCGGTGAACTACTGGCTAGCCTATAACTTCGCCCGTCCACGGCGCGAGGTGAAGATGGCTGCACAGTTAGAACCCCAGATCTAGGGGCGATATTCCCCAAAATGGGCTCTATTTAGGCCTAGATGTGGGGCAAAAGACTAAAGAATTTTGAGCATGCGGGTATTGCCGAGGGTATTGGGCTTGACCGACTCAAGATCGAGGAACTCTGCAACGCCCGTGTCGTATGAACGCAAAAGCTCTGAGTAGACGTCGGGATCGACTGGAGTTCCATGAATTTCTTGAAAACCATGGCGGCCGAAAAATTGCGTTTCAAAGGTGAGACAAAAGATTCGCTGAACTCCAACTGCGTGTGCACGTTCAATAATCGCTTCAAGAATTTTATGTCCTACGCCTTGTCCTTTGAGTCGATCGAGAACTGCAACTGTGCGAACTTCTGCGAGATCTTCCCAAAGAACGTGAAGCGCTCCACAACCAACGACAACATCGCCTTCAACCGCAACTGTAAACTCTTGAACATCTTCATAAAGCATTACGGTCTCTTTATTTAGTAACCGTCCGCCGAGTGTGTATGTATCAATTAGTGCGCGAATGCCAGGAATATCTTTTGTACGGGCCGAACGAATTTCAATAGACACTACTCAGCCTCTGGCTTAACAAGTGGGAACAAAATTGTTTCGCGAATCCCAAGTCCAGTGAGTGCCATCAACAGTCGATCAGCGCCCATTCCCATTCCACCCATCGGCGGCATACCAAACTCCATTGCGCGCAAAAAGTCTTCATCGAGTTGCATCGCTTCAAGGTCACCTTTTGCGCCGAGTGCAGCTTGTTCTAGCAAACGCTCGCGCTGAACAACAGGATCGATCAGCTCTGAATATCCGGTTGCAAGTTCAAATCCATCAACATAGAGATCCCACTTTTCAGCAACTCCAGGGATTTCGCGGTGGGCACGAACTAGTGGAGAGGTATCAACTGGATATCCCATAACAAATGTTGGTTCAATTAACTTATCTTGGGAGACATGTTCGAAAATCTCTTCTGCAAGCTTTCCGGTAATCCACTTTGGATCAATTTTCATACCTAACTTCGTTGCAATCTTCTTTAATTCTTCAATAGGAGTAAGGGCTGTGACAGTCTCTCCAACTCCCTCAGAAATGGCGTCGTATAGAGAAATCTCTTTCCACTGTCCGCCGAGATCTGATTGGCGTCCATCAACATGTGTGACGACATGTGAACCAGAGATAGCCATCGCTGCATTTTGAATAAGTGAACGTGTGAGATCTGCGATCGATCTCCAATCGCCAAATGCCTGATAAGTCTCAATCATCGCAAACTCTGGTGAGTGTGATGAATCAGCACCTTCATTGCGGAAGTTGCGGTTAATTTCAAATACACGCTCAAGGCCGCCTGCTACACATCGCTTGAGGAAGAGTTCAGGTGCAATTCGTAGGAAAAGATCGATGTCATATGCATTTGAAAAAGTTTTAAATGGACGCGCAGCTGCTCCACCGTGCATTACCTGCAACATCGGCGTTTCAACTTCTATAAAGTCTTGGCTAGTAAATGTCTCGCGAAGTGAGCGCATAACCTGTGGGCGTAGGCGTGCAATTGTGCGAGCTTCTGGTCTGACGATGAGATCGACATAACGCATACGTACGCGGGTCTCTTCAGACATGGGCTTGTGATCATTCGGCAATGGTCGAAGTGACTTTGATGCCATCGTCCACGAATCTGCAAGGAGTGAGAGCTCACCGCGCTTTGATGTAATTATTTCACCAGTAACGCTGACGATATCGCCAAGATCTACATCGCCCTTCCACGCATCAAGTTGTTCTTGCCCAACTTTGTCGAGCGAGAGCATTGCTTGAAGCTCAGTGCCATCGCCTTCACGCAGCGTTGCAAAGCAGAGTTTTCCAGTGTCTCGCTTAAAAATAATTCGACCTGTGAGAGATGCTTGATCTCCTGTTGCAGTGTCAGTCTCTAATGTTGCGTACTTCTCGCGGACTTCTTTCAGAGTATGTGTACGTGCAACGGCAACTGGATATGGATCGACCCCGCGCTCGATCAAATGTGCGCGCTTTTCACGACGAATCCGCAGTTGTTCTGGGAGGTCGTCTTCGGTCGGTATCGGCGGTTGCGTACTCATAGGATCGGCAGTCTACCTTTTAGATATTTTTCTCGTGAATTAGGCGCAATCCAATAAGTGTTAAATCAGGCTCGTATTCATCGATTGACTCGCTGACATCAATGACGAGTGGGGCTAATCCACCTGTTGCGATGACAGTCGGCGCTTGGTCATAGCTCAAGGCCAATTCAGCGGTGATTTTTTCTACGAGGCCATCAACTTGTCCAGCAAAGCCGAAGATTGTTCCTGATTGCAAAGCTTCAACAGTGTTCTTACCGATTGCATTCTTGGGGCGAACCAATTCAACTTTACGAAGTTGAGCAGCGCGAGAGGCAAGTGCATCGACAGAGATCTCGATTCCCGGGGCAAGTGCTCCTCCTAAGAATTCGCCTTTAGGTGAGACCACATCAAGGTTGGTCGAGGTTCCAAAATCGACAACGATGGCTGGGCCACCGTAGAGAGTGTGTGCTGCAAGAGTGTTAACGATGCGGTCCGCACCAATCTCTTTTGGATTATCGACCAATAGTGGAACACCTGTCTTAGTTCCAGGTTCAACAATGGTTGTTGGAATATCAGAAAAGTAGCTTGCAATCATTGTGCGAAGTTCGCGCAGAGTTGCCGGTACTGTTGAACAGATAGAGAGGCCAGTGATTGCATATCCCTGCACGAGAGCATTTACTTGAAGTGACATCTCGTCTGAAGTCGAGCGAGGATCTGTCTTTACGCGCCATGACTTGATGAGATCTTCTCCATCAAATAAGCCCAAGACCGTGTTGGTATTACCCACATCGATTGTTAACAGCATGACTACTCCGCTCTCATTGATAACGTCATATTTCTAACTTCATATCTAGTCCAATATCTAGAACGGGCGCTGAATGCGTCAGTGCGCCGATAGCTAAGTAATCAACGCCAGATTGGGCGTATGCCAATGCGTTCTCTAGTGATATTCCACCTGATGCCTCTAACTTAAAACGTCCCGCAACAAATGTGACTGCCTCTTTGCACTGATCTGGAGTCATATTGTCGAGGAGAACCAAGTCAGGGTTCTGAGTGGCAACTTCTTTAAGTTGTTCGAGCGAATCAACTTCGATCTCAATAAATGCATCTGGGAAGGCTGCGCGAACCTTAGAAAATGCTGCAGATACTCCCCCGGCTGCTGCGATGTGATTATCTTTAATCAAGGCGGCATCACTGAGTGATAAGCGATGATTAGCACCACCACCCGAAACAACTGCAGCCTTTTCAAGTAGTCGCATGCCTGGAGTTGTCTTACGTGTATCCCTAATGGTGCACTTGGTGTCAGCAACTGCTTTCACCCACGTGTTTGTCAGTGTTGCAATTCCACCAAGATGGCCAAGAAAATTAAGCGCGGTACGTTCTGCTAACAAGATGGCTCGAGTATCACCTCGAGCAGTCATCACAACTGATCCAGGAAGAACCGCATCGCCATCCTTAAGATGGATTTGAATATCTTGAACGCCAACTTCACGCAACGTTGCTTCCGCCATGTCAACTCCGGCAATTACTCCTGCCTTGCGCGCAACAAAATCTGCAACAACGCGTTCGCTTCCAGAGACAGTTGCGACAGAAGTAATGTCTTGGCCCCCTGCTAAATCTTCAGCTAGCGCTCTTCGAATAAGATCGAGATCAACCATTACTTAACCTCCTGATATTCGGTGTGCCAATTACCGCTTTGATCAAGCGTTTGAATAATTCGCTTTCGCCACAGATCGCTTGTCTCTGGAAAGTCTGCGCGCCAATGCGAACCACGAGTCTCTTGGCGAATAAGAGCTGCCTTCAAAATCGCCTGTGCAAGTTGGAAGAGATTTGTTGTCTCCCACGCCTCTACACATGGAGCAGTACTTGTGCGATCTCCGATGCGAGTGAGATCAGAACTTGTTTCAACGAGTGAATCTGAAGAACGCAGAACACCTGCGCCGCGACTCATGCTTACTTGTATGCGATGACGAACTTCAGGATCAAGAAGAATCTCAGTCGAGTTATTTGCAACCGGCTCTGCGATCTCAGCCATAGTCGCTGCAATATCGCTAGCGATGCGCGCGCTGAAGACAAGACCTTCCAAGAGTGAGTTAGATGCCAAGCGATTAGCGCCGTGGACTCCAGAACATGCAGTTTCACCGCAGGCATATAGACCCTTCACGCTTGTACGACCTTTGAGATCAACGCGGACACCACCTGAAGCGTAATGAGATGCAGGGGCCACTGGAATGAAATCTTTTGAAGGATTAATTCCATGTGCCATACATGATGCGTGAATTGTTGGGAATCTTTTTTCAAAACCCTCAAGATGGCGGACATCAAGCCAGACATGAGATTGACCAGTTGCAACCATCCTATTCATAATCGCGATTGCAACGACGTCTCGTGGCGCAAGTTCACCTAGCGGATGGATTTCTTTCATAAATCGATCACCATTGTGGTCTACAAGGTATGCGCCTTCACCACGAACAGCTTCACTGATCAACGGTTGCTGACCTTCTGAACTTTCACCAAGCCACAGAACTGTGGGATGGAATTGAATGAATTCCACATCTGCAACTGCAGCACCTGCACGAAGTGCCAGCGCAACGCCATCACCGGTGGAAACTGATGGATTAGTTGTCTGTGCAAATACCTGACCAAGACCACCTGTTGCAAGAACAACTGCCCGAGCACGAGCTTGTCCAACACCATCACGACTTCCCTCGCCAATCACATGGAGCGTAACCCCGCACACTGCACCATCTTTATCCTTAAGTGCATCAAGCACCAATGCGTGTTCAATCAATTCAATCATTGGATCGCTATTGATGGCTGCAATCAGTGCGCGCTCTACTTCGGCACCGGTTGCATCCCCGCCTGCGTGAATAATGCGATTCTGTAAATGTCCACCTTCGCGAGTAAGTGACATCTCACCACTTGCTTCAAGATCAAACTTGGCGCCACGTGCAATAAGAGTGCGAACCGCATCTGGTCCTTCGGTTACCAATACACGCACTGCTTGGCTATCGCAGAGACCAGCACCCGCAACCAAGGTATCTTTTTCGTGAGCTAGAGGTGAATCATCTTCACCGAGGGCTGCTGCAATTCCACCTTGTGCCCACTTTGTTGAGCCTTCATCAACTTTTGCCTTAGTAACAAGTAGAACAGATAAACCAAAGGTGCGAACTTGCAGCGCAGTAGTAAGTCCTGCAATTCCAGAGCCAACAACAATGACGTCGGCCTGTGCGCTCCACCCTGGTGCAGGGGCTAGTAACTTCATGAGTGAGCCCCTAGTTTCATAGACATATTGTCGATCAAACGTATGCCATTAATCCAGCCAGCGATAATCGCTCGAGCGTGCAGCGTCGATTCGTGTGCTGGAGTGAACTCATTTTCATCGATGATCTCTGCATAATCACAGGTAAATGCTTCTTGCTCGCTAAGAATCTGCTGCAGTCGGGATTGAGCAGATTCCACGCTCTGCTCACCTGCTGCAGCAAAGAGCGCTCTAGAAATAACAGTTGCTGCCTTACGTCCTTCAGGATCAAGGCGCACATTACGAGAAGAGAGCGCAAGGCCATCACTTTCTCTGATTGTAGGAGCAGCAATAACTTCAACATCTGATTTGATTCTCTTTATGAGTGTTAACTGTTGAAAATCTTTCTCTCCAAAGACAGCACTGCTTGGTTGTGCTAATTCAAAGAGACGGCTTACAACTGTTACTACTCCGTCGAAATGCCCGGGACGCGATGCACCCTCATAGATATCTCCTAAAGGCCCAGCCGACACTTTTTCAAAACCCTCTGGGTAGAGCTCTTCGTATCGCGGAAACCAGAGATGCGTGACTCCGGCTGCTTCTGCCATCTCAATATCTTTCTCAGGAGTGCGTGGATACTTTTCCAAATCTTCGGCACTTTCAAATTGCAATGGATTAACAAAGATCGATGCTAAAACTTGATCGCCATGAGATGCTGCAATTTTAAAGAGCGACTGGTGACCGATATGAAGTGCGCCCATTGTTGGAACAAATGCGCAGCCGTGAACCAGCTCTGAGGCATTTGTAACTATCTTCATGGCTCCAGTCCTTTCAGGTACCGGGCTCGACAATTAATTAAAGTTTAGAGCCTTACTGCTCCTGCGCCAAAAGCATGCGTAAAAGTCCATCGATCCGACCGTGCGTTAACAAAATTCCATCGGGTTCGATTTCATGCCACGGTTGGATCACAAAAAGTCGCTCGTGAGCGCGAGGATGCGGCAGCAATAACTCATCGCTATAGCTCAAGATACTTCCGTACTGAATGAGATCGAGATCAATAGTGCGTGGTCCCCAGCGTTCATTTCGTTCTCGCCCAAGAGCAGCTTCAATTCCATGCAGCATGCTTAAGAAATCTGAGGCTGGTAGTTCACTCTCTGCCAGCGCCACAGCGTTGATGTAGTCAGGCTGTGTCGGTCCACCTACAGGTTTTGTCACATACATTGAGGAGAGTGCGGTGAGATCTGTTGCTTCTCGCAAGAGGGCGACAGCTAGATCAATATTTTCTTGAGGATTACCTAGATTCGCACCAATTGCGATAACTGCTTTCATCGCGTGATGGTGACCGAGATATCTTCAAAATTAACATTGACAGGTGCATGTGGTTTATGGACAGTCACACTGACTGAAGTAATTTGTGAGTAGGTCGAAGAGATTTCTTCTGCAATTCTGCCTGCAAGTCGTTCGATCAATTGCACACGTTCACCAACAATATTGTCGTGAGCGATCTGCGCTAGATCTGCATAGTTAATGGTTTGCGTTAAATCATCAGAGAGCGAAGCTGCTCCTAAATCTAGTGTGACTACAAGATCGACTGTGAATTCTTGTCCCTCAATTGCTTCATGTGGAAGCACGCCATGATAGCCGAGCGCCTTAATCCCGTTGACTCTGATCTGATCAGACACCTGCAATCACCGCCTTATGTGGAGCCACGCTATGAACTCTAACGCCCCAGATACCGGCAGTGAGAAGATCTTCTGTAATTTTTAGTGTCGCCGCTTCGCGATCAAGTGGTGAGTCCCCACCGAGGAAACGTTTGCGAGATGCACCAACAAGAACTGGATATCCAAGATCAACTATTTCAGTAATTTGGTGGATGAGCTCCCAGTTATGTTCACTCTCTTTAGCAAAACCAATGCCTGGATCAAGGATGAGTTTTTCTCTTGATATTCCTGCAGCTATCGCCTTATGCACTTGTTCCATGAGCTCTGCCTTCACTTCTTCTACAACATCGCCATAGATCGCCTTTGAATTCATATCAATTGAATGTCCGCGCCAATGCATCAGAATATAGAAGCATCCCAAATCAGCTGCCACTTGGTGCATCTGCGAATCTGCAAGACCGCCACTGACATCATTAATGTAGGTGGCACCGGCCTCAACGGCAGCACGTGCTACGCCAGAGCGCATGGTGTCAATTGATATCACGGCTCCGTTTTGTGAGAGTTCTTTAACAACCGGAATAACTCGAGATAACTCTTCTTCCTCCGAGATTCGCTGCGCACCCGGGCGCGTGGATTCGCCACCGATATCAATGATGTCGGCACCCTCGGCAAGCATTTTCAAGCCATGGGACACAGCAGAATCAAGAGTTTCAAACTCTCCACCATCTGAAAAAGAATCTGGTGTGACGTTGAGAATGCCCATCACTAACATTAGAAAACTCTCGCTAGCGATTCGTAATCAAGCTTATTGCCTCTGCGCGAGTGGTTGCATCGCGTAACGCACCACGAACAGCACTTGTCGTTGTGCGTGCTTGAGATTTTTTAACGCCACGCATCGACATGCACAAATGTTCGCAATCAATAATGACGATCACACCGAGTGGGTTGAGGATCTTCACCATTGCATCAGCAATCTGAGTAGTTAAACGCTCTTGTACCTGTGGACGCTTTGCATAAAGGTCAACAAGTCGTGCGACTTTAGATAGTCCGGTGATCTTTCCACGCGGAATGTAACCAACGTGGGCGACTCCATGAAAAGGCGTGAGGTGATGTTCGCACTGTGAAAAGACTTCAATATCTCGAATAATTACTAACTCTTCATGGCCAATATCAAATGTTGTTGTTAGAACATCTTCAGGAGATTGCCACAATCCACCAAAGTTCTCCTTGTAAGCGCGTGCAACCCGTGCTGGAGTCTCCTTTAAGCCTTCTCTATCTGGGTCTTCTCCAATTGCAATAATCAACTCACGTATTGCAGCCTCAGCCCGTGCCTGATCATATGGACGCAGCGCGCGGCCATCATCGGGACCAGATGAGACTGGTGAAATATCACTCACTCGAAGGCGCTTTCTTCTTACGTGTTGCTCGCTTTGGTGCGTCAGTTGTTTCTGTACTTTCTGCAACAACCTTCTTTTCAGGAATCTCTACGGGAGGTTGTGAGCTTGGAACGCGATGAATAGATCCCGTCCATGCCGGTCTGCGCGGCCATGAAGTTACCTTTGCAAAGATCACTTCAATCTCTTCCTTGTTAAGAGTCTCGCGTTCGAGCAGTTCAAGAACCATCTCATCAAGAATTACACGGTTAGCAACCAAGATATCGAATGCTTCTTGATGAGCATTTTCAATCAAAGATCGAACTTCAGCATCTACAACAGCGGCTACATTTTCTGAGTAGTCACGTTGATGGCCATAGTCGCGACCCATGAATGGTGCAGAGCTATCACTTCCAAGCTTGATCGCACCGATTGCTTCGGTCATTCCGTACTGAGTAACCATCGCGCGAGCCAAGGCTGTTGCCTTCTCAATATCATTTGATGCACCAGTAGACGGATCATGGAAGATGAGTTCTTCTGCGGCACGACCACCAAGTGAGTACGCCAATTGATCAAGCAGTTGATTACGAGTTGTTGAGTATTTGTCATCATCAGGCAAGACCATTGTGTAACCAAGTGCGCGACCGCGAGGCATGATTGTAATTTTGTGAACAGGATCTGTATGTGGAAGAGCTCGTGCAACGAGTGCATGGCCGGCTTCGTGATAAGCGGTAACGCGACGCTCTTCTTCAGACATCAGACGTGATTTACGCTGTGGTCCAGCCATCACGCGATCAATAGCCTCATCTAAGTGGCGATCAGTAATGACTTTCTCGCCTTCGCGAGCAGTGAGTAGCGCTGCTTCATTAAGAACGTTGGCAAGGTCTGCTCCTGTAAATCCAGGAGTGCGGCGTGCAAAGTTTTTCAGATCGACATCATCTGAGATCGGTTTGTTCTTTGCGTGCACCTTCAGGATATCTTCGCGGCCTTTGAGATCTGGACGATCAACTGGAATCTGGCGATCAAAACGCCCTGGACGCAAAAGTGCGGGATCAAGAACATCTGGGCGGTTTGTTGCAGCGATAAGGATTACTTGGCTATCGCCTTCAAATCCATCCATCTCAACAAGTAGTTGATTGAGTGTTTGTTCGCGCTCATCATGACCGCCACCCATACCGGCTCCACGCTGACGACCAACAGCATCGATCTCATCAACGAAGACAATCGCTGGTGCATGTAACTTCGCTTGGGCGAAGAGATCACGCACACGCGATGCACCGACACCGACAAACATTTCAACAAAATCAGAACCAGATATTGAATAGAACGGAACTTTTGCTTCACCGGCAACTGCGCGCGCAAGGAGAGTTTTACCGGTTCCTGGAGGACCATAAAGTAGAACACCTTTAGGAATCTTCGCACCCAAGAGTGCGTACTTAGAAGGGTTGGCGAGAAAATCTTTAATCTCTTCGAGCTCTGCGATCGCTTCATCGGCACCCGCTACATCTGCAAAGGTGTTTTGCGGAACATCATTATTCTGCAGCTTGGCACGTGATTTTCCAAAGGAGAAAACTTTGTTTCCACCTTGGGCTTGACTCATCAGGAAGAAGAAGAGAAGACCAATAAGCAAGAACGGGAAGAATGAGAAGAGGAAGCTAACAAGGAGTGATTGCTTAGCAACTTCAACGCTCCAGCCCTTTGGAGGTGGATTACCGGTGAGCGCATCGACAAGTGTTGGTTCTTGTCGGGCAATATATGATGCCTCTACCTTTGCCGAGCCATTGATCAGCTTGCCTGACTTAAGTTCAAGACGTATTTTCTGTGAGTTATCAACCAGGACGGCAGATTCCACATCAGATTTTGTAATTGCATCAAGTGCTTGAGATGTCTTGATTTTCTCGTAACGGTTACCAGCTCCGGAAATCTGGCCAAAGACAGAGACTGCAACAATCGCAACGATGATCCAGAAAAGTGGCCCCCGCATGAGGCGCTTAAATCGAGATTGTGGTACCTGTGGAGTCGCCGAAGGTTTCTTTTTCGACGCCTGCTTCTTATTCGTTGCCTTCATATGTTCCGCTTATTCGTACATGTGCTTTGCAAGCACACCGATAAAGTCAAGGTTGCGATACTTTTCATCAAAATCTAAGCCGTATCCGACTACGAAATCCTTCGGAATATCAAAGCCAACATATTTAACATTGACTTCAACTTTGGCGGCTTCTGGTTTACGCAATATGGTCAGAATCTCAACTGAGCCGGCACCGCGCGCGACAAGGTTGGCGCGCAGCCAAGAAAGAGTTAAACCCGAGTCAACAATGTCTTCTACGATCAAAATGTTACGTCCAGTGATATCCCGATCAAGATCCTTAAGAATTCGAACAACGCCACTTGATTCTGTTCCTGAACCGTAAGAAGAAACAGCCATCCAATCCATTTCGATATGACGCTGCATCGCGCGAGTCAGATCTGCCATCGCCATGATGGCACCTTTAAGAACCCCAACAAGAAGTAAATCTTTTCCTTCGTAATCTTTATCAACTTGCGCAGCCAACTCTGCAATTCGCGAAGATAATTGTTCTTCTGTTGCAATAACGCGTTCGACATCGGTACCGACTGCTTGTAGATCCACCGGGTGGGGCTCCTTCGAAAATGGGCTAGCGGTAAGGCTAGCTGCGGGCGTAGGCCGAAAGTCTGCCCGAAATTCGAGCAACCTTCACACCGCCTGGGAGGCTGATCTCGCCTTGACCATGCCACGAAGTGACCAAGGCCTCAACTGCGCTCACATGTTCGGCGCTGACTGAGCCCATTGGAGCTCCTTGAGCGTAGATCGCCCTACGAATCAGACGGGTGCGGATGGCTTTAGGTAGCCCTGCAAGAAAATCAATCTCTAGGGATGCCAAATCATGGCCTTCTGCCGTGCGATCTGTGAGCTCATCGAGGGCATCAGCATCATCGCGCAGAAGAGAAGCTGTGCGAGCAAGAGCTTCTGCGATTCCTGGTCCAATCTCTTTCTCCATTACTGGAAGCACTTGTGTGCGCACGCGAACGCGCGAAAATTCTGTCTTGAAATTATGTGGATCACTCCATGCATCTAAGCCAAGATCTTTGCACGCTTGTTCAGTTGCTTCTCGAGTTACTGACAATAATGGACGAATAATTTTTCCGTTAACCACTGCCATTCCAGAAAGTGATCGCGCGCCCGACCCACGTGCTAATCCTAAGAGGACACTCTCTGCTTGATCATCACGAGTATGTCCCAGAAAAATTTGAATCGCACCTCGCTGCTCAGCAATTGTGTGCAATGCTGCGTATCGAGCATCTCGTGCGCCGGATTCAAGCCCAGAACTCTGATCAACAGTCACTTGGTGCGAAATGACTTCACTATATCCAATTCGCTCCAACTGATTGATAACTTTACGCGCTTGGATATCTGATCCATCTTGAAGTTGATGATCAATAGTGACACCGATACAGGTAACCAAAAATTCTTTCGCTTCAACAAGTAGCGCACCTGCCAGTGCAAGTGAATCAGCTCCACCAGAGACAGCTACAAGAATGCGGTCGCCTGCAGATAATTTCTCTAAGTGAGGCCGAACCGCAGAGCGAAGTTCTACGATTGCCTGAGTCATGCCTTAATGCTAGACCCGACCACCAAATGGCATAAGACCCTTGATGCTATAAATGTTTGAATAAAGCAATCCTCGGCCCTTTGAATTGGCCTCCCACATCATTCCATCGCCAGCGTAGATTGTGATGTGGTGAATGGAAGAGATCGTTCCCTTATAGGAGTAGAACAATAGATCGCCTGGAACCAACTCATTGAGTGAGACATGTTTTGTGTAACCCGCATAAAGTGATGAGTTAAGGCGATCCCAATTTGGCCAGCCTAATCCAGCTGATCTATAGGCCGCATAGACAAGTCCTGAGCAATCAAATGAGTTCGGACCTTCTGATCCCCAGATGTATGGCTTACGCGCAAGTACTTGTTTCTTAGCAAATGCAACAGCGGCTGCACGTTGTGCTTCGGTTGCTCGAATTGTTGAACGACCCTTAAACCCTAAATCTGGCCAAACTTTTTTCTGACCGCCAGTATTTGCAGCTGTATTTGCTTGACTCTCTTCCAGAAGTGCAAGTGCACGTTGTTGTTCAAGAGTAATTCGAACACGTTTAGCACTTGCTAGATCTCGCGCCAACTTATCTTGAATAGCTTGTAGACGATCTACTTCTTTCTGCTGTTCCGTTCGTGCATCGTCTGCAACCTTCTTTGCAGCAGCTACTTTGGCAGTTGCGGCCTCTTGTGCAATCTTCGCATCATCTGCAACTTTCTTCGCCGCTCGTGCCACAACTTCAGCCGCCTTAAAGCGACCTAGTGCCACGGTGTTCTTACTTCCTAAATTATCCAGGATTGAAATTTGGTCGATTAATTCTTGTGGACCGTTAGCGCTAAGCAAAGGTTGAATATCTGAAAAACTTCCGCCCATGATGTAAGCATTGCTAGCAAGTTTTCCAATGACTGCATGCGTTGCAGAAACTTCCGCTGCAGCTTCTTGCGCTTTCTTTGCCGCTTCTACTGCAGCGGTGGTTGCAACTGCTAATTCCTTCTTTGCGGCTGTGAAGAGTGCTTGTGCAGCATTTGCTTTCGCTGTCAGCGTTCGAAGTGTCTGATTTGCTGCTGCTAATTTCTTTGCAGCAGCTTCTGCAGCAGCTTTTTTGGCAGCTTCTGCTTTTTTGGCAGCTTCAATCTGAGCAAGTGTCGGCTTTGGCGTTGCAGCGATGGCAGGCGTTACAGGGGTCGCGGATAGCGCTAAGCCAAATATCATGGCAATAGCAATCAATCTACGACGGTTTTTCACAATAAGCCTCTCGTTACAAGGCCCACGATAAATCAGGAACCTTAGTAATTCCTGTTAAATCCTTAAGTGTCGCTAGTTGGCTACATCTCTTCGGGAAAAAAGTATGGATGCAATCACTGCACCAACACCGATGTAGATCGCTGCAAGGGTCAATCCGTGTGTGTAGCTCACTTGTGGTGTGCCACCCAAGGCGATGACATTCAACTGACTTCCTGGAAGCCATTCGAGTGTTGAGCTTTTGACCGCACCAAGTAAGTTTTCAATGATGAGAATCCAAAGTACGCCGATTGCTATTGAACTAATTGGTGAACGTAGCAGGAGGCCCATGATCATTCCGATCAATCCAAAGCCAACTACCGAGATCGCCACATTCACATTTGTCTGAAAAATCTCCGTCCAACCGTCTGAAGTGAACCAGAGTGATCGTTCTACCTTTGCCCCTGGTGCCAGGAAGTATGAGATGAGAATTGAAACAACACCAGAGATTAAGACCATGATGAGGGCAAATATCTTCATCGAAATCAACTTGCCCGCCAGAAGACGCAAGCGTCCAGGCTGACGAACTAAGAGGTTACGCAATGTTCCATATGTGTATTCCTGAGCAGTCTGTGCGGCGAAAACGCAGTAGGCAATAATGCCCAGCAATCCCGCTACGTTAGAGAAACCGATCACTGATCCCCCAAAGGAAGAGAGCATTTCCCGTGAAATTGGATTTGCAGGGTCTGAATTTCCTCGAGGAGAGTCAATAAGTATGTAGAGGAGAGAAGTAAAGAGGCCAGTAAAGAAGAGCGCTGCGCCGATCGTTCCAAGGAATAGCGTTGGCCTGCGTAGTTTGCGCCATTCAGCTCTGACGACACGAATCATTTCTTATCTCCTGTCATTTCAAAGAATGTCTCTTCAAGGTTAGGTAGCTGTGGCGATAGTTGAGTGAGAACAATTCCTGCCTCAAATGCTTTCTTGTTCAAAGTTCCTGCCCAATCAGCTGGTCCCTCAATGTGAGCAACTCCAGATTGAATATGTGCCTTATGTCCATCGGCAACTGCGATTGCAACAATTTTATCTAGGTCGCTGGCATTTTCTGTACGAACCAACATAAATGGTTGTTGCGCTTCAAAGAGTTGCTGAATTGGACCGGCGAAGACAACTTCACCCTTGCGCAACATCACGATGTAATCGCTGATGATCTCTAGCTCTGAAAGTAAATGTGATGAGACGAAAACGGTGGTGCCTTTATCTGCAAGTCCGCGCAAGAGATCACGAATCTCTTGAATACCTTCAGGATCAAGGCCATTAGTTGGTTCATCAAGAATCAAGATCTTTGGATCTGGCAATAAAGCTGCTGCAATTCCTAGTCGCTGCTTCATTCCAAGTGAGTATGTTTTGAATTTAGATTGTGCGCGATCTGCAAGTCCCACAGTTGCGAGGACTTCTCCAACGCGCTCGTGGCTGAAGCCTCCAAGAGTTGCCAATACATGGAGATTTTCAGCACCAGAAAGAGCTGGATAGAAGGCAGGGCCTTCGATCATCGCACCCACATGTTTAAGGTACTCATCAGGATCGCTAATTGAGTGACCCAGGATCTGCCCGGTACCACCGGTAGGTGAGATCAAGCCAAGCAGCATTCGAATTGTTGTTGTTTTTCCAGCACCATTTGGGCCAACAAAGCCACATATGCTCCCAAGGGGCACTTCGAAATTGGCGTGTGAGACAGCAAAACGAGAATCGTATTTCTTGCTGAGATCTTGGACAGAGAGGGCGATCGTTTGAGCGTGCATGTAGTGAATATACCGTGCGCAGATTAAGATTTCACCATGAGTAAAGACGTCTGGGGCTATCAACCTCGCAATTCGCGGCAAGAGCCGGATTGGGAAATTAATCCACAAACTGCTGCTGTTCGAGCTGGTCTTGCACGGTCTGGCTTTGGCGAGACTGCGGAAGCTCTCTATCTCACTAGCGGATTTACATATTCATCTGCCGAAGAAGCGGTCGATTCATTTACCGACGAAGTTGATCACTATCTTTACAGCAGATTCCATAATCCCACTGTTGCGATGTTTGAAAAAAGACTTGCTGCAATCGAAGGTGCTGAGTTCTGCGTAGCAACTGGTTCAGGAATGTCTGCCATGTTCGCATCAATTGCCTGCATGGTCAGTGCTGGCGACCATGTGGTTGCATCGGCGTCCATGTTTAGCTCTTGCCATGTTGTGATTACAGAATTTCTTCCTAAATGGGGGGTTACCTTTGAATTAGTTAAAGGCAACGATCCTGATGCGTGGGAAAAGGCATTAAGTAAGCCAACAAAGGTTGTTTTTATTGAGACTCCAAGTAATCCACTGCTAGATATTGTTGATATCAGAATGGTGAGCGATTTAGCGCACAAAGTTGGCGCAACGGTTATTGTCGATAACATCATGGCTTCACCAGTTTTGCAAAAGCCGCTAGAGCTTGGCGCCGATGTAATTATGTATTCGGCTACTAAACATATAGATGGCCAGGGTCGAGTTCTTGCCGGCGCAATCCTTGGATCATTTGCATATATTCATGAGCATCTTCTTCCATTTGTCCGTCATACAGGACCCGCGCTAAGTCCATTTAATGCATGGGTATTGGTGAAGTCTCTCGAGACGATGGAAATGCGCGTTCGCCGTATGAGCGAGAACGCTCAAGCAATTGCTGAATATCTAGAGAAGCGACCAGAGATTAAATCGGTGCGTTATCCAGGGCTTCCTTCGCATCCAGAGTACGCACTGGCGCAACGACAAATGAGCGGTGGCGGATCAACGATCGGTATTGAATTTGCTGGCTCTGCTAAGGATGCCTTCAAGGTGATGAATGCGCTTCGCATTATTGATATCTCTAACAACCTTGGAGATAGCAAGACTCTGATTACTCATCCTGCATCAACAACTCACCGCCGATTGAGTCCAGAAGTCCAGGCAGAGATGGGCATTACACCTTCTGTGGTGCGTTTATCTGTCGGTCTTGAATATGTAGATGACCTTATTAAGGATTTAGATCAGGCCTTTAAGAGCTGAGCAATAACTAGCAGTGCTGAGAACAGGGTCAGATAAGTGATTGACCAATGAAATATTTTTAACGCTACTGCATTGTAGTTCTCTGAATTTTCCTTGAGTTGCACCAGCTGAAAGGCAAAAACCAAACCGAGCGCAACTGTGATTGCCATTGCCCACCATTGCAGCTCGCTGAGATGAATAAGTGCAACTGAGCTAAGACCCATTGCAATGGTGTGAAACCACATATTTCGAACGACGACATTGCGTGCCGCAATTACTGGCAGCATTGGAATCTTTGCCGCTTCGTAATCGTCCTTGTATTTGATTGCAAGCGCCCAGAAGTGAGGTGGCGTCCAGAAGAAGATAACAAAGAAGAAGGC
>JBILSO010000054.1:0-6678 GCA_044372065.1 Candidatus Planktophila sp. | reverse complement strand
GCGTGGAGGAGTTGGCGCAAGCGCTGAGTTCGATATCTGTAAAGACTTGCAGATCGGGGGCTCGATCGTTATGAACTCGTTACTCAAATCTTGGAGTTGGGCCATTGCCAGGGTACGTGTGGGAGCCTATTATTTTAACGTTCAAATAAATTACGTACAAGGGGGAAGAATGAAAAAGGTTTCACTAGGGGTGTCCTTATTGGCACTGGCGTTATCTACTTCGTTGGTGCCGCAAGCAATTGCTTCCGACGCTGTTACGACCATCTCTGTTTCAACCTGGGGTTCTTCCCCATCTGAAACGGCCGCTCTGAAGGATGCGGTCGCGACATTTGAAACAAGATATCCGACCATCAAGGTCAATCTAATCGTCGACAATGATCATGGTGCTCAGATGGCCGCACGCTTTGCGTCGAAGACTCCAAACGATGTCTTCTATCTCGATGCGGGCATTGCACAGGATTGGGCGGCTCAGGGCGTTCTCCTTGATCTGACACCTTCGATCACTGCGAGCAATTTCAACCTTGCTCCATTCAATGCGAGCTATTTGAAGCCCTTCCAAAGTGGCGGCAAATTGTTTGGCTTGCCTAAGGATGCGAACCCACTAGTGCTCGAAGGCAACTTGACACTAATGAAGAAGGCTGGCATCAAGTCACTTCCAAAGACGATTGCTGAGTTCGAGAGTCATGCAAAGTTGTTGCTGGCCAAGAAGATCACGCCAATGTGTGTTGATGCTGATATCAACCGCCTCGGTGCATTCTTTGTCTCCTTCGGAGGCGGACTAGCTAGCGCCACAAATAAATCACTACTTTCATCAGCTGGCACTAAAGCTGGACTTGAGTGGGCGATGAACAATTACAAGACTGGTGTATTCCAGACTCCCGCACAGCTTTCTGCTGGATGGGCCGGAGAAGCATTTGGCAAAGCAAAGTGTGCGTACACAATGGAAGGCGCATGGCTTGATCCATACCTAAAGGATTCTTTCCCTGCAGTCCATAAGACGATGATCAAGGGTTCTTTGCCTGTTGCCAAGAAAGCTGGATCACTTGCATTCACGGCTGCCTATGCAATCGGTAAAGATTCACCAAACCCTAAAGAAGGATGGACCTTCATTGAATACATGACAGGTGCACGAGGAATGACTGTATGGACATCATTCGGCGTTGCAATTCCTTCTCGATCAGATGTTGCGACACCGCTTGGATACGAAATCAACGGTTCTGTTGCAAAAATGAGTACAACAGTTACTACTCCAGCATTTAAGGGCTGGGGAGACGTAGTTGGTGCATTCAACAACGAAGCAAAGAAGCAGATTCAAGATAAGAAGTTCGACGTCAAGAAGGCGACCGCAGCAATTATTGCTAAGGCAAATGCCGCTTGGCCAGCAGCATAAGGACTAGCTGAAATAACCTTGATCCAGGACGCTATTGAGCCTGGATCAAGGTATTTCTAGACAAGAGTAAGAGTTGATTCAGGGCAAGGGGTCGAATCAACTCTTACTCTTAGTTGTTAAATGACCAATCGAGACTAAAGGGATGAGGGCGATATGCAAAAATCTAAGCAGATAAGCTCTCGTAGAAATCGAAAGTTTGCGGAGTCCCTAGTTGGGTATGGGTTCATCTCAATTCCCATGGCTCTATTCCTTTTCCTTAGCGTCGGCATCTTCTTCTACGCCGTTTATATCTCTACCTTTAACTGGGGATTGATTGGGCCGACGGAGAACGTGGGACTCGATAACTATCGCAGAGCATTTTCGGATCCCATATTTTTGAAAGCGGTAAGGAATTCAATTAAATATGCGCTGCTGGTTGTACCTCTTCAAAGTGTTTTGGGACTCTACTTAGCCTTACTGGTCAACTCCAAAATAAAGGGAAGTAAGTTCTTTCGTTCGGCGTTTTATTTTCCATCTATTGCCAGTAGCGCGGCAATTACTACTCTCTTTATCTTCCTGATGGCACCAGATGGCGTGTTTAATAAATTCTTGCAATTCTTTGGAGTAGATACAGCAAGCCTTTTCAATCAAGGTGCATGGCTTTCAGATTCGCGAACCGCTCTCTACTCAATAATTGGCTTAAATGCTTGGACTACAAGCGGAACCATGATGCTCTTCTATTTAGCTAATCTGCAGACAGTTGATTCTCAGTATGCTGAAGCAGCGGTAATGGATGGAGCAAGTAGGAGACAGGTTTTCTGGTACATAACCATGCCATTACTCAAACCCGCACATCTCTTCGTAGTTGCAACCGGAATGATTGGGGCACTGCAGCTTTACGATCAAGCCATTCTGGCAGGTGGTGCAGATGGAAGCCCAGACTATTCACTCATGACTGTAGTTCTCTACATTTATAATGCGTGCTTTAGAAAATTTGAATTCGGGTATGCCAGTGCGATCGGTGTGATTCTCTTTGTCATTATCTTCACACTCACCATTGGGCAGAAAATACTTTTCGGCTCTGCCGCCTGGCGAGGTGATGACCGATGAGCAAAATCAGCAAAATACGCAAATACTCTTTCTACTCCATGCTCATCTTCTACTCAGTTTTAACTATTGTTCCCTTCCTTTGGTCCGTCAGCACTTCATTCAAACCTTCGGACGAGGTCTATCTGAGTAATCTGATACCAGATCAACCATCGATTGAGGCGTACTCAACAGTCTTTGGAAAGATTCAACCCAATTTTCAGACGCTCTTTGCAAACTCACTCTTTATTGCCTGTGTAGTTGTTATTTTGCACTTGATATTTGCTTCGCTGGCTGGTTACGCGTTTGCTCGGCTCAATTTTCCTGGACGAGACGTTTTGTTTTTTATCGTGCTCGGTTGCATGATGATCCCCGATCAACTTCGCTTAGTGCCGATGTATCAGCTTCTTGTAGAAATGGGCCTGATCAATACTGGCCCGAGTAACTACCTAGCCATCTTTCTCATTAAAGCTATCAGCGCCGCTGATGTTTTTCTGATGCGCCAGTACTTTCTTACATTGCCCAAAGAGATGGAAGATGCGGCAAAAATTGATGGCGCGGGACCTTTCCAACTATTCACGCGAGTAATGCTGCCCAATGCAGCCCCAGTTTTGGCTACTGTGGCTATTTTGACCTTTCAAGGAACATGGAATGACTTGTTCTGGCCTTCGATCGTTCTGCAAAGCCCATCACATTGGACCCTTCCCTTTGGAATTTTGCAGTTCAAAGGGCAATTCTCAACAGATTGGCCGCCGATAATGGCACTTGTTGTTTTATCAACTGTGCCAATTCTGGCCCTATACACATTCGGACAGCGTTACATCATCAATGTGCAACTCTCATCATCGGCTAAGGGATGACGATGACGGACAAGAAAGATAAGCGAGTTTCCACATCCCTGCGTGGCGCACTCCAACAAACATGGGACCTGCACATACGCGCAATTCCAATGGCACTTCTATGGGCTGTGTCACTGCTCTTTATCTTTCAAGCACCTAATCTGTTTACTCGATTAGCTTGCTCTGTACTCTGTTCGGTAGTTTCGTTGCTGAATACTTCCATTTTAAAGTTCTCCTACATACGAGTTAAGCCTTCCCAGCTAATCAAAAACTCGGAATTTATGGCCATGTTGACGCTAAATGTCTTTATGGGATCAATGTTTGTAATTGCGCTGAACAATGCCGTTAATTTAGAAATCGATTCTCGATGGTTTTCTCTAGCAATTGTATCTACAGTGCCAACATTCTTTATCTTATGGCTTGCTGTCATGCTTATTGCCAATCCAATTTATATAATGTTGGTTGCAACTAAATCAAAAACTCCAATCACCCAGAGTCTTCTGCTTTATCTTCAAAAACGAAAAAAGGAAGCCATCATTACTGGCTTGATATTTGCAGTTTTTGCACCGATCATTTTTGTCTTTATTGCAATTACGCTTACAGTCACTCAGTCATTGACAATCAAAACTTGGGAAGAGTTGAACTCCGAAGATAAAAGTCAGGATGAAGTGTAAATGGATGTTCTAAAGTCTGGTGAAAAGACGGTCAACTATGAGCTCATTTTGGATAAGGATGACCCCGCTCTGACCCCGAGCAATAGACCCCCAATAAATGAAGCAATAGAGATGATCCTGGGGGAGGCAAATGGTTTCCAAGTGCCATTTGCCGCTGTACCCCTGAAGCAACATAAAGATGTGCCAGAACAGAATCTTTACAGTTGTCTCTTTGGTCGAGATTCACTGTTGATCTCGGATCTACTTTTTAGCGTTAAGCCACATCTGAGATTAAATGTCATCCAAGCGTTGGCCCTTGATCAAGGTTCCAAATTTGATGAAAGAAGTGAGGAAGAACCGGGTCGGATTGCGCACGAGATTCGAAGCATTGACGATCCAGTCGCAGAGAAACTGCAAAGTCATGGTGACTGGAAATTTCCTTATTATGGATCGGTAGACGCAACCCTCATTTGGATGTCGCAACTCTACGCAGCAGCCTTGGAGAATCCATCTGTCCTAGACATTTCCGTTGGAGGTTTGCCACTCTGGGAGCGATTCATTAGCGCTACACGATGGGTGTTAACTCGCCTCGAAAGTCCATCAGGTTTTATTGAATCTTCAAGATCAAATCCCAAGGGCATCGCCAATCAAGTCTGGAAGGATTCGGGCGATTCCTACATGCACAAAGATGGTGCGTTAGCTCGCGGAGATTCAACTGCATCTATAGAAACGGTAGGAGAGACCTTTGATGCCCTCACTGCTGCGGCGGGAGTGCAGGCGATAAGACCAAGTAGGGATTGGCCGCTTTCTTCACCAGAACTTCTAAAAAGAGCGCGTCAACTCCAGCTATCTTTGATCGCAAATTTCTGGATGGGAGATAGCTTCGCCTTGGGAATAGAGCTAGATGCATCTGGTGCAGTTGTTAAGTTTGAGTCTCAGGCGAGCAATCAAGGAAGATTATTGGATTCAGGTGTTCTTTCAGGTGAAGCATTTGTTGGTTACCGCAAGGCGATTGCTGCTGCCGTAACCGATAGTTCGTTACTTGGCAATAGTGGTCTACGAACACTTTCACGTGCACATGTTTCATATCGCCCTGGTGGATATCACACGGGTTCATCTTGGCCATTTGATGGTGCCTTAACAGCTCGCGGTCTTCTCAAGCAAGGATTTACACAGGAATCAGAATTAATACAAGGCAAAATCAAAAAAGCCATTGAATCATCTGGAGGCTATCCAGAATTTCTAAGAGGTGATTGGCCAGAGAGTGATCTCATCAATCGATTTGTTCAGGATGTACAATTCGAAGATGAGACTGGAATTCGTGAGGGCACAAATCGAGTTGCACAACCACCTCAAATTATTCAAGGGTGGACAGTTGCTACCTACTCCTGGCTATCTAATAGAACTTAGTCGTGGAACATCCTGTAAAAATCAAGTAGATTGCTGATCAACGATCATGGATAAGGCGAGAGCTTCAATTACCTCAGTTGCTAAAGAGGCGGGGGTCTCTCTGCAGACAGTATCTAATGTGCTTAATTTTCCTGAGAGAGTGAAACCAAAAACTAGAGAAAAAGTACTTCGAGCGATCGAAAAGTTAAACTACACACCAAATTTGTCCGCACGCCGTCTGAGATCTAGCAAATCTTCATCAATTGCCGTCAGAGTCGACTCGAATGCTTCTATGGGCAAGGGATCTGAAGGTTTATATTCAGGCTACATTCAAGATGAGTTTGTTTATGAACTTGTTCGGGCAGCTGAGAAGCGTGGAATTAAGGTAATCACATATACGTGTGATCCAAATGATGACGAAATCATGAAGCTAAAAAAGCTTATTGACTCTCGAGATGTTGATGGGTTTCTACTGACCTCTACTGTGCAAGACGACCCTCGCCTAAAGTATTTACTAGATAGAGGAGTTCCATTCTTGAGCTTCGGTAGGCCATGGGGAAGTTCTGCCGATTTTGCTAATTCTTACCCTTGGATCGATGTGGATGGCGCAAGTGGCACAAAGGATGCAACAAAAATGTTTTGGGAGCTGGGTTATCGCAAGATTGGATTCGTTGGCTGGAGAACTAGCAATCAAAGTCCTGCTAAACCTAAGAGCGTTGCAGATGATCGTTTTCTCGGTTGGTCTCAAACATCAGCACAATTGCTAGGACTCAAGTCAAAGGGAGCTAATCGAGATTTTGCCGAGCTTGGTGATGAATCTATAGAAAGTGCACGTTCATCAACGGAACGATTACTTGCCCGACACCCTGATATTGATGCCATCGTTTGCGCAAGCGACACTTTGGCGCTTGGGGTTCAGATGGAGACCACAAGACTTAAAAAGGTAATTCCAGTATCCGGTTTTGATAATAGCCCAACATCAAAAGTCTTTAATTTTTCATCCTTAGATCAGAATATTTCCGAGATCGCATCCCTTGCGTTAAAGGTTCTTATGGGTGAAGATGGGAATTCAATACGAAAACCCGCTGCTTCAAAGCACATTAGTGAACCGAACTTGATTATTCCGCCTAGGTTGGTCATTCGCTAACGTAAGCGTTAGATCAAACCTTTTTCAAGTCCCTCAAGTACTTCTTGTGCACGCTCTTTGAGTTCAGGTAAATCTGATAATCGTTTGAGACCGAATACTTGTTGTGACATGCGGTGGTTCTTGGCGAAGGTTTCTTTGTGGCGATCAAGGAAGTCCCAATACAGAGTTGTAAATGGACATGCGGTTTCGCCGGTT
>JBILSO010000053.1:0-6863 GCA_044372065.1 Candidatus Planktophila sp. | reverse complement strand
GAGGAACTTTCCATTGGCCCACACCGTTACCGATCAAGTGATAGAGAAAACATATGTTTGCTTGCATACTCATCGAATCAATAAATGTGCCGATGAGTGCATCTGTGAGTACAACTCCACGCACCAGATCGTTAGCAAATCGATCTTCAATAACCTCACCAATCGGGCGTTCAATCATGTAATCCCAGACGGAATCCATTTCTAAAGATTTGCGCATCTGTGAACGAGTCATCAATGGTTGAAGCATGGATGGTGCTGATCTGGCGGCGAACTCGGCTATTTCAGAGTAGAACTTTTGCCATGCAGCACCTTCTGCATCAGAACCCGTGAGTCTGGCAAATGAATCTGCAGTCTCCTGATTCCAATTCGTGGAGACACTCAAGCCATCATGTAATCCATCTTTTTCATAAGGGGTGTAAGAAGAAACTTCGCGGCCTAGGGTTTGAAAGTTGATTTCGAGATCTTTTACGATCTGATCTGGAAGTAGCGCTACCAAATATGAATAACGAGAAAGGCGAGCATCAAATTCAGGAAATGCTCGAACGCTGGCGGTTGCTCCACCGAGTTCGGCAACTCCTTCAAGTAGCAGAACTCTCTTTCCAGCTTTAGCTAAGTAGGACGCAGCAACTAGTCCGTTATGTCCTCCACCTACGACGATTGCGTCATAGACACTAGCCACGAATTCCCCTTGCCACCTGAGTTATTGCTTGCGTAATTATTTCAGGACTTGTTGCAAAATTCATGCGAGCAAACTGTCCCCATTGCGCGCCGTAAATGTGACCCGCATTAAAAGCCACATTGCTCTTTTCCAGAATGACTGCTGTCGGCTCATCACCCAAGTTAAGGGCCGAGAGATCTAACCACGCGAGATACGAATGTTGCGGAGGGTTATAAGAAACTTCTGGTAGATGTTCAGTAAGGAGCGTTGCGATGAGGTGGCGATTATGGTCGAGCTGTGTGATTACAGCGTCGAGCCACGGAACGCACTTATCGAATGCAACAGCGGTTGCGAAACCACCCAAGAGTGAGGCGCGATAATGGAGAGCGGGTGGAAGAGAATTAAGTCTTTCGTGCATTGCATCGCTGGCAGAGACAATGATTGCGCATTTAAGCCCTGCAATATTCCAGCCTTTACTTGCCGCGGTGACCACGACGCAATGACTTTCAGCGTCTTTGCCCAAGCTAAGCATTGGAACAAATGGGTGCTCGGAATACTCAAGAGGTGAATGAATCTCATCGCTGATGATGATGACATCGTATTTGACGGCCAGGGCGACAAACTTACTGAGCTCTTCTCGGGAGAAAACGCGACCTATTGGATTATGCGGCGAACAAAGGAGGTGAATTTTGATGCCGCTGCTATAAGCCTTTTCGATCCCTTGCCAATCAATACTCCAAGCGATTGAAACATCATCTGAAGGTTGATGAATGAAGGGAACATCAATGCACTTCACCTTTGTCTCATTCATCCAGGTATAGAAATTCTGATAGACAGGTGAACTGATTAACACACCATCACCAGGATTTGTGAAGACGCGAAGAATTTCAATAACGCCGACCCCAACATCTGTTGCCACTCGCACACGCGAAGGATCAACATTCCAGTTCCATCGTGCGGCGGTAAATGCTGCAAAAGAGTTGCCGAGTTCAGGAATTGGCCCGAGGTAACCCATATCTGACTTCTCGACCATAGTGTGAAGAAATTCTCGAATAGGAGCTGCCACTGGAAAATCCATCTCCGCGACAGGGAGTGGAATTACATCTGGGGCAAAGCCCCGCCATTTTTCACTATGGTGAGTAGCAAGTTCAGCGAGAGAAGGTACAGTGACGTCGATGTCGCTCATATGGCGAGTATTCCACTAAGAGTGCTCGGAGGCTAGACGCTTTGTCGAGTTTCGAACCACAAGTGTTGTGGGAACAATGAGAGGAACTGGTTCTTTCAGGGGTTTGCGAAGGCGCTCCATGATCGACCATGCGGCCATCTCCCCCATCAATTGCACAGGTTGCTCAATGGTCGTCAACTCTGAAAATTCTGACATCTCATGTCCATCAAAACCAATAATCGAAATATCATCTGGACACTTAAGGCCATGGCGGCGTATCGCCTGCATGACACCAAATGCCATTTCATCTGACTCGCAAAAAATTGCAGTTGGTCGATTAGGGCGTGCAAGGAGATCATCCATTGCTCGCGCTGCCGTATGCATAGTAAAGCCACCATGGACTTCGCGAGATGGGTCCCACTCAAGACCATTTTCAACTAACGCTTGAAGAAAACCTTTGCGACGATCTTGCGGAACGCTGAAATTAAATGGGTCATCAGGGTGGCCTGACATCAATGCGATGTTTCGATGTCCTTGATTAACTAAATGTTGAGTTGCTGTGCGTGCAGCTGCTACGTCATCAATTGCAACGCTTGCGCAATCTTTATGGTGCATGCCTACTAAAGCTACGGGAATACCAAGGCTGAGCATTGATTCAAACTCTTCTTCAGTTGGTGGAAGACTGATAACAATCAATGCATCTACGCGACCTTTGAGAAGTTGGTGCTGGAAGAGGCGCTCACGCCCTTTCATCTGGCTAAAGTTGTAGAGAAGTAGATCAAGTCCTGCTTCGCGAAGTGCTTGTTCAGCACCGCTAATTACCTGTGCGAAGTACCAACGGGAAATGTATGGAGCAACAATTCCCACGCTATTTGTTCGATGAGGTGCTGTCTTCTGTGAATCCGTATCGATGGGATACCCCAGTGATTCTGCGGCATCGATGATCTTTTTACGTGTCTCCGGGTTGACGTGATGAAGGCCGCGCAAGGCGCGTGAGACAGTTGCGATCGAAACTCCTGAGAGAGCTGCAATCTCTTTGATTCCTGCCACGAATGCCCCTAGTTGACCCTTGTAGTTGCTGGCTGAATGCGACTGTAAAAAACTGCAACAACTGTAAAAGTATCCCCAGATCCTGCAAATATCAAGGGGCGAGCGCTTAGCGCTAAGCGCTAAGCCGGGAATGCAACGCCCGTGCTTGAGTGACAGTCGTAGCCGTTGGGGTTCTTAGCCAAATATTTCTGGTGGTACTCCTCTGCAAGGAAATACTCCATCCCTGAGGCGCTCTTGATCTCTGTGACAATCTCATCAAGTCCTGCAGAAGTGAGCGCAACTTGATAGCGCTCTCGTGATTTCTGGGCTGTCGCCAACTGTTGATCATCAACGGTGTAGATAGCGCTTCGATATTGCGTACCGATATCTCCACCTTGAGCATTGAGAGATGTGGGATCGTGCATAACCCAAAATTCTTCGAGCAAACGGTCATATGTGATCAGCGTTGGATCAAATGTAACTGCGACCATTTCGGCATGGCCAGTTGCTCCTGTACAGACCTCTTCATACGTTGGCATGGATTTACTGCCACCCATATAACCAACTGAAGTCTCAATGACGCCATCGAGCATCCAGAATCTACGCTCAGCTCCCCAGAAGCAGCCTGTAGCAAAATATGCAATCTCTTGTGTAGCGCTCATTGGGCAAGTGTTTCATGATTAGAGTGAACTTTCTTCACGTAAACTAGCCACACCTGCGCCCCCGTAGCTCAGGGGATAGAGCACCGCCCTCCGGAGGCGGGTGCACAGGTTCGATTCCTGTCGGGGGCACTCCATTAAGAATGAGTGCGGTCTATATCACCTTCGAATTGGGAAATCTTTTTCGCTACCTTCTTGTTTAAGACACTAATACGCGAGAGAATACGCATTCCGCCATGTGAATTCACACCATATGGCCACGTGCTCAGAGAGGAGAGATCATGGATTGGCGACATCAATCAGCATGCCGCGATGAAGACCCTGAACTCTTCTTTCCAGTTGGAAACACTGGCCCTGCCATCACTCAGATCGAAGAGGCGAAGAAGGTCTGTAACCGTTGCATTGTGCGCGAAGCTTGTCTGTCATGGGCTCTTGAAAGCGGCCAAGATGCTGGAGTCTGGGGCGGTCTTTCAGAAGATGAGCGTCGTGCACTGAAGCGTCGTGCAGCGCGAAATCGTGCTCGCACTATGGAGCCACATAATTAATTTTCCTCAATGAACCTGCCCTAGATAGGGAAGGTGAGTCGAGCTGTCGTTCCACGTTCTGTTGATTGCAAAACCAATTCACCCTTAAGTTCATTTTCTGTCAGGGTTCGCACAATCTGTAGTCCCAAATTAGATGAGGTCGTAAGATCAAAACCTTCAGGTAGGCCCACTCCATTATCAATAATTGAAATGTGGGCAATACCTGCACTTCGCTCAAGCAGAATCTCTAGAGAACTTCCCCCACGTTCTAAACCATGCTCCAATGCATTGTGAATGAGTTCGGTGACAACCAAGGCCAAGGGAGTTGCAATCGCTGGATCAAGTGACCCCAATTGACCGCTTCGAGTGATCACTAACTCATCCATACGTGAGCTTAAATCAAGTGAGTGGGAAACCAATCGATCAAGTACATCATCAAAGGCAACAGATGTATCAGTGCCAGATGAGAGCGTTTCATGGACAAGAGCGATAGAGGCGATACGACGAACCGCTTCATTGAGTGCAGCGCTAGCTGCCGGATCATCGATTCGACGAGCCTGCAGGCGAAGTAGAGCCGATACAGTCTGCAAATTGTTTTTCACGCGATGATGAACTTCACGAATAGTCGCATCTTTAGTGATGAGTTCACGCTCGCGACGCCTTAGTTCAGTCACATTTTGCAACAGAACTAACGCACCAATGCGATCACTGCTCTGAATAAGTGGGAGAACGAGCAGTTCGATAGTTCCTCCACTGTTTTCCATCTCAACACGCCTGATCGCTCGCCCCGAGAGTTGCACTCGTAAGGCTTCTTCATGTGCCTGACTTTGAGGGGATGCAATCTTTTCTGCAACCTCTGCCAATAGCTGACCTTCGAGAGCGCTATTCCAACTCAATCTGCTAAAGGCTGATCTCGCATTGGGGCTTGCATATGTAATCACTCCGTTTATATCTAAACGAAGCAACCCGTCACCAACTCGCGGTGCTGGATCAAAGAATGAATTCGCGTGCTCATATGGAAAATTACCTTCAGCTGCCATGCGATATAGCTGATGAGCAATTTCACGGTAATTGAGTTCCAAACGAGATGGTTGACGCATCAGCTCTGAATCTCTGTGGCGAGAAATCACCGCAATTACTTCACCTTGATAGAGGACTGGCGTTGTCTCCTCTTTAATGAGGAGGTCGCCAACTTTTTCAGGCACCGTGTCACGAATGATTTCCGCACTCGATAGAGCTTGATCAATATGTGGTCGCTGTCCCCAGCTGATTTCCTCACCCAAAACATCGTGCGTAAATACTGTTGCAGCAGTCATCGGGCGAATATGTGCGATAGCAACATAGCCGGTCGGCCAACTCTTCATATCTTTGCGAAGTGGAACCCACAAAATGAGATCTGCAAAGGAAAGATCCGAAAGCAATTGCCAATCTGCAACAAGCTCACGGAGACGATAAATCTGGGATGGAGTAAGCGGACTCTTGCCCTGAATAAACTCTTCGATAGTTGGCATTACTTTTTCCAACTAGGCAACATTGACGCGACTTCTTGAATAGCAAACCACGTGAGCTCTTCACCATCAGGTGAAACAAGAAAGATACATGCAACCCAATCGAGTGCGATCGGATGATCAATTGAGATGCTATCTGCGCCTATTTCCTTGATGAGCTCGTCTGGCACTTCAACTGCAAGTACGTAGCCCTGTCCAGAATCTCGAAGCTCAAGTGATTCTTCTGCCGCCAACATCGAGAGGATAAATTCGTGCTCCTCTTCGTCAAGTTCTGCGTGGGTGGTAATGAACTCTGAGGTGGGAGCAAAGAGCACAGGAATTAAGATGGACGTGTTGGTAATGAGAGCCTCAAGCTCTTCGACTGAAACTCCTACGTAGCTGCGCATATCGCTAAGCGTACAAGGTGTCAGGCTATTGAGTAAGTTCGAGCGCAATCGCTGCAAGTGATCGTCGAAGCAAGCCTCTGGAATTGCTCTCGACCAAAATAGAGCGATCCTGGACTGCAGCACTAACACCTCTGAGGTCAAGAGGAAGTATTCGTAGCGCATGAGGTTGCGTTGGAGAGACAACAGATAAGAATTTTGCTTCTTGCTCATCTCCTTTTTTTCCAGGTATGCGTTGGGTTAGAAGGTGGGTAACTCGCCCACGAATTGTCATCTGAGATAGAGCCGTTGATATCTCGCGTAGTGCACGTGAACTTACAACGCGTGATGAAGAAAATATCCATAAATCATCTGCGGCTTCCAACACCCATGTTGAAAAAGTGCTCTCCCAGCGTTTATCGGGCGTTAAGGATTCTGAGTGAGTAATACGACCAAGATCTATTAGTATGAAGTCTGCGTGAAGACTTGCATCGAGTATCAACTCAACTGTATTGGGTGCATTGTGGCGAGTAATCTCAAAGATTTGTAACAGAGGATTAACTTCTTTGAGATCATCCTTATTTGCATGGCGCTCCCCCAAAATCGTCGCAATAGCCGGCATCTGGTGATGTGCGTCAATGAGAAGAACTTTCTTGCCAGTAAGTGTGAGCTCGATAGCGAGGTTGATGGCAGTAAGTGTCACGCCTTCGCCATGATTTACACCCGTCAGAGCAATCATCCTGCAGCGAGATGGCGTGTGCTGTGTGCTTACGGATCTAAGCATAGGAGCCCTGTGAGGAGAGCGAATCATCGCTAATAATTCAATCTCATCTCTTGGCTTCGTCAGATATCCATCCATTTCTTCACTGTGCTGGGTGGCAAGAAATCCAATTGATCGATCTAAATATGGCGAAAGTGATGAGAGTATCTTGAGATTTAAGTCAGAAATATCACTCGA
>JBILSO010000052.1:0-6882 GCA_044372065.1 Candidatus Planktophila sp. | reverse complement strand
ACCTTCACGTGAAGCCAGACCAATAGCACCGAGAGTATCGACCTCATCAACTTCACCATCTCCGAGAAATGCCCATACATGTTGTTGGCTTGTATCTTTAATTCCACGGTTCTGAAGATAACGATTGAAGCGAGCTTGGTAGATCGCGTTGATCGGTCCGATTCCCATAGACACTGTTGGGAATTGCCAGAATTCAGGCATCAAACGTGGATGTGGGTAAGAAGAAAGTCCGCCACCTGGATGTGAAACTTCTTGGCGGAAACCATCGAGCTGAGTTTCGCTCAGGCGACCTTCAAGAAATGCGCGTGCATACATACCTGGACTTGCATGTCCCTGGAAGAAAATCTGATCTCCGCCACCTGGGTGATCCATTCCACGGAAGAAGTGGTTAAAACCAACTTCATACAGTGAGGCAGAAGATGCGTAGGTAGAAATATGTCCACCGACTCCGACGCCAGGACGTTGTGCGCGATGTACCAACATCGCAGCGTTCCAACGAATGTATTGGCGGATGCGACGTTCAATTGCTTCATCGCCAGGGAATGCTGGTTCATGCTCAGGTGAAATCGTGTTGATGTAATCAGTGTTGCGAAGTGATGAGAGACCGATCTGCTTTTCGTGAGCTCGTTGCAAAAGCTTGAGCATCAAATAACGAGCGCGAACAGGACCTGCATGCTCGAGGGCGGCATCAAAGGACGCTTGCCATTCGGCGGTTTCTGTCGGATCGATATCTACAAGCTGGTCAACGTTCTGATCTGGCGTATCGAAAATTCCACTCATGAGCATATTCTCGCGCTAAATCGCTCACAGGGGAAATCTGCGCGGGCCAACTGGCTAGCAAATCTGGCTCAAACCCTTGTCAAAGTGGTCACATGTGGGATGGACTTAGCCCGTGTCAATGCGAATGGGATTTGCAGCCGGAGAGCTCATTCTCGAAGTGGGATACGGCCCAGATTGTGATGACGTCTTGCGTAGTGAGATTGTTGCGATCACCGGAACTCAACTACTTGAAGGTGAGACCACTGAAGTCGTTGATGCAGTAATTCTTTGGTGGCGAGATGGCGATGGCGATCTTGTCGATGAGTTAATGGATGCGCTGACATATCTCACAGAGACTGGTCCGATCTGGGTCCTCACTCCCAAACTCGGACGCGATGGCCATGTTGAGTCAAGTGATATTCAAGATGCCGCACCAATTGCGGGGCTTAGTCAAACTTCAACAATTGCGCTCGCACAAGATTGGGCTGGCACTCGTCTAGTGGCACGCAAGGTTGGCAAGCGGTAAGTTTCTCGCATGACTTTAACAATTGGATCAGCAGCACCAGATTTCACACTTATGGACCAACACGGTTCACCAGTCACACTCTCTTCATTCAAAGGCCAAAAGAACGTTGTGATTCTTTTCTATCCATTTGCATTCTCTGGAATCTGCACTGGCGAACTCTGTGCACTTCGCGATGATCTTGCAGCATTTCAAAATGATGACGTGCAGCTCTTAGCAATTTCTTGCGATCCTATGTATTCCTTGCGCGCTTTTGCAGAGCAAGAGGGTTACAAGTTCCCAGTTCTTGCAGATTTCTGGCCACATGGTGCCGCTGCGAAAGATTATGGAGTATTTGATGAAGCACGTGGTTGTGCAGTTCGCGGAACATTCATAGTCGATAAGAACGGCACATTGGTATGGCAGATCGTTAATGGTCTCGGCGATGCCCGTAATCTCGTTGAGTACAAGAGCGCTCTAGCAAGCCTCTAATTACGCCTGCAATAACGCCTCGTTTTCGCACTTTCGCGTATATAAAGTAGTATTCGCAAGTACGAAAGCACGGCCCGGGTGGTTAGCTCAGTGGTAGAGCGCCTCGTTTACACCGAGGATGTCGGGGGTTCGAAACCCTCACCGCCCACCAGTTTCACAAATACATATATGCACACTTTCGCGAGGAGGCATCATGAAGGCCACGCTCAGCGATCAGCGCGCAATTCTAGATATTCAGAACTTTGACTTCACCCAAGCAACACTCAATAACAAGGCAACAAACCTTCCAGAGATTGCAGCTATTCACTCACTGACAATTAAGGCAAACAATGCTCGTGATCTACGAATTGCTGCCGAGACCGAACTCAGTGATGTGAAGCGTGAACTCTCTCGTGCCGAAGGTGATGTTGAGCAGATTGTCACACGCATCAATCGCGATGAGACTCGCCTCGGATCAGGTACCGGTGCTCCAAAGGAACTTGAACAACTCCAACATGAACTCATTTCATTGGCAGGACGCCGAGCAGAGTTGGAAGAGATCGAGCTCGAAATCATGATGCGTATAGATGTCATTAAAGAGCGCATCGCAGAGCAAGCAGAGCAAGAGAGTTCACTTGCCGCAGAGATCACAGAGCTTGAGATAAAGAAGGCTAATGAAATGACTGTCATCTCAGCTGAATTAGAGACAATTACAGCAGAGAGAGCATCTGTTGTTGCATCAACGAATCCAGAGCTTGTAGCCCTTTACGAAAAAATTCGTGCTTCAAACAACGGTACTGGTGCTGCCGCCCTTGTCGGCAACCAGTGCAAAGGTTGTCACCTCACAATTAACACTATTGAATTGCAGCGCATCGCAGGCCTGGCCGAAGATGAAGTAGTTCGATGTGAAGAATGTCGGTGCATCTTGGTGCGTGATCACTAACCATGGCACGCACATTTAAACTCACCGCTGACGGTGGATCTCGCGGAAACCCAGGGCCAGCAGGTTATGGCGCTGTAGTGAGCGAAAATGGAAAGATCGTTGCAGAGCTCTTTGATGTCATTGGAATTGCTACAAATAACGTTGCTGAATACAGCGGATTACTCGCTGGTTTAACTCACATTCATAGCCTTGATCCAACTGCAGTAGTGCAAGTTGCTATGGATTCAAAACTTGTCGTAGAACAGATGTCAGGTCGCTGGCAGATCAAGCATGCAGATATGCGCGAGCTCGCAAAGAAGTGCCGTGATGCTCATCCAGCGTCGCTAGTGACTTATTCATGGATTCCACGGGATGAGAATTCGCATGCAGATCGTTTAGCTAACAAGGCTCTCGATGGAGAACAGGCTGATTCACCTGCCACCACAATTCAGGAGAATTACCTTACCGATCGCCTTCGCAGCAATGAAGATCCGACGATGATCTACTTCGTTCGTCATGGCGAAACTATCCTGACACCCCTCCGCAAATTTTCCGGCACTGGTCCACTTAATCCTGAACTTACCGAAGAGGGTCATGTGCAATCTGCAACTGTTGCAAAAGAGATTGCAAAGATTAAGCCAGATGTGTTGATTGCATCTCCTCTGCAGCGAACTCGTCAAACGGCAGAAGCTATTTCGGCTGCAACTGGGCTATCAATTGTCTTTGATGAAATTTGGTATGAACTATCGTTTGGTAGTTGGGATGGCCTTACCAATGATGAGGTGCGAGCGGAGTATCCAGAGGATTATCAAGCCTGGCTTAACTCATCTGCACATGCACCTGGCGGAGGAGAGTCCTATGATCAGGCTCGCGTACGTGTGGAAGCTGCAATGGAAAAGTTACTTGCAGAATATCCAGGACAGAAAGTTTGCGTTGTCACACATAACGGTGTGATCAAAAGTGCCGTAAGTATTGCCTTGCATGCACCACATGATGCTGTTTTCCACATGGACGCAACACCTTGTTCAATTACATCAATTTCAATGTGGCCATCTGATGGATTACGTGCACTGAGAAGTTTTTCTGAGCGCGGCCACTTTCGTTAAATCCCTGCTGCGTGCCCTTCACAGCGCGGATCAGAACCAATTGCAAAAGTTCCTTGAGGTAAAACTTCCAGCAACTGCGAAGATGAACCATGGCCCCAAGCAGGTAACTCATGAACTTCGTGACCTTTAGCTTTTAACTCATTGATGACAGAGGCAGATACCCGATTTTCAATCTGAAGCACACCTTGTCCAGATTCCTCTGCAGAGCTTTCACCCGGTGCATTCAAATGCTGCCAATGAGGAGCCTCAATCGCTTCCTGAACGTTGAGCTTAAGATCAATAACGTTTGTGATGAGCTGCAAATTAGTCTGCACTTGAATATTTGCACCCGGTGTTCCTCCGACAAGATAGAGCGAACCATCTGCGCGACAAGCCGTGAATGCGTTGAGAGTATGCGCGGGGCGTTTTCCAGGAGCAATTATGTTGGGGGATTGAGGGTCAAGTGAGAATCCAGTGAGGCGGTTATTGAGAATAATTCCTGTCTCAGGAATTACCCATGAGCTACCAAATCCGTGGAAGACCGACTGAATCCAAGAAACAGCGTTACCTTCTGAATCTGCGACTAAGAAGTAAGTGGTGTCACTGCCTTCGCTCACCGGTGCAATATCGGTGGCCGCTGTACCCATTGAAATCTGGGCAACCCGCTTATCGATGTTCTCTTTCGACAAAATCTTTGCAACATTCACATCAATGAACTCTGGGTCGGCCAAGATTGCATTTCTATCGGCAAAGCCCACCTTCTTTGATTCAACACCAAGATGAATCCGATCAGATTCACTCATAGCACCAACATCAAATCGCTCGTTGATCAAGAGCTCTTCCATCAAAATCATCCCTTGAGTCGGAGGTGGCTGGCCATAGATCGTGATATCGCGATATTTAATTGCAAGAGGATCCAATACACGAGTTGTGTGTGCTTTCAAATCTTCGGCGTTAAGCCAACCGTCCGAGCCTTTAACAAGTTGCTCTGCAATTCGACCCTCGTAGAAAGCTTCTCTTCCACCTTCTGCAATTTCGCGCAGCGATCGTGCCAAATCTTTCTGCACGACCAGATCTCCTGGTTTTGTATCTGTCGATACGCCCATAGCTCTAAACATTGATGTGTCTGGGGCTATCGCTAAGTGCCCAGCTATCCTTTTAACAAACCCTGCATTGGCAGCAAAACCATTCTCGGCATAATCAATGGCCTGCTCCAGCAATTGAGCAAACGGTAACTTTCCATATCTTTCATGAGCTTCAAACCACGTCGAAACCAATCCTGGAACAGTTCCAGACTTATATCCGTGAAGAGGCATGCCATCTGCATACGCCGCTGGCGTAGCAGCGTGTGGGGCTTCGCCACTTCCATTAAATGCCAGGTTGGTTTTGCTCGCTGCGTGGTGGGTAACAAGAAAAGCATCTCCACCTAAATGTGATGCACCCGGCTCAACCACACAGATAACTGCACTGAGAGCAATCGCTGCATCAATAAATGAGCCACCTTGCTTTAGAGTTGAAATCGCAGCGCTAACAGCCAAAGGTTGGCTCGCAGCTGCGCCTCCGTTACGGGCATAGACTAAACTTCTACCTGTTTGCATTCGTGAACTCTGTCTCATCCCCCGTTTGATTGCAAGATAAAATCAAAATTTTGCCACGTTGCGTTTGCATAGACCAACACTCTGCACTTAGTATGAGGCCACGTTAAGGGGAGTACCTCGTTCAGCATCTTCGTCAACACGGATAGAAATATCCCGGAGCTGCGACCACATAGTGGTTGAGGGAGACCTTGGCTCCAGGCCCCTTTAACGAAATTGGTGTATTGATGGATGTCAGTCTTTTAACTTGGTCCCTTGTTGTCGCTGCAATTCTTGCACTCGTTGCCGTTGACTTGTTAACAATCAGCCGTAAACCTCACGATGTGTTGTTTAAAGAAGCAGCCGCAATGTCTGTCTTCTACATCGCACTAGCCGTTGGCTTCGGTGTGTGGGTCTGGCAGACCGCTGGTTCTCAATTCGGAACCGAATACTTTGCCGCCTACTTGGTAGAGAAATCTCTTTCAGTAGATAACCTGTTTGTCTTCATCATTATTTTGGCTCAGTTCAAAGTGCCATCAATTTTCCATCAACGCATTTTGATGTTTGGTGTAATTCTTGCACTAGTTTTGCGTGCGATTTTTATCGCTGTCGGCGCCGCAGCCCTGGCTGCATTTAGCTTCACCTTCGTTATCTTTGGCGCAATCTTGATCTGGACAGGTGTCGGTCTATTCAAGCACTGGGATGAAGATCCCTCAGCCGACGACAACGCCCTCGTAAAGCAAGTAAGAAAGCGCATTGCGATGACTGATGAATACGATGGTTCAAAGATGTTCACTCGCCTCAATGGAAAGCGACTTGCAACGCCAATGTTCTTAGTGATGATTGCGATTGCCACTACCGATCTTCTCTTCGCACTTGACTCAATCCCAGCAACCTTTGGCGTTACCCAAGAACCATTCTTAGTCTTCGCCGCAAACGCCTTCGCACTCCTTGGCCTCCGCGCGCTCTACTTCTTGCTCAAGGGCTTGCTGGACAAGCTGGTTTACCTATCTCTTGGCCTATCGGTAATCTTGATGTTCATCGGAGTTAAGTTGATCATGACGTATCTCCACGAGATTTGGTATGAAGTACCAAAAATTCCTATCGCTGTGAGCCTGTCAGTGATTGCCTCGATTCTCATTATCTCCACGATCGCAAGCGCGATAAAAGTGAGGCGTGACCCAGCTGCTCAGGCTCACGCCGGACGAATATCAAATGCGAAGCCAGACCGTAAAGGCTCAAACGAGGAAAAATAATTTCCTTGTTGTTCTGATTGGCCGTATCCTTTACTAAGAAGAGTCGCCCGGATCACCGCGTTACCAGCCAGATTAACTTCCAGTTGGTACCGAGGAAAGTCCGGACTCCAAAGAGCAAAGTGGTGGGTAACGCCCACCCGGAGCAATCCGCGGGACAGTGCCACAGAAAATTACCGCCAATGAAAGTTGGTAAGGGTGAAAAGGTGCGTGTAAGAGACCACCGCATCTGCAGTGATGTAGATGGCAAGGTAAACCCCACTTGGAGCAAGACCAGATAGATAGCGTTTAGTGCTGCTCGCACAAGTTATCGGGT
>JBILSO010000051.1:0-6941 GCA_044372065.1 Candidatus Planktophila sp. | reverse complement strand
GATGATGACATCCGCACCACTCGATTCAGCTTTTTGCGTTTCGGAAAGATGAAGGTTAAACACAGCTTCAGCCCGATCGTTAAAGGAGAGTCCTACTGAAGGAGTGTTTCCTTGGATTCCAAGAAAAGAGATCCGCTCCTGAGATGAGTAAGCATTGTTCAACAAAAGCGGCAGAGCAATCGCTAACAGAAGCGGAAAAACCATCTTTCTTTCAAACTTAACCAACATCGACGCAATAGATAAAACCCAAGCGGACAAGAGAAGTGCTCCCCCGATTGAAATCACGGACGCGTACGGAGCATCGGCTTGCGAAAATGCGATGCGCATCCACGAAAACCCACCGAATGGAAAGAGTGATCGCACCTCTTCTATCGCGAGCAGAGCAGGAACAAACCAAAAAATATTCTTTGTATATCGACCGACTAAGCCAAGTGGAAGATAGAAAAGCCCATGAAGTAGGGCAAGGAAGGCCAGCGGAACGAGACCGACATACTTACCGGCCCACCAAAGAGTAATCGCGCTGCTAATGAAACCAAAAAGAAAAACTCGCCGGTAGAGATTCTCCCCTCTCTGACAAACTCTTAACAAAATGGCATATGAGATCGGCGCAAGAAACCAAAAGCCTATTGGTTCAAAAGAGAATGCGAAAAGAACCCCCGCTAGTGCAGCTACCACTTGAGAGCCGAAATCAATCGATCAACGCTAGCCCCCAAAGCGTATTGATCTTTGAGTTGATAAATCGTCGAAAGATCTTTCGGAGCTTGTGGGAGAGAAATTTCCAATGCAGGAAGAGGAACATTGCGAGCACAGTTCACAACAGTCGGAGCTATTTTGAGATAATCGATACCTGCGATGATCTTCTTAGCCAAGGCAGATGGCAATCGACTATCGCCTTCGTGGGCAGCTGCGATTGCATCCTCTGCTGATGCAAAGTGCGTAGCAATTAGGGATGCGCCCTTTTCACCAATACCTTTTACTCCAGGTAGGCCATCCGAGGGATCTCCTCGAAATGTTGCATAGAGAGCGTATCGTTCCCCCGGTATCGCATACTTTTCGGCGATGAATTTTAAGTCGACCAAATCGTGCGCAGAAATACCTTTTGCTAGATATGCCACTTTGATATCGCGCTTATCATCGACAAGCTGAAAGAGATCTCGGTCGCCAGTAACTATTCGTGTTGGGCCTTTCTGTGTATCGGCATACGTTGCCATTACATCGTCGGCCTCAAAATCATCGACTCCGACCATCGGCAATCCAAATTCGTCGAGGAGATCGAGCAATATTGGAATCTGCGGAGTCAAAGTGTCTGGTTCGGCCTCTTCTTCGCTATCTTCATCTTCAAGTCGGTTCGCTTTGTATTCGGGAATCAGATCAACTCGCCACGATGGTCGCCAATCTCCATCTAGGCAGACTACTAAGCGATTTGGATTGTAAATTGAGATCAGGCGCGCAGTCATGTCCAGAAACCCGCGGATAGCATTTACTGGGGTTCCATCGGGTGCAACCAAGGTATCTGGCATTCCGTAGTAAGCCCGATACCAGAGAGATCCGCTATCTAAAAGCATGAGGGTCATAAGTCCGCCAACATATAAGAAATAACGCCTCTGTCCAAACGGGCTACACCTTCACGGCACGTTTTACGTAACTCAGGGCTTGCACCAGCAATTTGAGTCAGAAGATCAATGAGTTGCTTAGTCGAACGGACGAAGTCGCCGACTGACATATCGCTTCCTTTAAGAACACTCTGTAAGGTGTTGCCCTGCGCCCATTTGTAGGAGATGAAGGCAAATCCAAAATCAGGTTCGTGTTGGGTTTTCACACCAAATCGTTCCTCAATCTCCTCTAACTCACTCCATATTGCGACTATTGAAACAAGCGCTTGTGCAACATTGTTATGAGGCATCTTAGGTGCGTAATTCTCCGATGAGCGCGATTGGAAGATCATCGCTGAGGCGACGGCAACAAGCTCTTGTGCGGAGAGGTTATTGAGAACCCCTCGCCTAATCGCCTCGGTAAGAAGAAGATCTGACTCTGCATATATTTTAGAAAGAATCTTTCCTTGCTCCAGAGTCTTCTCACCCTCAATGTATTTGAGATGGGTGAGAACATCACAGATGCGATCGAATGTTTTTGCGATCACGTGGGTACGATTTTCAACTCGTCCGCGAAGTCCCTCGGATTCACGTCTCACTCTCTCGGCTCTCTCGGCGATACGTGCATGAGACTCTCTATCATTACAAGAGTGGCATGGGTGATTACGAAGTCCCTTGCGCAGGCCCTCCATCTCGGATTCGAGGAATCTACGTTGCTTCTGATCAATCGTTCTTCGCGCATCACGCTTTGAGAGTAAACGTTCAATCTCTTTAATGTCACTTCGCATCCGCGCATACTCAGCGAAATCACCTAGATGGCAATTGACATCGGCCATCAGCTCGTTGATCGCTCCTTCATTTTTCTTTATCTGCCGTACCAATCCAACAACTGCGCGATCCGCTTGGAATTGAGCGAAAGATGATTCTAAAGAACCACGTGCTCGCTCGCGACCAAAGCGATGGATCAAGTTAATTGCCATGTTGTAAGTGGGAGTAAATGAAGACCGCAATGGATATGTGCGAGTTGAGGCAAGGCCTGCAACCATTGCACTATCTACTGTTGGAGACCACTGCACAATCGCATTTCCTTCTATATCGATTCCACGACGACCAGCGCGACCGGTCAGTTGGGTGTACTCCCCTGGAGTGATTGGAACATGGGCTTCACCATTCCACTTGGTTAGCTTTTCAAGAATCACAGTTTTTGCCGGCATGTTGATACCTAGAGCCAGAGTTTCAGTCGCAAAGACAGCCTTCACCAATCCGCGCTTGAAGAGATCTTCAACGGTTTCCTTAAAGCTAGGAAGTAAACCAGCATGATGTGCGGCGATACCACGTTCAAGTGCGTCCAACCATTCGTCATAGCCCAAAATATCAAGATCCTCTTGGGCGAGATTTGCATTCAGGCGCGATGCGGTCTCAACGATCAGCTTTCTTTCCTCTGTATTCGTCAACCTAAGACCCGAGAGAACGCACTGTCGTACTGCGGCGTCGCAAGCGGCGCGAGAGAAAATAAAAGTAATTGCCGGCAGTAATCCTTGTCGATCAAGTGTTTCGATGATCTCCGGTCGAGATAGCTTGTTCTCAGATTCATCAAACCGCTCACGCCGATGTCGAGGCATCTTCACTTTGCGCATTGATTCACGTTCAAGTGCCAATAGTTCAGGATTAATTTTTCCAGGCTCTTTAAAGAGGTCAATCAGTCGATTTCCAATGAGGACATGCTGATACAACGGGATCGGGCGGATCTCAGAGACTATGACATCGGTTCCACCACGTACTGTCCCCAGCCACTCTCCGAATTCTTCTGCATTTGAAACGGTCGCACTGAGTGAGATGACCTGAACCGACTCCATGAGGTGAATCAGAACTTCCTCCCACACCGCACCCCTGAACTTATCTGCTAAATAATGCACTTCATCCATCACTACCGATTGCAAGTTCGTCAACGTTGAAGATCCCGCATAGAGCATGTTGCGCAGAACTTCAGTGGTCATGACAAGTATTGGAGCTTCTGAATTAACATTGGTGTCACCAGTGAGAAGACCTACGTTCTCATCACCAAACTTGTTTACGAACTCGGCGAACTTCTGATTTGAAAGAGCCTTAATCGGCGTGGTGTAAAAACACTTCTTCCCTTTTTCCAGAGCTAGGAAAGCTGCGAACTCACCTACGACGGTTTTTCCCGCCCCGGTTGGTGCGGCCACGAGAAGGCCATTGCCATCTTCAACACAATGCAGAGATTGGATTTGAAAATCGTCAAGTGGGAAATCAAAACCTTGAGAAAATTTCAATGTGAGTGGGTGCGAAGACCGAACTTTAGCCGCCGCCATCCGCTCTGCTGGAGTGCTCATCCTGCCCACACCTTCAACGCGTTACTCACGCAGCTGGCTGAAAGGGGCAAGGTCGAGATCGGTTCACCATCTGCGAAAGATGACCCAGAGCCAATTATTTCGACTTCTTGGCATCGATAGAAAGTGACAGCCGGATGACCGACGTGCCTGCCGGTGTAGACCTTTGGGAAAACTTTGAGAAGTTCTGCTCGAGAAACTTTTCCGAGAACCATTACATCAAAGAGACCATCATTGAGATTCGCATCTGGACAGACTTTCATCCCCCCACCGTAACTTGGTCCGTTGGCAACCGTCACCAAAGTTGCATCGACCTCGATTGGCTTTCCGTCTAGGCAGATTTGATATTGGTGAGTAGCTAGTGAAAGAATTTTTTCGATCAACGCAATGTTGTATCTCATTCGACCTCTTGGCCATCTCATGGTGTTCGCCCTCTCGTTAACGAGTGCATCAAAACCTGTTGAAAGAATCGCGGCAAACCAAGTCTGATCAACTCGCCCCAGATCAATCGAACGAACATCAGTACTCGAAATGAGGCTTAGTTGTTCTGCCAGAGACAGCCGATGGATGCCTATTCCGCGTGCAAAGTCATTTCCTGTTCCGCACGGGATCACACCAAGCGGAATTTCTCTGGGAACAACATGCTGCAGGATCTCATGTACAAAACCGTCGCCACCAAAGGCCACGACACCGGAAACTGATTGGTGTTGGAGCTCGTCTACAAACTTTGAACGAAAGTTATCCAACGAATTACCCTCAACAAGCGACACGGAGATTCCAACGCTAGTGAAATATCTCTCCGCAGCAATTGCGCGCTTGCGAGCGTAACCTCTTCCAGATCTTGGATTAATCGCCAGAATCAGCACGTAAAGCCTTCTTTTCGCGCCTGCGATCATTCATGAGTGCGATCAAACCCGCCAGAAAATAGAGAGCAATCAGGGGCACGGCTAGCGCAATCATTGTTAACGGATCTGGACTTGGAGTGAAGCCAGCGACGAAGAGAGTAATGATAAAAATCCAGATTCGCCATGGCCGCAGAATCCCCTTACCTGATATCGCACCTATCAAATTCAAGGCAACGAGGAAGACAGGAAGTTCGAAACCAAGACCGAAGAAAAAGATTGTCCGCGTGACAAAATCTAAGTAGTCATCGAATTTGACCAAGTTATTGAGTGCATCAGGTGTGAAGCCAAAGAGGACACGAATTGCTAGAGGCAAAATCGTGTAGCCGAAATAGGCTCCTACGCTAAAGAATGGAGTTGCAGCTATGAGAAAGAGAATTGAATTGCGTTTCTCTTTCTTGTGAAGGGCTGGGGCGATAAATGCCCACAGCTGATAAAGCCATATTGGCGCAGCTAGCAATAAGCCGGTGAGAATTGCAACTTTAATATGCAAATTAAGTGGACCGAGAACGCCATTAATGTAGAGCGCGCCGCAATTATCGGCCCCGCTCTCCTGCGCCAATTTTAGATCGCAAACAGGTTTGGCAAGCGTTGTAATTATTGGGGTGTAATAAACCCAGCCAACAATCGCTGCAATTGAAATCGCTGCTGCACTTCTGACAACGCGTTTACGCAATTCGCGCAAATGCTCCAGAAGGGGCATACGACCGCCTGTGGTGGTCGACATAAAAGTTACGCTGAAGCTTGACCGTCTTGGTCGGGCTTCTTGTCGTCCTTCATATCCTTCATCTCTGATTTGAAGATCTTGAGAGACTTACCCAAAGATCGGGCTGAGTCAGGAAGTCGCTTCGCTCCGAAAAGTAGAATGATGACTACGAGAACGAGCAAGATGTGGGTAGGTTCTTTGAGGAACACGAGACTCTCCTTCTTGGCGCTTTCGCGCCTGCAACAGATGGTTAAGGCTATCGCACCCTATTCGTAAAGAGCCAAGGTTGCATCAATACTCTGGCTGAATAGCTGTCGAATTTCCTGTGGCTCTTCAATGGATAATGAGCCTGCCCCGGCCATGATCGAGCGGATAAGCCACTCCTGCGAAAACGCCTCGAGACTCACGCTATCACCGACTCGTAGGTCGGAGTAGGCAAGACCGAAAGCCTCGGCGGTAGCGCGGTCCAGTGTTCTCACAATCGCACCAACGCGGATTCTCTCGGTCTGATCCGATGAGGAAGCAGAAAATTCTTCTGACTTTTCACTCACCGATACCTCGACGATGCGATCTATCCGGAATGTGCGCATTCCCTTGGAGGTGTGGCAATATCCTCGAAAGTACTCAACATCATTTTCGTTATAGAAGTCGTAAGCAGTAACAATACGTTTTGTCTCTTGATCTGAAGTAGTTGAGTAATAAGTCATCTCAACCGAGACGCGCGTGGCAATCGAAGTTGATATCACCGATCTATGTGCCGTGGATGGGGTGGAGGCTATTGAAATATTTGCATCAATCTCCTTGCGCAACTTAGTCGAAAGAGCGTCGATGCGAACGCTCATATCGGCACCGAGTTTCAGAGATCCATCCCGCAAAAGATCGAGCCCCAAAGCGAGTGCAACAATCTCCGAACTAGACATAGTTCGTATATATGCCAACGGTGCTGCGTTTCGAATTGTTACAAATCCTGAATCAAAATTGAGATCAATCAACTCGAGCGGCGTGTAGCCCGGAAGTCCGCACATCCATAGGGTATTAAGGTCATCCAACATCACATCATTGGAAACCTTAAAGTGCTGAGCCAGCTCACTCAGGGCGATACCTTGATGGGAAAGCAAGAAGGGAACCAAGTCTAATAATCGTGAAGTCTGCTCCAGAGGGGTCGTCTGTGATTTAGCCATGAACTGCGCGCATTTCTTTCAGAGAGCTAATTATATTTTCCCGCAGAGAAATGGGTTCCTTCACGATTACATCATCACGGTGCCACAAAATACTTCGTAACAACCAGGATAGATCAAGTATCGGAAGAGAAATTACGTCCCATTCCTCCTCCGAATCAACCAAAGTTCCTATTGCACGAAGCTGGTGGCCGCGATTCTTTCTTACCTGA
>JBILSO010000071.1:0-5113 GCA_044372065.1 Candidatus Planktophila sp. | reverse complement strand
AAAAGCTGTTGGTGCATCACTGAGTAATGATCTACAAAGCGCTGCCTGCACATTGCGCCCAGCGCTATCACTCGTCCTTGATGTGGGACAGGAATACGGCGCACTTGGTGCAATCGTCTCTGGCTCAGGTCCCACAGTTGCATTTCTCGTTGCAGATGAAGAGGCGGGATTAGATCTTGCCGTTGCTCTGACCTCAAGTGGAGTAGTAGGCAGCGTTGCTCGCGCCTTTGGACCAGTTCACGGAGCCAAAATTCTCTAACGCATCTGCGCATTCTGGTCGCCAGCACCCTGTGTGATGAGGGAGAATACGGGTTCCGCCATTGTGTAGTGGCTAGCACATGGGCCTTTGAAGCCCAGGGTCCAGGATCGATACCTGGTGGCGGAGCAAAGCAAGTGCCCGCCGAAGTACAAAAGACCGTCTAATGGATTGACGGAGCAAGATAGACTTCACATATGAGCCTAGAAACAGTGGTTGTTCTCGCCGCTGGAGAAGGCACGCGAATGAAATCTTCAATTCCAAAGGTTTTACATTCGATTTCAGGTCGCACACTTCTTGGACACGTTCTCCATGCAGTTGATGGATTGAATGCGAAGAATCTACGCATCGTTGTTGGCGCAGGTCGCGAACTCGTTGAAGAACATGTATCTCTGATTGCGCCTAAGGCCACCACTGTCTTTCAAGAGCATCGCGGCGGCACAGGACATGCAACGCAACTTGCGCTCGCAGGCATTACACCGACTGGCACAGTTCTTGTTCTTGCCGGCGATACCCCAATGCTTTCAAGTCAGTCACTAGCAGCACTTTTAGATGTCCATCATAAAGGTGGTTTTACCGCATCTGTAATGACTGCAGAACATCCTGATCCAACTGGCTATGGCCGAATTGTCCGTAGCGAAGATGGATCACTGTTGCGCATCGTTGAAGAGCGCGATGCGACAGATAGCGAAAAGGCAATTTATGAAATTAACTCAGGCGTCTACGCATTTGATGGCGTAAAGCTTGCTGGGGCAATTGGAAAGTTAAAGAACGATAATTCACAAGGCGAGCTATACCTCACTGATGTCCTTGAAATCCTGGGCAACGAAGGTGGCTCAATTGCCGCAGTTCTTATCGAAGACTTCATCGAAATTCTTGGCGTCAATGATCGCAGCCAGTTGGCTGAAAGCGCCGCACTACTTCGCGATCTCATTAATGAAGATTTAATGAAGTCCGGCGTAACCATCGTTGATCCCCTGACAACATGGGTTGATTCGACTGCGCAGGTTGCAAGCGATGTGACCTTATTGCCAGGCACATGGATCGCTGGAAAGACCACGGTAGCAAGTGGCGCTGTTATTGGACCTCGCACCACCTTGTTCGATTGCACAGTTGCAGCAGGTGCTCACGTTATTGAATCCAATTGCACAGGTGCCGTTATTGGCAGAGATGCCCAGGTTGGGCCATTTACATATTTACGACCAGGAACCGATCTTGGCGCATCCACTAAAGCTGGTGCATTCGTTGAGATGAAGAATGCAGTAGTTGGCGAAGGCTCAAAAGTTCCACATCTTTCCTACGTAGGCGATGCAACAATCGGTGAAGGTACAAATATCGGCGCCGCTACTATCTTTGTAAATTACGACGGCGTAGAAAAGCACCACACCACAGTGGGCGATCATGTCCGAGTTGGTAGCGATTCGATGTTGGTCGCCCCCGTCACAATCGGAGATGGCGCTTATACAGCCGCGGGCTCTGTGATCACAGAAGATGTGCCACCCGGAGCAATCGGGGTTGGTAGAGCAAAGCAGAGAAATGTATTAGGTTGGGTCCTACGTAAGCGATCGGGTACGAAATCAGCAGACGCAGCCTCGCGTCATGATGAGAAGAAGGGCTAACTCCTTTGAGCGAAATCAGATTAACTTCCGAGAAAAAGTTACGTATCTTTTCAGGACGTGGATATCCAGAGCTCGCTGAATCAGTCGCTGCAGAGCTTGGCATTCCTCTCACACCAACATCAGCTTATGATTTTGCAAATGGTGAAATATTTGTTCGCTTTGAAGAATCAGTTCGTGGCTGCGACGCATTTGTTATTCAATCTCACGCCGCTCCAGTAAATAAGCAGATCATGGAACAACTCATCATGGTCGATGCTCTTAAGCGCGCATCAGCAAAGCGCATCACAGTCGTCACACCTTTTTATGGATATGCGCGTCAAGATAAGAAGCATCGTGGACGTGAGCCAATTTCAGCTCGCTTGATGGCTGACCTTTACAAAACAGCAGGTGCAGATCGCCTCATGGTTGTTGATCTACACACTTCACAAATTCAAGGTTTCTTTGATGGTCCAGTGGATCATCTCTTTGCCCTACCGATGCTTGCAAATTATGTGGGCAGCAAAGTCGATCGTTCAATGCTCACAATCGTTTCGCCTGACTCAGGTCGCGTACGCGTTGCAGAACGTTGGTCAGAACTTCTCGGAGGATGTCCGATCGCGTTTATTCATAAAACTCGTGATCCATTTGTTCCTAATGAAGCAGTTGTAGGTCGCGTAGTTGGTGATGTCACCGGTCGTACATGCGTAGTTATTGATGACATGATCGATACTGCGGGCACCATTACCAAGGCAGTGGATGCACTCTTTGAAGGTGGCGCAAAAGATGTCATCATCGCGGCCACCCACGCAGTCTTTTCAGGCCCAGCAGTTGAGCGCTTGAAGGAATCTCGTGCAGTTGAGGTCGTTGTTACCAACTCATTGCCGATCGCAGATGACAAGCACTTCGACAAGCTCACTGTGCTCACAATTGCCCCACTTCTAGGCCGCGCTATTCGCGAAGTCTTCGAAGATGGCTCAGTCACAAGCCTTTTTGACGGCCACAGCTAAGTCAGGCTAGTCTTGCCCCATTCTGGCGAGGGTTTCTCCTTAAAGTTTGTAAAGGAAACCGTTATCGACGGCAAGGAATCTAACTCCTGGTCAGAGCACATCGTCTTCTGGTTCATAGCCAAAGGCTTTGAACTACTAACTAGGAGTTTTTTAATGGCTGAATTATCAATCAAGGGCACCACACGTACCGAATTCGGTAAAGGTGCTTCACGTCGTGCACGCGTTGCAGGACTTGTCCCAGCAGTTATCTACGGCCACGGTGAGAAGCCACTTCACATCACATTGCCAGCGAAAGAACTTGGCGTTGCTCTCAAAGAGTCAAACGTTCTTCTTAACATCGATATTGATGGAAAGGTCGAACTCACACTTCCTAAGTCAGTAGTTCGCCACCCACTCAAGCAGATCCTTGAGCACATCGACCTCGTACTTGTCCGTCGCGGTGAGAAGGTAACTGTTGCAGTTCCTGTTCACACAGAAGGAAAGCACGATCCAGATGGAATCCTTGAGCACGTCCACCACACAATTGAAGTTGAAGCTGAAGCAACTTCGATTCCTAAGTTCCTCACACTTAGCATTGAAGGAATGGCTGCTGGAACCTTTAAATATGCATCCGATATCGCTCTTCCTGCAGGTACAACACTTGTAAGCGATGAAAAGATGATCATCGTTCACTTGTCTGAGCGCTCAACAGCTGCAGTCGAAGAGACCGCAGTTGCTCCTGCAGCAGATGCTGCGGCACCTGCAGCAGATGCTGAAAAGAAGGACGCTTAACCCGTACCCTTTCTCATTATGACGTGGTTGGTAGCGGGCCTTGGTAATCCAGGGGATCAATACGCTGCCACCCGTCACAATGTGGGTCAGATGGTTATCGACCAACTCGTTAAACGTCACTCCATCAAGCTTGCAAGTCACAAATCTCGCACACATATTGCCGCCTATAAACTAGGCGTTGGTATCGATGCCCACCAAATCATTCTCGCTAAATCTCACAGCTACATGAACGAGACCGGCGGACCAATAAAAGCGTTAGCTAATTTCTACTCGGTAGAACCTGAAAACATCATTGTTCTTCATGATGAATTAGATATTGGTTTCGCTGCAATCCGTACCAAATTAGGTGGCGGCGATAACGGCCACAATGGTCTGAAATCAATGACATCAGCCTTTAACACTCCAGATTATTACCGCGTGCGTTTAGGTATTGGTCGCCCTATGGGCCAGCAAGATCCAGCCGACTTTGTCTTAAAGCAATTTAGCAAGGAAGAGAAGAAAGATCTCGACGAGTTCATCGAACGCGGGGCAGATGTTGTCGAGTTCTTGATTGAAAAAGGACTTGAGTTAACGCAGGGAAAATTTAACTCTTAATCACTGTCTGCGCTTTGGAAGCTTTCTAGTCAGATTGGTTTCTGATGGAATTCAATCATCGCCTTTACTTTTTTGAAATCACTGCTGGCGGAATTTTCTACTTTGAAGAGACCATGATTACCTTTAAATGTCACTTCCATAAAGTAATCATCATTTTTTGAATTCTTCATCAGGAGAGCCACAGAGGAATCTACTAATTCCGTGCCTAAAAGTGTGAGTCGCTCCATTAACTCTTCTTTACTACCAATGTGTACTCCAACTTCATCCCACAGATAGGTACCTAAATCCTTTTTACTAGGCTCTTCATTCTGGAGAATTGAGCCATTCTTCATACTTACAAAACTATAGACAGTGTCTATCTGGAATGTTAAGCCGTCTTTCTTGGCCACCAAAGTGTAATTACAGCCCTCTTTGAATTCTGGAAGACCTCCAAGATGGGTAACTACAATAGATTGAGCCATGGAGCCAGAGTATTTCAAATCCTTGCGTGATACCAGTAAGAAGTTTTCAAGAATCAGCCTGTATTGCGAAGACCTGCAGCAACGCCATTAATGGTCAGCAATAGCGCGCGAATCAACGTTGGATCTGCTGAAGCGCCTTCTGCGCGTACTCGTTGCAACAAATTAATCTGCAAGAGATGAATCGGTGATAGATAAGCATCGCGCACCTGCAAGGTACGAGCCAAGACCGGCTGCTCGCTTAGGAGTGCACTCTTCTTGGTCAGTAGCAAGATCTCTGCCACCGTCAGTTCAAATTCTGCAGTGATCTCATCGAGGAAGTGATGGAGTTCTTGTGGAACAAGAGCTTCTACATATCCTCGCGCAGTTTTTAGATCAGTCTTTGCAAGAGTCATCTCAACGTTGCTCACAAATGTGTGGAAGAAGTGC
>JBILSO010000050.1:0-7081 GCA_044372065.1 Candidatus Planktophila sp. | reverse complement strand
TGGACTCACTTTGGCAAGCAAGCAGTCCTATACATTCGTTGCTTCAACACTGTTTGCTAGTGGGAAGAATTTCGGACTTCTGAGCCTTGGACACTTGTTGGAAGTTACCTCACAAACTCCTGCAATTTGTTCCGTCACAGGAGTAGAGACTTGGGATCGTGGAAGCATCTACACCAGAGCAACCGTAAATACGCTCTCGACTGGCACATGTACTGTTTTGTGGAGATTCCTTGGGGCTCAAGGTCGCGCAGCAACATCAACAACGATGAATGTAGCAATCACTAGGTAGGATCAACTCATGCGCAAATTACTGGCGGTCCTCATTGCAGTGTCACTCTTTGGTGTTGCACCCGCTCATGCGACCGTCAAAAGTGGAGCAAAGTGCACTAAGCACAAGGCCACTACTACTGCAAAAGGCATGAAGTACACCTGCATTAAAAGTGGAAGCAAACTTGTCTGGAGCAAAGCTGTGGCAGTAAAGCCACCTGCTGATCTCAAGCCAGGAGTGTGTCCCACAGTTGCGGCTGCAGATAAAGATCCTGGGATCAGCCAAGTTCGAGCCAATACTTTGGTCGGGATGAATGAAGCCCAGGCTGAAGAATGTGCAGCAAGTCTTAGATGGCAGTTCCGAGTTGGTCAACGAGATGACGAGTCCTTCATGCTTACTAAAGATTTCCGAGTTGATCGCGTAACCATTTCGGTTATGCAGGGTCTTGTCACTAAGGTAGAGATAGGGTAATCAGCGCAGTTGCTGAGGTCTCGGGCGTAACATTCTCTTATGGTTCTCTGGTTAGTAGTGTGGCTAGTCGGAAGCGGAACCTTCCTTGCGACCAGTTTATATATTTTCACTCGTCCAGAGTGTCACGTCATCACAGTAACCGGTGGCACGATCTATGAGTTCACCTGCCACCCCCTTGGCTCAAATCCATCTGGTGCAATGAACTCTGACCTCGTAGCACTTGGACTTCTAGCGATTGGCATGATGATGATCTTCTTTTCAATCCGCCATTACAGGCAGAATAAGCAAGGGGAGATCTAAATGTCAGTGGAACGTAACTGTGAATGTGGCGCACTCATTGGCGCATATGATTTGAGTTGCAAGGCTTGTGGGAAAGGTTTCAAAGTGAGGGACGAATATCTGGTCGGCAAAGACATTCTCCCTGAGCCTCCCGTTGATCTTTGGGCAGCACAAGCTCGTTACGCAGAATCCAAGAAAAAGAGATGGAAGCGCAAGCCGCGCTCATCACGAAATGTGACATCTGCATCTTCACCTTCTCGCGGGATCTATAACTTCACCACCTTATTGCTCTCAGCGATCGCGATTCTTGCAGTTATTGTTTTGCGAGAGCCGTTAACGGAGGATATAAAGCTCCTCCCATACGCGATTATTGGTATTACTCTTGTAATTTCCTTCGTAGCATTTCGAAACAATAAGTTCTTCGAAAAAATATTAATGAATCCATATCACATCTCTCGCAATCGAGAGTATTACAGACTGCTCTCGTCAGGTTTCGGGCATATCAATTCCGCGCACTTTCTTCTCAATTCGCTTGGACTCTATTTCTTTGGTGAATACCTCATGAAATTCTTAGTCAGTGCATACGGGTTAAATGCTCCGCTTGCCTTCATTCTGATTTACCTCAGCGCAATTGTGATTGCCGATCTTCCAGACTTGATTCGCCATAAGAACAATCTGAGCTACACCGCAATTGGAGCATCGGGTGCAATCTCTGCAGTTGTGGCTGGTGCGGCAATTTCAGACCCAAGCCTCCAAGTTTCTCTGATATTTCTCCCTCCAGAGATTGCTGTGCCAGGAATTGTGTACGCCTTTGGCTACCTATTGATTTCGCTATACCTGGACTATCGCGGAAGGGGCAGAGTTGCTCACCTAGCTCATGCAGCTGGAACTGTTTATGGAGTGGCTGTCGTCGCTCTAATCAGCGTGGTCTTTGGTTTAGGTTTCGCAGCCGCGTAGCAATGGGATAGTTGCGAACTATTTACTCTGGTTACCTGCAGCGAAGAGCATGCTTCCCACGCCCATCGCTATCCAGTGAGAAAAGCTCCAGATCGCTTCTGGCAAGGTGATTCCGAGCCATTCGTAATAGATATCAACACCTTCGGTACTCATAAACCAATCGATTCCACCCCACAAAAATAGTAGAGATCCAATTATCTGCATCGTTTTCTCCTGACGGTATTCGTTAAGGGTACGCGCGCTTACTCATAAAACGTGGACGAGTAGTTACTTTGTTTTGCGATTGTGACCGGTCAGAGAGCAGGGAGTTAGCATCAAAACATATCTAACTGAAGAGTCCATCTAAGAAGCCAGCGATTCCGCCTTCATCATCTCCAGAGCTATCAGAGGATTCACCACCTTGATCATTGTTGCTGTCATTGGGTTCGGTGCCAACAACTGTCGTACCTACGATGAAGCCAGCCGCTGTTGTAGCCGCGCGAGGTCCTACCAATCCACCGATTACTGCTTGTGACTTGGGATCTGAGTTAGCTTTCATCACTTGAAACTGCCATTCTGGCTGCATTGCACGCCACTCGAAATATTCAATCTCTTCTAACTCTAATTGAAAGCGATGCTTGAATTTCGCAAGAAGGTCCGGATCCATCGATTCTTCATGTTGGAGTCGCTTCTCCTCTTCGATTTCATATTGTGATTTTGGTGGCACATATGGAACTTTAGGGACTGGCGTATAGACCGAAGAGGTTGGGACTTCTTGTAGGGATACCAACGTGAAGAACCTTGAGTTGCATTGGGGGCAGCGGCCGAGAGGTTTACCAAGTTCGTCTTCATACTCAGTCCGGCAGTCTTCACATCTTTTGTGATTCACATCTGTACCTTATCCAAGGATTGCAAGAGATTGAAGTGTGTTTAGGCCAACTGAGGGAACACTAACCAGTCAAATCCCTCTTTCTTTCGTGAGCACGTCATAAGGTTGACGGTATTGGTCGGCCATCTACCGGGCCATACGAAAGGCAATTACGATGAGGAAGTCCAGAACTCTTAAATTCATTCTTCTCTCAGCGCTTTCTATCTCCGCTTTAACGGCCTGTGGAGGTCCGAGCGTTGAGAATTTAGAGGCTACCTGCGAAAGCTTAAGATCTCAGATGACTCAATTCGAAGATATTGCGATGCTGGACCGAAAACTGTATTACGACGGTGAGCGTGCTGCTAGATCGTTAGGTGAAGATACTCGGGCAGAAAACAAAAGATTTATCTATCAAGGTTTTCCATTCATGAAGGATTACACAATTGAAGGACTTCAGGCTGGAGAATACGAAAAGGGTTTGAAGAGTTATCAAATTCAGACAGCGATCCACATATTCTCATCAACTCCCAATCCAATTGATTTAACAGATGAAGAAAAAATTGCAATAGCAGCCTCAACTGATCCCTATGCAGAGATAATTGAGCCGAAGGTGCTCCGCGTCATAGGAGAGAATTATTCAGATGACGGGTGTGTTGGCTTAGATCGTGCAAATGATGTTGATTACGATTTTCTGGTAAATGAGTTGTATACAGATACTCAGAATGCAGCAGAAGAAAGTGTTGATCAACTCCTGGGAATCTTGCTTTGTGAGCGCGACGGAAAAGTCGAAGACACAGAGTGCGAAGCTGAAGATTTTGAATTCACCTTCTCAACCACTCCGTCCGAACCAACACCGGAAGAACTTGAGATTCTCGAGGAACGCAGACAGGATGCAGAGCGAGAATCACAGAACCCATCTACTCCATCGTATTCAAGTGCCACTCCATTCCAACTCTGTGGCAGCCTAGGAGCAGTTGTTCAAACCGAAAACTACGGTGAACTTACATGCAAATATGCGTTGGTCAACAGAATCAGGGCCTTAGTCTGGATGAGGTCTTAGCTCTCAGGTAAATGGAACTAGGAGAGTTATTTAACGACTTCGCTCCAGCCTTTTTTGATGTTCTCAGCAATCATCGCCTCCGCGATCTTCACTGCTTCCTTCTCATTTGGAGCTAAGCGGACTTCGCGATCGAGTGGTGATTTTCTCGTCGATGAATAATCAGTCCAGTGCACTACGTAAGCAGGGTAACCGGCAGATTCCTTATTGGTCTTCCAGATAAGTAACTTACGAACATCTACTTTTCCAGAACCTTCCTTGCTCCACACTTGTCGACGTATGACTTCGCTAGTACCGAGCTTGATCTGATCACTGACTTCTGCGATTGGAATGAGCCGAGTGATTTGGTTCCAGCCAATATCTTCAAATGTGCATGCTTTGTCATTGCGGAGTCGGACTACGACCGCGTTATGGACGGATGCGCTATTGCTCCAGCCGCTGACCTTCCATCCGTCAGCTGAATAATCAAGTCGGGGATGCTTGATTGGCTTTCCCTGCAGATCTTCTAGCTGTAGATCTACGCACTTAAGTTCAACGATTAATCGAGGTTCGACGAGTTGATACATGACGCCAGAACTTCCACTGATTCTGCGATAAGAACTCGCCTTTACGCTCGCGGCTAAGAGTTGATGCAGCTCTTTTCTAAATGCAGTGTCACCGACAGATCCGGTAGTAGTAACAGGAATCCAACTGCCATCCTCGTTGAGAAGTCCGAAGAGCAATGATCGGACTACGAGTGAGCCATCGGCCTCTCTGCTTTCGATGAAGCCGATGATTGCTGCATCAAGGTCCTTTGTGGGCTTGACCTTAAAGGAGCGCCCATCTTCTGCGCGAGCAACCAAGCCCTCGCCACCACCTGTGATTTCACGGTCAAAGATCTCAGCAACCTCTGAGGAAGTCTTTGTTGGAGTACTTACTGCATGGAAGAGATGCTCACTTGATGCAATTTTTGATATCTCTTCATAGCGAGTTGTATATGGAGTTCCTATCGCAGAGAGCGTAGGGGACGAGACAAGATCGAAAATGGCAAAACCAATTTTGGATGTATCTGCCTTCTCGCCTGCACCAAGTGCAGAAGAGAGGTCTGCAACTCGTGTGCGAGCTTTTCCCAGAACGTGAAGTTCACCAGCAAAGATCGAGCTTTTATCCAATCCAGCTTTACTTGCTTCACCCAGAAACTCAATATCACCACTGATAACTCGCCCTGTAGGTGAGACTAACTTCCACTCACCGTCGTGGAGGAGAAACCATAGCTCTCCATCTAATTTTGTGGAGACAAGTAGTGGAAGCGCAAGCTTGCGTTCGATGTCAGCAGAACTTGTCAGAACGTAGTTGGCAGCAACTACTTTTCGATAAGCAAGAAGTTGTCCCATTAAATTTTTATCAGCGAAAGTGCCCTGACTTTCCAGCGTTGCTTTTCCTAAGGATGCCATCTCTACTCAGCCTCCTTCTCAGTTTTCGCAGCCGGCTTTTTGAGCTCCATTGCAGAGAGGTGGAGCAAGAGCAAGAACTTATCTCCATCGATACGACCATCTAAAAATCCACGGTATGGGCTGCCATTGGCTTGAAGTACGAGAGGGCCCTTTCCGCCTTCTCCTCCTGCGATTAGTGCTACAGAGTCCTTTTCGTCCAACTCTTTTGCAATCGCATAGAGGAAATCAAATGTCACGCCATCTACGTGGCGAAGCTGCATAGTGCGCTTGATTCCGTACTTACGAATTAAGTCAGTGCGGGGGAGCAGTTTTCCCGTCCACTTTACGGGCGTACCCTCATTCACATTTGGTGCGATATCTACAGGGGTGCGCCGCTCAACTTCTTTGCCATCTGGACCGTAGATGATCTCCAAAATCTCTGGAGCGCAATAAAGAGGTTGATTCTCCTTGTTAAGCAATACAGTGCTTGTGCCATCGATTGCACGGCCAACCATTTCCAAATCAATCTCAGGGTCGCCATCGATGAGTTGTTGTGAATACGCCTCACCAAGAATCTTGACCAGATCCTCATTTAACTTTCCTTCACCAGCCGCGACATATCGCTGAAAGGTAACAGGCTTTCCATTCTTAGAAGGCATTGTGCTCTCTTTAGCAGGTGTAGATGTGGCAACAACCGTCGCATCGCGGCTAGTCGCGTTTGAGATATGAATTTTCATGGCTCTCCCTAAAACATTTCAAAGTCAAGATCGTCGGAGCTATCGGATTCAGCTTCTTCAGTCACGGAGACGAGTGAAGATAATGAAGCGAACTCATATTCAACTGGCTGACCAATCAAAGCGAAGTAGCCATTCTCGTTGCCTACCAAAATTGCTGTCTCAAGCTGGTAATCCGCACGCGGATTAAATGGGAATGTGAGGATTCCACCGCCGTCGAGTACCTTCTTTATTGAATCAGCGAGTGACTCAGGTTCAAGCGAATATGTAGTATCGAATCTCATCTGTAGCGCTTCAGTCGCACTTACCTCGCTTGCTTCGACACTTTCGCCAACCGTTGCTGGAAACAACTCTGGGATTGAGCCATCAAGATTGACCGCCTCTAGTTCGCCCTGTGGAACCCACACATTGTCTGGCGTGAAGTAACCCTGTGCAGTCATTCCACTTCGGATAAGAAGTGATCCATCGGCAAGTAGGGAAGCCTTGGCGCACTCATTACCAGCTTCATCAAAGGCAATTCGTCTGCGCTTCCCGTAGAGGACTGTTCGATCAATCGGCTTGTAAGCAAATACAGCAGCCTCACCTTTAAAGGAAATATTGATTGTTTTCGCCATGTGGAAATCCTAGACGAGAGCGTTGACCATGACCATACTTGGAATGGTCAGGGTTGAAAACGTGGTGCCGAACCTTTAGAGTTTTAAAATCGAAAGGGAGAAAAATGCCATATTTTGAATTCATCGGGGTAGACGCTTCACGTAAGTCAGAGCGTGCAGAGAAGTACTGGGAGATCACCCAGATTGGAAAAACAGTTACGGTTCGTTTCGGCAAAATTGGTGCCGATGGCCAACTCAAAGTGAAAGAGTTTGAAACAAAAGAGGAAGCAGAAGCTGAAGTAGCAAAGCTCATCAAAGAGAAGAAGAAAAAAGGGTATATCGAAAAACCAAACCCTCACGCGTAATAATTAGCGCGTCAGAAGTTGATTACTTTTTAAAAGAAAGTAATTCCTGCATTTCTTGGGTCATCGTCATAATCTTTTCTGTTTTCACGCGGCTGATT
>JBILSO010000049.1:0-7354 GCA_044372065.1 Candidatus Planktophila sp. | reverse complement strand
TTGCAGGGAATGTGTCGCGGATTCCGCCACCATTCTGAATTGCAAAGTCAGTCTTGTACTTGGCACGCATGAGATCTGCGATGTAGTTACCCATTGGTGTTTCTCCTGAGCGTTCTACCGCTGGTGATCCACCACGTGGGAATGTTGCAGATACTTGACCAATCTTGACATCAAGCTTGGCAGAAAGTTGATCCTTGTACTTCTTTACCATCGCGGCAGCTGTTGCATCCTGTGTTGTCACAGTGCTCACAACACCAGTGTTGATCGTTGCTGCTGCAGCTTTTAGAACGTGCTGGATTGACTGTCCAACGACTTTGCCTGCACGAATACAGATCTGGGTACGTGTGTACTCAACACCTGAGTTGCGAGTTTGACCCAAAACAACTGGTTCAACGCGTGCTGAACCTGGAATCACTGACGCATATGTCTGGTGGCTATGTCCGCCATAGATTGCGACAGCACCTTTGATCTGTGAAGCCAATAGATTGAGGTCGCCTTTAGCGGTGCCATCGGCATTTTCCAACCAACCTTGGTGAAGCAGAGCAATAACCATCTCTGCACCAGCGGCTTTTGCTTCTTTAATTGCGCTATTAACGCCTGCAACGCCTGGATTGATGGTTATCGTCTTCTTAGCTCCAGATGCATCTTTGTAATCAAGGTTTCCTGGGAAAACTTGTTCGATAGTTTCTGGTGTATTTGAGCCAACGACACCGATCTTGACGCCGCCGCGGTCAATGATCGTGTAGTTCTTTACGCTCTTAGTGCCCGACTTCATAGCACCCAATGAATCTGGATTGTAATTTGAAACAACCCACTGGAAGTCAGATGCCCCGATTACTTTATTAAAGTGGTCCAGATTGCGATCATGCTCGTGGTTACCTAATGTCGAAACATCAAGCTTTGCGAGATTGAGCGATTCAATCGTTGGAAGCTCTTCAAACTCTGTTGAAATTGGTGGCGCTGCACCGATGTTATCTCCAGATGAGAGAGCAACTGTTGCAGGATTTGCTGTGCGATCAGCCGCCCAGTTACTCGTAAGAAGTGCTGCACCGAATGAGTTGCCGACTTCGATCGCACCATGAAGGTCGCTGAGTTGTAGAACTTGCACTGCTCGGTTTTGTGCAGATGCAACAGTTGCTAATTCAGCGGCTGTATAACTCTTATTTGATGCGGCTGGTTTTGAAAATCCGTAAGCACTAACTGCCTGGACTACCGGAGTTCCTCCTGGCTGGCCCACAACTACAGGCATTGTCACAACTGTGTTGCTTTTGGCCGAAACAAAAATTGGACATGATCCTGGACCGGCAGAGACAACGTAACCAGTAATTGCTGGTGTAACTGTTGTTGATGGCGTCCATTTGACTACAACGCCGCGAGAATTGAAATATGAGGTGACATTTGTCGGTGCGCCCGGAAGCGAATACGTATTCGCCTGCGCTGTTGGAGCTACTAGAGAAACTAGTAGCGTTGATGCCAGGGCAAGTGAACCCAAGCTGAGGATTTTTTTGAGTCTGAGGGTTGTCTTCATAAGCGCATATTAGTCAGCGCCTGATCAACCACTGGCACTTTTAGGTTAAAACGAGATGGAGTCAAAGTTAAATTTAAATTTTGGCCATTCTCAAAAGTTCATCTCTCGAAACACTCTTAACCCGAGGTTTACCCTTTGCCTCACCCGCTGCAACTTCAGTGGCATTTATAGCCTCCCAATGAGACTGGGTGACAACGACTGCGTTACCAAGCAATTCGGTGATATCACCGGCGGTTTTCGGAACTCTTAAATCGTCCACCAATAACTTCATTACATCTGTTGAGTCTGATTTGTTTGTACCAATGACACCTGAAGGTCCGCGCTTGGCCCAACCAACAACATAAACATTGTCTCCGACACGACCATCGGAATTTACAACTTTGCCGCGCTCGTATGGAATCCCTGTAAGCGGTTCCGCTTCGTAACCAATTGCGGTAATGACTAGGCCACATTTGATCGAAAACTCTTCATCAGTACCGGTCTTAGTAAAGACAACTTCCTGAACTTTTCCTTCACCGCGAATCTGTTTCGGTGTTGCTAGAAACTGAAACTTCATGGTGCGTTCGTGTCCTGCCGGCACTTGATCTGCAATTAAAGCCATTGCATCAAGATTGCTCTTTACATCTTTCTCAATATCTTCACCCACGCGCTCTAACGCTTCTGCGATATCACGCTTTTCGATGATGACATTGGTGTGTTCAAGTTTTGGAAGCTCACGTAATTCGGGAGATGTGAAGGCCGCATGCTCAGCCCCGCGGCGAGCGCTAATTACAACATTGCGTACTGCACTCGACTTAAATGCAGTGATCGCGTGATCTGCGGTATCTGTGGGATCAAGCTCGCTTGGCTCCAGCGCCAACATACGTGCCACATCCATTGCAACATTTCCCGCGCCAATGACTACAGCAGTAGATGTACTTAGATCCACGCTCTCGTCTTTAAAGTCAGGGTGAGCGTTATACCAAGGCACAAATGTGGCTGCAGACATCGAACCCGGCAGATCTTCACCCGGAATTCCTAACTTCTTACCTAGTGATGACCCTGTTGCAATAACTACTGCGTCATAGCGAGCTTTGAGATCCTCCATCGAAACATCTTTACCGAGCTCCACATGCGCAAAGAGGCGCACATTTCCGGCTGTTGCTACCTTCTCGAAGACCTTTGCCACAGTCTTAATCTTTGGATGATCGGGTGCCACACCGCTACGTACTAAACCCCATGGAGTTGGTAGGCGTTCGATCAAATCAATTGAAAATGTCAGCTCTTCGTTCTGCAGATTCTGCAGTGCTTGGGCGGCAAAGTAGCCGGCAGGTCCTGCTCCGACGATTGCTACCTTGTAATGAGCCATAGCCGCAGTCTATTGGATGGAGGGATATTCTTAACTCTATGTCTGAGAACAAGGTAGTTCCTGCAAAGTTACCGTCAAATCAGTTCGATCACTTCTATCGCGGTGGAGATCGCATCGGCGCGCTGCGTCACGGACCCGGTGGCCCAATGCGTCCAGAGGAATGGATTGGCTCTGTTACAACGAGATTTGGTGCCAGCGAACAAGGTCTATCAAAACTTCCTGATGGCACATTTCTCAAAGATGCAATCGCGTCCGATCCCATCGCATGGTTAGGTGAAGAACATTTCAACCACTTTGGATTAAGCATTGAGGTTCTCGTTAAGTTACTTGATCCGGATCAACGACTACCTGTTCACTTCCATCCCAACAAAGCATTTGCAAAGCAGCATTTAGGACTGGATCATGGCAAGACAGAGGCGTGGATTATTTTGGAAGCACCAGTAGGTGCTGGTGTTGGCCTTGGATTTAAAGAGAAGCAGAATAAAGAAGATCTACTTAAATTAGTTCGCGATCAAGATTCGCAGGCGCTCTTGGCTTCACTTCGTCGCTCAGAAGTTGCAGTAGGAGATGCCATTCTTGTTCCTGCAGGAGTTGCGCACGCAATCGATTCCGGAATATTCGTCCTGGAGCTTCAAGAACCTACTGATTTATCAGCACTCCTTGAGTGGGAAGGCTTTGCAGTTGACGGAACTAAAGATGGCCACTTAGGTCTTGGTTTTGAAACTGTGACGGATGCGCTGATGTTAGATCCATTAAGTAATGCAGAATTTAACTCACTTGTTATGCGTAACATTTTTTCAGGTGGACCACTTCGCTCAGTCTTGCCAATAAAAGCTGATGGCTACTTCAGAGCTCATTTGGCACCTGGCGTAGGTGATTTCGAAAACGGATTTGCGATTGGTTTAGTGCTAGATAGCGCTGGCGAAATTATTTTTGCTAATGCACCAACGATGCAGATAAATAAAGGTGATGCTTTAGTAATTCCGCACGCAGCCGGGGCGTATTCAATAACGGGTGCGAATGTAATCATTTGCCGTCCACCAATTGCAGAGCTAGCTAGGACCGCTCCTTAAAGCCAAATCTCTACTCTGGTCGATCCAGTAAGTATTGCGGTTCATAACCAAAATCTGCGCTCCACTGTGAGCAATCAATGATTGAGTCATACCCTGATATGGACGAAGCTATCTTTGAGGCGGGATGAAACTCAGCCATCAATTCACGAGTAGGTCTTGGTGCGTAGGTGTCAGGAGCAGCAAAATTATAGGTTTTAGAGCCCTGCGCACCTTTTTGAATAACGGTCAATATTCCTTGTACCGCATCGCGTAAATCCAAGTATGCCCAGAAAATTTTTGCTCCTTGTTCAAGGGTTCCCTTATCCCCCTCGCGCATTTTCTGATTCATTTCACTAAATACTGAAAGTGTATGTGTATGTGGGAAGCGAAGACCAACAAATGCAGTGTCACTACGGTTTGCCCACATATCAGCAGAGCGTTCGTTAACTTCCTTTGAAAGCGCATAACTTTCATATTGATATAGCGGATGTTTCTCATCAACGGGGACATAATCTGGAGATGTTCCTGTTGACCACGCGAATCCATAAATCGAGAGACTTGATGCATAAATGACAAGTGGCACCTTGTTCTCTACCGCAGAAGCAAAGACGTGATATGTGCCGATCACATTGTTATGCAGCGTCTCTTCGTCAGAAGCAAGAGTTGGTCTTGGAATCGAACCAAGGTGAACAATTGCATCACAGGCAAAATCTAACTTCGAGATAAAATCACTTGATAGAAGATTGCCAACGACAAAGCTCTGCGCTGGCGAAAGATCATCTTTAACGAGATCTGTTGCTAGAACCTCATACCCAGCCGCCACCAGGCCTTTGGCAACCTCTTTCCCGATGAGACCAGATGCACCGGTAAGCATGATTTTCTTGCTCATTTACCCATCTCCATATTCATTCCTCGCACCTAATCATAACTTTTTGCCTTCAGACTCTTTAAATCCTGAAACAGGCACACCGGTTGTTGAAGTAGATATCGTGAAAAGTGATCCTGCTAGAGGTTGATTTAATAACTCTGCCTCTGAAATTCCTGCTCTTGCTGATGTCACATACAGAGTTCCATCAAAGCCAAATGCGCAGCTAGATGGTTGTGACACTGGGAAATGATGTTCTTCAACAATTCTGCCCTGCGGTGAAATCCTCATAATCCTGCTTCCTCCCCAGACGGCGAGCCAGATGCATCCTTCGACATCCACGGCTAGCCCATCTGGCACACCGGAATTGATTGAAATCAACTCTCGGAAGTGAGGAACGAAATCATCTGCCAAATCAAAATCACTCACATAAACTTTTTTTGTCATGCTATCTACCAGGTACATCATGGAATTATCACTGTTCCAGCCAATGCCATTAGGGAGTGAAAGGTTTTCCACCATGACTTTATTCTGCTCTCCGCCTTCCCAGCGGTGTAATTTCCCTTTGCCGATTTCAAAATCCATCTGACAACTTCCACCCCAAAACCTTCCTAAGGCATCACATTTAGCATCATTCATTCTGTAATCAAATTTTGGAAGAAATGGATCTCGAATATCTAACGTGCCGTCCGCAAATATCGCGAAACCTTCCTTACAAGCGATTGCGAATTTCTCCTCGCTTTCACATGGGGCAATAGCGCCGACATGAGTGTCTAGGGTGATGGTCTCTGTCTTTAGGCTTTCCAAATTTGTTTTATGAATTTTGCCCACAGGGATATCCACCCAGAGCAGTGAGCTTCCAAGAAAAGTTGGGCCTTCACCAACTTCAGCGTCAGATTGAAGAAGTAACTCAGGTTTTGCGCTCATGATTCATTCTATTCATACCAACTGGGTCGTTGCTATCCTCTTAAGAAAGCCTAAGAATCTACCCATGAAGAGAATCCTGCTCTCCCTTGGATTGGTCTTTGCTCTCATCGCCCCAATGGATGCAACGGCTGCAATTAAAGTGGGTGGGGTCTGTAAAAAGGCGGGACAAACATCTACCTTTGGTGGCAAGAAATACACATGCAGTAAGAGTGGTAAGAAACTTGTTTGGAAGGTAAAGCCCGCGGCAACCACGCCGATACCGGTAGTTACACCCACTCCGACTCCCACTCCGATTCCGACTCCGACTCCCACTCCGACTCCCACTCCGACTCCGACTCCGACTCCGACTCCGACTCCGACTCCGACTAAACCAAGTAACTTAATTTCCAACACCGCCATAGCACCATTAGGTGAAATGACGAATGTGAGTGTGTGTAAAACAAAAGATGTATCAACACGCAGCAGTGGAAATAATGGTTTCCCGCGTCCTCAAGGCTCGTTAATTGGTGCAATCTCTCCAAAAATTCTCTTTATCCCACTCAAGTTTTCAGATACGCCGGCATTCGCTGACGCTGATTTGGTGAGGATTCAGGAGACTCTTAAAGAGGTGCAGGATTTCTACAAGAAAACTTCATATGGTTTAGTAAACATCCAGTATGAAATATTGGATAAATCCAAGTGGCTCACAATAGAAAGATCTGCTGAATCATATGGATTAACCAATCCTCGGCCTCAACAGAATAATACGGAGGCAGTGAAAGATCTTCTCAGCAAAGTTGATCCCTCAATAAACTTTGATTTATACGATGGAGTTACTATTGAAACTGTTCGCTTCTCTGGACAAGGCGTTGGCCAAGCATTTTTAGGTCAAGTATTCCCAACACGGAATGGAAGCGCTAAAGGTGTCTCGCTAGAAACTGCTATGGCGGCGGGTAGTTTTCAAACACTTGCACACGAATTGGGCCACACACTATTCGGCCTAGAAGATCTATATGTATTTTTAAATGATCAACGTCCATCAGTTCCTGGGGGTGCAAACCCAGCAGGATCTTGGGACATGATGAGTAACTCATCTCAAGAGTTCTTTGGTTGGAGCAAGTTTTTAAGTGGCTGGATAACAGACCAACAAATACGATGCTTGAGCAATCAGATAAGCACGGTTCACTATCTCGAGAGTCTTGAGATTGCCAGTGACAAACCCAAACTAATCCTGATAAACCTTCAGGAGGGTGTAACTATTAGCGTTGAGGTTCGTCTGCTCAGCAGTTCCAGTTCCCGGGGCGCTCTGGTTTATAAGATTGACTCAAGAATTAACCACGGTGATGGACCGATCACGGCACAAAGTTCCTTGCTTTATGAAGGAAGATCTCTAGACATTGATGGATGGAAAATCACCGCTCTAGACGAAGGCGTTGAAGGTATGTTGATTAGGGTGGAGAAGGTTGGTTGACGTTTTGACAGGTTTAACCGCCTAAATCCACGCAGCTAAATCAACACCTCTAACCATCTGCACAATAAGAATGTAGATCGCGATTCCACCCACACGATAAACTGTGCGACCGAAATCTGTTCTGCGCCAGTCGTTCTTTGGCTTCTGTGAAAGGTCGCCAGCAAACTTCAGGAACAAACCCGGA
>JBILSO010000048.1:0-7366 GCA_044372065.1 Candidatus Planktophila sp. | reverse complement strand
ATGTGAATGCGAGCCTTAGTTGAACGACCTCATAATTCTGACGAGCTCATTTGAGTTTCATAACTTTCGCATCCAATTCTGTAAGTTCATCGGCGATGAACTGCTGTAGTTGTGAGTGATCGAAATTTTCGGCAGTTTTAAATGCTGCCTTAAATGACTTTCTCTCGATTGCCTGAGTGACACATTCTCTATGTACCCACGCTCCTCGCCCCGATAACTTTCGGCCGGGATCTGGAGTTAGAACCAATCCCTGCCGAACAATCCGAACGAGTGTGTCTGTCGATGCAGAGCCATCCCAAGAATATTTCTTGCGACATGCAATGCATGTTCGTTCCACGCCCTGAGTCTATCTAAGAGGGGTCGATATTCCTAAACGCAGCATGTATTTATGCGGAGGCAACGGGAGGAATGGGAGTGTCCGGGTGGATATCGATGCGCCAGCCAGTCAAACGCGCTGCCAATCTGGCGTTCTGCCCATCTTTACCAATCGCTAACGAGAGCTGATAATCAGGGACCACAACTCGAGCAGATCGTGAAAGCTCATCCACTATCTCAACAGAAGTTACCTTTGCCGGTGCTAACGCATGTTTTACAAACTCTGCAGGATCTTCAGACCAGTCGACAATATCTATCTTCTCGCCGTGAAGTTCATCTGTGACAGCTCTTGAGCGCGCACCCATGTGACCAATCAGTGAACCCTTAGGAGATACACCAGCACGATGTGATCGCACTGCAATTTTCGTACGATGACCTGCTTCACGAGCAACCGCCATGATCTCGACAATGCGATCTTGAATTTCAGGTACTTCAAGTGCAAAGAGTTGCTTAACTAACGCTGGATGACTGCGCGAAAGCATGATCTCTGGCCCTTTAAGTCCTTGCTTTACTTCAACCACAAAACACTTAATTCGATCTCCGTGGTTGTAGACTTCACCAGGAACTTGCTCTTGAGGTGGAATTCTTCCCTCAACTCGTCCAAGGTTGACGTTGATCATCTTTGGATCTCGCCCTTGCTGAACGATTCCAGAAATCACATCTCCTACTGAGCCTGTGAACTCGCCAACAATCTCAGCATCATTGGTTTCGCGCATTTTAAATTTAATGACTTGGCGAATAGCTGATGTAGCGCTGCGAGCAAAACCGTCAGGACAATCTTCTTCTTCAGCAACTCGTTCTCCCTCTTCGTTGTAGATTGGTATGAGGATCGCAACATCACCAGTCTCACGATTGAGTCGAGAGAAAGCACGAGGCTTAGCTTCAGGTAATTCGTTATAGGCGGTGAGAACTCCAAGTTCAATTGCGGTGATGAGCGCCTCGATGGGCATGGCTTTCTCGGAAGTCAGGGCTGCAAGTGCCTGCATATCTACATGCATTTACTTGTCATCCTTTCGATTGAATTCAATTTCAACAACTGCTCGCTTAATTTCAGCAAGAGAAATGGTTTGCTCAGTAGTTTCCTTCTTGACAGCGACAGTAAGAGTTACATCGTTATCGGTGTTGGAGAGGATTCGACCAGTGATCTCACTGCCATCGATTTTAATAATCCTGAGAAGGCGATCAACGTTCTTAGCAAAGTGACGAGGTTGAGTGAGCGGACGATCTACACCCGGAGAAGTTACTTCGAGAGTAAATGGCGTCTCCCCCATAAAAGCCGCTTCATCGAGAAGCTCAGAGATAACGCGAGAAACACTTGTTACTTGATCTAAATTGAGTGAAGAGTCACCGTCAACTATGCAGGTGACGATGCGATGGTTTCCAGGAGTAGCAACGTGAACATCTTCTAAGTAGTAGCCCAGATCCGATACTGCTGGTGTAACGAGTTCGGATACCTGATCTTTGAGTGCCATAAGCGAGCCTACCTATTCGATTGTTGTTAAGTTGTGAGGCTAAATTTATCACCACATTGTGATTGTGTCTAAACCGACCTTGAATATCAATGCAGTAGTTATAAAAAGGAAAATTTTTCGTACAAATGTGGAACCGCCTCGAATGGCAAGTGTTGCACCAATGAGCCCGCCGGCAACATTTGCTACTGCCAACAACAACCCAACTTTCCAGAGAATCGAGCCATCTAGCCCGAAGACGAGAATTGCACCAAGGTTTGTGCAGAGATTGATGACCTTTGCCATGGCTGAAGCGTTCAAGAATGCAAACCCTAAAACTGCTACCAGAATGAGAATTAAGAATGAACCCGTTCCGGGGCCAATTAATCCATCATAGAAACCGATTCCACCAGCGGCTAGTGAACCAATTCGCATCTGCTTTGCTGGAGAATGCTTGAGAGATTCAACTGCTCCAAGTTGTGGACGCTTGACTGTGTAGATAACTACAGCGATGAGGAGAACAACAATGATTGGGCGGAGCGCCTTTGTTGGTATTGATGAGGCTAAAAGCGCCCCGCCAATAGATCCGATAAATGCAGGAAGGGCCATGGCAGTCAGCAATCTCCAGTTGAAAGTGATTGCACGTCGATAAAGAAGTGTTGCTGCCGAAGTACCAAATACTGAGGTCAATTTATTTGTTCCCAGCACTTCCACCGTTTCAAATTTAGGTAGACCAATAAGCAGTGCCGGGAGTTGGATCAATCCCCCGCCACCAGCCATTGAATCAATCAGGCCGGCGCAAAATGCTGCACAAATTAGAAATATGAGTGTGGCGAGGGTGATGTCGTAAAACACGTGAGCTCTAGAGAGAGGCGATGAGTGCGCAGATTGCAGTGACCGCCGAAGCAAGTGCAACTTCTTGCTTATCTCCACTCTTGCGTACGCGTACTTCGACATTTCCCTGCTCGAGTGATTTACCAACAACGACAACAACGGGATTGCCGATCAGCTCAGCATCTTTGAATTTCACGCCAGGGCTTGTTCCGCGTCGATCATCGAGCATGACACTTACGCCAGCGGCTTCAAGTTCCGATGCAATCTTCTCGGCAGTGTCAAAGGGAAGATCTTCTTTTCCCGTTGCAACAATGTGCACCTTGGCAGGAGCTAGCTCTGGTGGCCAGTTGAGACCAATCTCGTCATATGTCTGCTCGGCAATTGCAGCAACTGCGCGAGTAACTCCAATGCCATAAGAGCCCATTGTTACAACTTGTGATTTACCGTTCTGATCCAAAACTGTCAGCGAAAGGGCCTCGGCATATTTGCGACCTAGTTGGAAGATGTGGCCGATTTCAATTGCGCGATCGATGACGACTTCAGTTGCACACTCTGGGCACGCATCTCCTGCACGCACTTCAGCCGCTTCAACATATGCATCCGGTGTGAAATCACGGCCATTAACTACATTGCGCGCATGGCGATCTTTCTTATTTGCGCCAGTGACCCATGTGGTTCCTGGTGCAACGCGAGGATCAGCATAAACAGTAATTCCAAGTGCTTGCGCATTTTGTGGTCCGATATAACCCTTAACGAGTCCTGGGAACTTTGCGAAATCAGCCTCTTCGAATGTGCGAAGTTCGTGAATGCCACCAAGATTTTCTTGGAATCGCTTCAAATCAACTTCGCGATCACCCGGTACCAGTACGGAGATTGCTTTTCCATCTGCAATCAGCATGACATTTTTCAAGGTGCTTGCTCCGGTGAATCCGCCACCAAAGCGTTCATTAAGTACCTGTACCAATGAATCAATCGTTGGGGTATTTGGAGTATCAAGTTCTTCAAGAGCCGGTGTTGCGCTGGAATCGACAGGATCAACCTTTGTCACCATAGCTTCGACGTTGGCTGCGAATCCACATGAAGGGCAGAGAACGTATGTATCTTCACCGGTGGTGCATGGCGCTAAGAATTCCTCAGATTTTGAACCACCCATTGCGCCAGATACCGCCCTGACGATGTTGTATTTAAGTCCTAGGCGATCAAAGGTGCGAACGTAGGCATCACGATGTTTTTGGTATGAAAGATCGAGACCGGCATCATCGATATCAAATGAGTAAGAATCCTTCATGACAAACTCGCGACCGCGGATAATTCCACTACGTGGACGTGCTTCATCACGGAACTTAGTTTGAATCTGATAAATCGAAAGTGGAAGATCTTTATATGAGGAATACTCCCCTTTGACCATCAGGGTAAACATCTCTTCATGTGTTGGGCCTAAGAGATAATCTGCGCCTTTTCGATCTTGCAAACGAAAGAGTGATGGGCCGTACTCTTCCCAGCGATTGGTTGCCTCGTAAGGCTCACGTGGAAGCAGTGATGGGAAGTGAACTTCTTGAAATCCAGCTTTATCCATCTCTTCGCGAATAACGCGTTCAATGTTACGTAGCGTGATTACACCCAGAGGCAGCCATGAATAGATGCCGGCACCGATTCGTCGAATATAACCTGCTCGGACTAAGAGGCGATGGCTTGCCACTTCAGCATCTGCTGGATCATCGCGCAGAGTGCGCAAGAAGAGGGTAGACATTCGCAACATGGGGCGAGCCTACCTGAGACTCTGCTGCTTATTGCGCCTTTACTACGTATTTACTGCGTAAGAACTTCAGGCTTTCCGCTGGCAACTCCTGCAGCTTCCATTTCATCTGCAAGGCGCATAGCTTCTTCAATCAAAGTTTCAACGATCTGTGCCTCAGGTACGGTCTTAATGACGACGCCCTTTACAAAGATCTGACCTTTTCCGTTACCCGATGCAACGCCGAGATCGGCCTCACGTGCTTCACCTGGGCCATTAACAACACAACCCATGACGGCAACGCGAAGCGGAACGGTCATTCCCTCAAGACCTGCCTGCACTTTTTCTGCCAATGTATAAACATCAACTTGTGCACGACCGCATGATGGACAGGAGACAATTTCGAGTTTACGTTGACGCAAATTCAGTGATTCCAAAATTGAGATGCCGACCTTAACTTCTTCAGCTGGAGGTGCTGACATCGATACGCGGATAGTGTCGCCGATGCCCTCTGCAAGCAGGATTCCAAATGCTGTTGCAGATTTAATGGTTGCCTGGAAGGCAGGGCCGGCTTCAGTAACACCGAGATGAAGTGGGTAGTCACACTTGGCCGCTAAGAGACGATATGCGCTGACCATCGTGACAGGGTCGTGATGCTTTACTGAAATCTTTATATTAGAGAAACCGTGTTCTTCGAAAAGTGATGCTTCCCAAAGCGCGGATTCCACCAAAGCCTCTGGGGTTGCCTTTCCGTACTTAGCGAGCAGGCGTGGATCGAGAGATCCTGCATTTACGCCGATTCGGATTGGAATCCCAGCATCTCCAGCAGCCTTCGCAACTTCTTTGACCTTGTCATCGAATTGCTTAATGTTTCCCGGATTTACACGTACTGCTGCACAACCGGCATCGATTGCGGCAAAGATGTATTTTGGCTGAAAGTGAATATCCGCGATAACTGGAATCTGTGACTTCTTCGCAATCTGTGCAAGTGCATCAGCATCGTCTTGACTTGGCACCGCTACGCGAACGATCTGACATCCAGAAGCTGTGAGTTCGGCGATCTGCTGAAGAGTTGCGTTGACATCTGAGGTGAGAGTCGTGCACATAGATTGCACGCTCACTGGATGATCGCTACCGACGCCGACCTTGCCCACCATGAGCTGTTTCGTCTTACGACGAGGAGCAAGTGTCTTAAGTGGCGCTGAAGGAATTCCGAGATCGACCATGGCTCTATTCTGCCCGAACTTTAGCCATTGAGCGAGATGGGATTGATTATGTCGGCAACAAGTAGCAGAAGGGTGAGCCCGATAAGTATGACAACGACAACTGCTGTTATAGGTGTGAGCACCTGCACATTAATTGGGGCAGGTCGTGGGCGACCACGAAGACGTGCAAGAAATGCTCGAATTTCATCTGCGATCGCGACGGCAATGTGGCCACCATCGAGAGGCAAAATCGGCAAGAGATTAAATATTCCCACAAAGATATTTAAACTAGCGATGATGAGTAAGAAGGTACCAATTCGCTGGTTCCAGTTTTGATCACCGCTTGCAAGCGTTTCACCTGAAACGCGTGCAACACCGACGACCCCAACAAGCCCATCAATATCACGTTCTTCCCCGCCAAATGTTTGGCCCCAGAGTTCTGGAATCTTTGTCGGTAGAAGTGCAAGTGACTTCACTGACTGCACCATCATTGAACCCGTGATTGAAAATGATTCTTGAGTTGCCTTAAGAATTCCAAATCTCTTTATGCCAACTTCATTGATGATGCCTACAACGTAACGCTGCTCACCACCTACATCAGTAAGTCGAGGCGTTGCACGAAGTTCGATGGATTGACCGTTACGAAGAACAGTGAAGGCAAGTTCGCCACCGTTCGATGCGCGGATAAGTTCCACTCCACGAGCCCAATCGGATACTTCTTCTCCATTAATTGACTGAATTTCATCACCTTGTTGAAAACCTGCTGCGACGGCAGAAGACTCAGGGACAACTTCCTTGACTACCGATGTCAGAGAGTTAACACCCACTCCTGCAAGGAGCGTGAAGAGGAGAACGATTCCAAGAACGAAATGTAGAAATGAACCTGCGCCAAGAACTATGAGTTTTTTGGAAGAACGAGCAATATAGAAAGCTCGCGATTCTTCACCAGGTTCCATTACTTCATCAGGCGTCATGCCAGAAATTTTGCAATATCCGCCAGCAGGAATCGCCTTAATTCCATATTCGGTCTCGCCCCTGCGGAATGACCAGATCCGCTTTCCGAATCCTAGAAAGAACTCGGTTACCTTCATATTGAACTTGCGGGCGGTGATGTAGTGGCCAAACTCGTGGACCATTACAGAGAGAAGTAGTGCGACTACAAAGGCCAGAATTCCTAGAATCTCCATGGTTAGACCGCTCTCTTGATTACTTCGTGGGCTACGCGACGAGCATCATCTTCGATGGCACTGACATCAGCGAGGTCGCGCGGTGCCGAGACCGCTGAAGGAGAAAGTTGTTGAACCACAGCGTCGACTGTATCGATAATTGCTGAGTATCCGATGTGAGAATTAAGAAAAGCTGCAACGGCAACCTCATTGGCTGCGTTAAAGATTGCGGGCAAGCCCCCACCGAGCGACCCACATCGACGAGCAAGATCGACGGCTGGAAACTTCACATTGTCTATCGGTGCAAAGTTCCAGGTCGATGCAACGCTCCAATCAATCGGAGTAGTCGCTTGAGCTAAACGATCTGGGTAGCTAATTGCGTAGGCAATTGGTCCCTTCATATTTGGCGGGCTCGCTTGAGCCATTGTTGATCCATCAACATATTCAACAAGGGAGTGAACCACTGATTGCGGATGAATCACCGCCTCGATCTGTGAATATGGAATGTCAAAAAGGTAATGCGCTTCAATAATCTCAAGACCTTTATTGACTAACGTGGATGAGTTAATTGTGACAACTGGACCCATCTCCCATGTGGGATGC
>JBILSO010000010.1:0-21865 GCA_044372065.1 Candidatus Planktophila sp. | reverse complement strand
CTGATATCGCAAGTCCCTCTTGGACTGCACGTCTTTCAACATCCGTAGTTACATTAGATTACGGCTGGGGCTACAGCGCACAAATGTGGCATCCATTCCCCGGTATCAATCTGATGATGGGTCTACATGGCCAATACATTTATCAAGATAAAATCAATAACACTGTGATCGTTAAACTCAGTGATATGCCAACGAGTGCAGATGGAATCAGCGATGACATTGCAGAAGTCTTAAAGCAGATATCAGAGAAGAACTAGATCATCTCTGTGTACGAGTTCACGCTCGTACTCTGCGCCAAGCGAGGCTGCTAACTCTTTAGTTGATCGACCCAGCATTTGTGGAATCTCGGCAGCGTCAAAGGCGACAAGACCACGTGCGATAACTTCACCGCTCTGTGAAACCAGTTCGATGGTATCGCCTGAGATAAATTCTCCACTCACGCTAGTTACACCAGCGGGGAGCAATGAAACGCCGCGTTCGCGAATTGCCTTAACAGCACCGTCATCCAAAACTAGGCGACCTTGTGGCGTTGATGCATGTGCCAACCAGAGCAAACGAGATGTTGTACGACCACCTTGTGAATGAAAAAACGTTCCTACTTGGCTTCCATTTATCGCTTCAGCAGATTGAGCAAGCGATGTGAGCAGCATAGGAATTCCAGCACTAGTTGAGATACGTGCCGCCTCAACTTTGGTAACCATTCCCCCGCTGCCGACTCCGGCTGAACCCGCACCGCCGAGAGCAATTGATTCAATATCTGACATCGAAAGAACTTCATGGATCGCCTGAGCGCCAGCTTGTGATGGAGGTGCGTCATAGAGAGCATCTATATCTGAGACCAGTACAAGTAAATCAGCGCCAATCAAGAGAGCAACAAGTGCTGCTAAGCGATCATTGTCACCAAAGCGAATCTCCTGAGTTCCAACTGTGTCATTTTCATTAATGATTGGAACAACGCCGAGTGAGAGAAGTTTGGAAAGCGTCTGGTGTGCATTCTGATAGTGCGAGCGTCGCACGATGTCTTCGGTTGTAAGGAGAACTTGTGACGAAAGAATTGAGTGGGAAGAAAAAGCTTCGTTGTATCGAGCAATCAGTAAGCCTTGCCCTACAGAGGCTGCAGCTTGCTGGGTTGGCAAATCTTTTGGACGAGTGGTCAACTTCAGTGGAGCGAGCCCCGCGGCAATTGCACCGGATGAGACAAGGGCTACCTCAGCACCACGTGCCTTAAGGGTCGCAATTACGCTTACGATTTTTTCAACAGCTGCAGCATCGAGTTCAGAGCCAGCGGTGCCAGTCAGGGATGAAGAACCAATCTTGATAACAATGCGCTTTGCAGATGTGACAGCGTTGCGATCCATGTGGTTACCCCTTTCCGTCGCCTTCTTTAATCTCTTTTCCATCAATGACTTGAATGACCTGAGGTGAATGAGGATCTTCTACGTTGTATTCCCACTGCTTTGCAATCTCTTCATCGCTGAGCACATCAATCTCGCGCTCTGTTACAACCCATGTTGACTCTAGACGAGAATCTTCGCCGCGACGATGCAGGTGGCCTGCGAGTTGCTCGGCACCAGCTTCGATAGTTGGTTCCCAATCAAAGATGATTTCGTTGTCACCATCACCGATTCGAACTTCACTTCCTGCAACAGCACCCTTTTTGTAGAGTTCTTTCTCAACACCAAGTTGTGCAAGTCGATCGGCAAGATAACCAATTGCTTCAGCATTCTTAAAGTTAGTTTGGCGAACCCAGCGTTCGACCTTCTTGCCGCGAACGGTAAATGAGCCATCAGCATTTGCGCGCACGCTAAAGCCTGAGTCATCTACAGGAGTAGGACGCAAAATAATGCGGGTGTGCTCTTCGGTTGCAGCTTCTGCGCGCGCCTTATGAACCAGACGACCCATTGCATATGTCAGCTCTTGCAGACCTTCACGACTTGCTGCAGAAACTTTATAAACGTCATAACCCTTATCGCAAAGTGTCTGCTCCACCATTTCGGCCATGGCAGAACCATCAGGAAGGTCGATTTTATTGAGAGCAACAATGCGCACGCGATCTTCAAGTCCGCCGTAGAGAGCTAGCTCTTCTTCAATGATTTCCAGATCGATCACTGGATTTCGATCTGTCTCTAACGTTCCGCAATCCAGAACGTGAACTAGTGCCACACAACGTTCAACGTGGCGCAAGAACTCAAGGCCTAAGCCTTTTCCTTGTGATGCTCCCGGAATAAGTCCTGGAACATCTGCAACGGTAAAGCGAGTCTCGCCAGCTTGAACAACGCCAAGGTTTGGTACCAAAGTTGTAAATGGATAGTCGGCAATCTTTGGACGAGCAGCCGAGATTGCTGCGATCAGGGAAGACTTTCCGGCACTTGGAAAACCAACAAGTGCGATATCAGCAACGGATTTCAATTCAAGATAGAGAGTGCGTGCTTCACCTGGTTCGCCAAGGAGTGCAAATCCTGGTGCACGGCGCTTTGATGAAGAGAGAGCTAAGTTTCCAAGTCCACCATGGCCACCTTGAGCAGCCATAAATGTTGTACCAATTCCAACTAAATCTGCAAGCAAGTTTCCTTCTTTATCGTAGACAACGGTTCCGTTTGGAACAGGCAGAATGAGATCTTCTCCATAGTGTCCATCTTTACGATCACCATAACCTTGATGACCTGAAGTTGCTTTGCGGTGTGGTGAATGATGAAAATCAAGGAGCGTCGTAACGCTTGAATCAACAACGAGAATCACATCGCCACCACGACCGCCATTGCCGCCATCAGGACCACCCAGTGGTTTAAATTTTTCGCGCTTAACCGAAACGCAGCCGTCTCCACCATTTCCTGCCGTTGCGAATAGGGTTACACGATCGACAAATGTTGTCATCGCCTCTCCCCTTTCTTCTAGCAGTTAGTTTTGCAAGCAATAAAAAAGCGGACACGCATGGATGCGGCCCGCTCTTTTAAGAGAAACCTTTTTACGCTACCGGAACTACATTCACTACACGGCGTCCGCGAGCGCGACCGAATTCAACAGCTCCTGCAGCGAGTGCAAAAAGTGTGTCGTCCTTACCGCGTCCTACGTTCTTGCCTGGGTGAAAGTGTGTACCGCGCTGACGGACCAAGATCTCGCCTGCGTTAACTTCTTGTCCACCGAAGCGCTTGATGCCAAGGTACTGTGGATTGGAATCGCGACCGTTTCGTGTCGAGGAGACACCCTTCTTACTTGCCATTTATTGCGCCCCTTTTACTTAACGCCGCTGATAGCGGTGATCTTGACTCGAGTGTGTTGTGCACGAAAACCTTGACGACGGCGGTAACCGGTCTTGTTCATGTAACGAAGGATGTCGATCTTTGGACCCTTCACTTCGTCGATGATTTCGCCAGTCACCTTTACAGATGCGAGCGCTTTTGGATCTGCAGTAACGGTTGTACCGTCAACGACGAGAACAGCTGGGAAAGAAACAGTTGAACCCGCAGCAGAGTCGATGCGATCGACTGTGATGGTCTCGCCAACAGTTACCTTCTCCTGGCGTCCGCCAGCCTTCACGATTGCGTACACGTTATTACTCCAGTTCAGTTAAGCCTTGCTGCGGGCATTAATGCTCACATCGGGCAGGGGTCTAGGGTACGGAGTTCGTACACCTAGGGTCAAATCGGGGCTCAAATCGGGATTTAGGCTCCAGGCGTAATGACGCCAGTTGAGACTGCTCGGCGACGGCGACGGCCCTTAGGGGCTGCAGCGGCTTCGCTTTCGCTCTCGGTAGGAGTCTCATCGTTGAGGACCTCGCGGAACTCATGTTCTGTAGCCGACTCTTCTTCAACATCTGGATGATGTGCAGTCTGTGAGTTGACCTGAGGCGTTGGTGCCTTGATCTTCACTGGATCCATATGAATATGAATTCCTCGCCCAGAACATGCATCACATGTAGTTGAGAATGCTTCGATCAAACCTTGTCCTACGCGCTTACGTGTCATTTGAACCAGACCAAGAGATGTTACTTCTGCGACTTGGTGCTTGGTGCGATCGCGACCAAGACATTCAATGAGGCGGCGCAATACTGCTTCACGGTTAGATTCAAGAACCATATCGATGAAGTCGATAACGATGATTCCACCTAAGTCGCGCAGGCGAAGTTGGCGAGCAATTTCTTCTGCAGCTTCTAAGTTGTTCTTAGTAACTGTCTCTTCGAGGTTTCCACCCTTACCAATGAATTTACCTGTGTTCACATCGATCACAATCATTGCTTCAGTGCGATCGATGACAAGAGAGCCACCTGATGGTAGATAAACCTTGCGATCGAATGCCTTAGCAAGCTGTTCTTCTACTCGGTAGTCAGCGAAAAGATCACCAGTACCCGTGTACTTTTCAATTTTTGTCACAAGTTCAGGTGCAATTGAGCCGAGATACTCATTAATCTCAGCGTATGCCTCTTCACCTTGGATGATGAGTGTGCGGAAATCTTCATTGAAGATGTCGCGAATGACACGCACTGCTAGATCAGGCTCAGAGAGCAAGACTGCTGGTGCGTGGAAGTTTGGATTTTCTGACTTCGCGTAAATGTCATCCCATTGCGCTTTGAGTCTTGCGACATCGTTGGTGAGCTCTTCCTCAGAGACTCCTTCAGCCGCGGTACGTACGATGACGCCAGCTTCTTCAGGAATAAGATTCTTCAAAATTGCCTTCAAACGTGTTCGCTCTGACTCAGGTAAACGCTTTGAGATTCCGCTCATGCCGCCACCTGGAACGTAGACAACGTAACGTCCTGGAAGTGAAATTTGAGAGGTAAGGCGGGCACCCTTTTGCCCGATTGGATCTTTTGTTACCTGCACAAGTACGGGCTGGCCAGTCTTTAAGACCATTTCAATTTTTCGAGGTGATGATTCAGAAATACCTGCTGCATCCCAATTCACTTCACCTGCATAGAGAACAGCGTTACGGCCCTTACCAATATCGACGAATGCAGCTTCCATTGAAGGAAGAACATTCTGAACTCGGCCAAGGTAGACGTTTCCAACGTAAGAGACATTGGCATTGCGGTTGACGTAATGCTCAACCATGACCTTATCTTCGATCACGCCAATCTGAATGCGATCTCCGATTTGGCGAACGACCATTTCGCGATCAACATTTTCGCGGCGAGCTAAGAATTCACCATCTGTAATTACTGTTCCACGGCGGCGGTATGGCTCACGATAATCTCCACGTGAATCACCGCGGTCACGATCACGTCCGCGATCACGATCACGACGATTGCGCGTTCCGCGTTCTGCGCGCTCTGCGCGAGCTGGACGCTCACGTACTTCGCGAACCTTGACGACAGTTACAACGCCATCTTCATCGATAGTTTCTCCTGGAGTGACATCTTCTCCTGCTGCCCGACGGCGACGGCGACGGCGATGTGTGGTGCCATCTGCAGAGTCGGTAGCAGAAGCATCATCTGATCCTTCTGTTGAATCTTCTTGTGAATCTAGATCTGCTCCCTCGGCACCTTCACCTTGTGGGCGGCGACGTCCTCTTCCACCACGTCGACGACGACGGTTGCGATTGCGTGGATCTGAATCGTTTTCATCTCCTGAGGTACCGGCTGCACTTACTGCAGACGTGGAATCTTCTGAAGCAGCTTTCTCTTCACCACTCTTGGCTTTGGCACGACGTGGTGCCTTTGCAGGAGCATCAGTTGCCTCTGCTGCCTGGAAAATTGGGACTGGAATTGCAGCAGCACGCTTTCGCGTCTTTGGAGCTGCTTCCGCTTCAGGTGCTGGTGCCACAGCAGATACTTCTGCCGTTTCGCTACCTGCTTTTGACTTGCTTTTTTTAACCGCACGCTTGCGCGGTGACTTTGGCTCGATTGCCATCACTGTTAAATCCTCTACGCCACTACTTATGTATTGGCTTGCTCTGGCTCAAGTCTCCTTGAGCAAATTCTTCTATCGATCCCACTGTGGGTTCGATACCCGCACTTCCTACTTAAAAATACCTAAATTTAATGAGTCCGCCGCTGGCGCGATTTCAATCGCTAGCCGCGCTGAACTGTTGCCCAATTATGGCAGATCAGCGGCCAATATTCCTAAATTGGCCTCAATCAGCCACGCTGGCGAGCGTAAACATTCTGCAAAAGGCCAAATCCGATCAGGTTGGCAAACATGCTTGATCCCCCATACGACATGAATGGCAATGGCACGCCAGTCATGGGCATCAACCCCAAAGTCATGCCAATATTTTCAAAGGTTTGAAATGCAAACCAGCTGAGAACTCCAACGCTGACTAATCGACCAAATGCATCGGTTGATCTTCGGGCGATTGTAAATGCTCGCATAAATATAGTGAGATATACGAGCAGAATAAATCCACTCCCGAGGAAACCTAACTGTTCGCCAGCAACGGTAAAGATAAAGTCTGTCTGCTGGGCTGGAACAAATCGGCCATTAGTTTGTGGGCCATCAAATAACCCAGTTCCTAGCAATCCTCCAGAGCCGACGGTAATGCGTGCTTGTCTCAGTTGATATCCCGCGCCTTGTGCATCTGCATTAGGATCAACAAAAGATTGAAGTCGCTTTACTTGATACTCTTTAATTACACCGAGTTTTGTTGCACCAAATCCACCTAGAAGTGCAACGAGAAGTATGCCAACTACCCATCGAGTTGGCGCACCCGATGCCCCGATCATCGCAACGACTGAAATGCTAATGATGAAGACGGTTCCCATATCTGGCTGAAGCAGAATCAAGCCAACAGGAATTGCTGCGATCAAGAGCGCTTGAACTACATCTCTATTCGTTGGCTCGTCACTTTCGTGACGATATTCAGACAAAAGCATCGACATTCCTACGATGATCGAGATCTTTGCAAGCTCTGCTGGTTGTATCTGAAAACCACCTGGCAGTGGAATCCATGCCTGTGCACCATTAACTTCGCTACCAATTCCTGGAATCAGAACAGCTGTGAGACCGATGACGCCAAGTCCCCACACTATGGGGGTGTATGCACGGAGCATGCGATAGTCGATGACAGTTGTTCCCCACGCAAGCAATATTCCAATAACAATATTGATGACATGGCGTTTCAAGTAATACTCAGGATCCAATCCACTGGCTGCATACCAATCGCGCGTTGCGGCATAGACCAATAAAGTTCCGATAAAGAGAAGTAGACCAACAGCAACGGTAAGAATTGGATCAAAGCCCCAGAATGAATGGGTAGATCGCATGCGCCGGAAACCTTGACGCTGACTAATCAAGCTCATGGGGTCTCCTTTACCTTCGTCGCAGGAGAAATCTTAGGTAATTTAACTGGCGGTTTCCCATCAGGGTAGATCGCCGCACCGGGAACAACTGTAGAACCCTTTACTCCAAAGAGAGTTTCGTAAATTTGGCGCACTCCAACGCCAGATGATGAGGCACCAAATCCACCTTGCGAAACCATCATGACAACAGCAAATCGTGGCTTCTCTGTTGGTGCATAAGCTGCAAACCAAGATGTATCGCTCTTGAGAGTTCCGTTTGCATTCTTTCCAAAGACTTGAGCGGTGCCAGTTTTTCCACTGACAGCGACAGGGAACCCGGCAAATGCTCCGGTACCAGTTCCACCCGTTACAACTTCACGCAAAGATTCTTTCAGAAATTTGATTGTTGCCTTGGAAGCTGGCAATGTCCCCAACTTTTCGGGCTCTATAGTCTTGATAACTTCTCCTGCAGTCGTGACGACAGCCTTACCAATTGTTGGTTTCCAGATCGTTCCACCGTTACCAATTGCAGCGTACATCTGCACCAACTTCAAAGGTGTAATGACGGTGTCGCCTTGTCCGATTGAGAAGTTAACGGCGTCACCAGCACGGATCTTGTCTCCATCAAGACAATTCTCGCGTGCAAGTTCAATCAGAAAAGCAGTCTGCTGCGCCTTTGACGCGCGCTCTTTATAGTTGCAATAGAAATCTTTATTCTGGTCGTACCAAGAATTGCGCCACTCACGGTTGGCAAGTCGTCCTGATGATTCAGATGGAAGGTCAATGCCTGTCTTCTTGCCTACCTGGAATCCCTCGGCCGCTTTGAAGAAGTAATCATTTGGATTTGCCTTTGGCTTTAGCCCACCATCTTTGAGCCACTCAGCAAAGGCGATTTTGTACCAAATCGTGTCACAAGAGATTGCCATTGCTTTCTTCATCGAGAGACGGCCCTGCGCCTTGCTTTCAAAGTTTTGGAATGCGCGAGTTCCTACCTGATATTCACCTGGGCAGTCATAGATTGCGTTGAGGTCATATCCCGCATTTGCTGCCGCTACGAGAGAGACAGCTTTGAATGTAGAGGCGGGGGCAAAGAGTCCCTGTAGAGCACGGGAAAGTGCCGGCACTCCGGCCTCTTCAGAATAGAGATCACGCGCTTGCTTAACAGTTAATCCTCGTTCATACGAGTTTGGATCATATGTTGGATAAGAGGCAAGTGCGAGTATCTGCCCTGTCCGGATATCCATAACTACAGCTGCGCCACCATCTGCACGAAAACCATTTGCACGAGAGCGTGCGACAGCATCAGCGAGTGCTTTTTCACTCGCCGCTTGAAGTCTCACATCAATGCTTGTGACTAAGTGATTACCGCCTACTGGATCTGTAACTTTTCCCGTACTGGTGACCGCTTCTTTCCGGTCAACAATTACCGTTTTAATTCCCGGTGTTCCTCTTAAAAACTCGTCATATTGAACTTCAAGTCCGGCCTTACCGATTGATTCAGATCTGAAATAACTTCGGCCGTTATCTCCAGCTAAATCGCCATCAGTGAGTGGACCGATATACCCAAGCAGGTGAGCTGCGTTTGCTCCAACAATTTCTGGATAGGATCGAATTGCAATCGGTTGGGCGTCAATCCCAGGGAATCGATCAGAACGTTCAACTATTTGGAGTGCAAGGGTTGGGTCAGCATCTTTCGTAATTGGAATTGGTTGAAAACGCGAACCTGTCCAGCAACCTGCACGTTTACCTTTCTCTAATTCTCCACAAAGTCTGGTGCGTTGATATATATCGGCATAGTTAAGTCCTAAGAGTTGGGCTAGCGATCTAAGAACGGCTTCACCTTTATCTTCTTGCTTATCAATTTTGGTGCGATCTACCGTTATTGCAACGCCTACTTTATTAAGTGCGAGAGGAACTCCTGAAGAATCCACGATCAAACCACGAGTTGCAGGTGTTACTACATCTCTGCTTTGAATAGAGAGTGCGGCATCCTTGTATCTCGGCGCAGCTGCTACTTGAAGATAGAACAGGCGACCCATTAAAGCGACCATCAGAGAGATGATAAATATCTGGATCACAAGAAGGCTTAATCTAGAACGAAGATTCATAGTCGGTGCCTTGAATCATCAATAAAATCATAAGCTCTCGCAACGAGTGGCATCAAGATTGGAACGATTGCCGCAGACCACAGCGCCCCGATAAGAAGTGAAGTAATAATCGATATAAAACTTCCCACCTCCTCGCCGAGTAATAATGAGAGAAGCACATACATAATTCGTGCAACAACCACTGAGCCAGTTACTAGAAGTGTGATTGTGAAGGGATTCATTCTTACATTTTCATAGCCAAGGCCGAGATACGAGATACCAAAACCCACCAGAATGAGAACGAAGGTCCACTGGCCTACGGCACCATTTGTACTTTGAGAAAGATCAATAAGAAATCCGGCGACAAATCCTGTCAGCGCTCCGATGTCCGGTGTCGAGAGCGCTGCCCACAAGAGTGCAAAGATAAGAAAGAGAGAGAATCCACCCCCACTGATCTGCAATTGGGTTACAAATGCTTCCTGCACTATGTAAACGGTAAGAAAAAGAAGTGCGGAAAGTGAAATCTTGCGAGTAGACATTAATTTGTGCCAGTTGAATTCGGAGAAGGTGATTGGCTTGGTGTAACAAAGACAGTGACGGTTGGTATCGGAGTAGGCATCGGCTTAGCAGGAATTAACGCGTCACGTGGATCTGCATCCGGTCCCTTCAGCACAACACTAACGACTGATATTGCCGAGAAATCTGCAAAGAACCGAACATCTGCGGTCTGGGTGACAGCACCTGCTGCGTTATCGACCGAAGTGACTTCACCGACAGGAACTCCAGGAACAAAAGGTCGGTTATTCACACTTCCACGTGCAACCAGAATGTCGCCTACTTTGATTGTTGATTGGTTATCAAGGAGTTGAAGCACGCCCTTACGAGTACCTTGCCCAGAAAGTATTCCAATCTGTTGGCTACCTGCTACGCGAACACCAATACGGAAGGAGGGATCCGAGGTTAACGAAATCAGCGCACTATTTGAATAAACAGTCTTGACAACACCGATGAGACCAAAAGAATTAATTACTGTCATGTTTGGCTTGATTCCGTTATTTGCGCCGGCATCAATAGTAATCGTTTGAGTAAATGAGGTTGTGGCACCTTGTGAGATAACTCGCGCACTTACAACTTTGAATTCCGCTTTACCAGCCAGATCCAGCACACCTTGTAACTGTTCCAGTTGTGCATCAATACTACGACGCTCACGCAATTCGGTAAGGAGTTTTCCATTCTCCTCGCGGAGGGCTTCCATCTCAGATTGGGTACGTCCTAAATTAAAAACATCCGAGAAGAAGTTGCGTACTGGTGAAAGTATTGTCGAACCAAAACTTTGTACTGGACTCAGCGCGCTCTGTGTTCCTGTCTTCAACCCACCGATTACTGAGACTCCTCGCAAATCAAGAGTGATCAGAAATAGCGAAGTGATAATCAGGATGATGAGCAGTAAACGCCCGCGGTTCTCGCCGCCGCGCGCCATGACCTAGCAGCCTATCGACGAGGTTCTGAGATCAAGACTTTTTCAAGTGCCTCGAACTCTTCAATACATTTACCGGAACCCTCAACAACTGCATCTAGTGCGTGCTCAGCTACGTGAATTGGCATTCCTGTTTCACGACGAAGACGCTCGTCTAGACCCTTAAGCAGCGCACCGCCTCCTGTGAGAACGATTCCGCGGTTGATCAAATCTGATGAAAGTTCTGGCGGACACTTATCGAGCGTGTTCTTAACCGCTGCAACAATCGCCTTTACAGGCTCATCGAGTGCCTTACGAATCTCAGCTGCCGTAACGATAATTGTCTTTGGAAGACCTGTTGCAAGATCGCGACCGCGAATTTCTGCATCTTTCTCATCTGCCAAAACGTATGCAGAACCGATAGCCATCTTGATCTCTTCAGCTGTGCGCTCACCGAGAAGAAGTGAATATTCACGCTTTACCCAGTCAATAATGGCTTGATCGAGCTTATCTCCACCGACGCGGATAGAGAGAGCTGTCACGATTCCGCCTAGTGAAATAACAGCAACTTCTGTTGTTCCACCACCAATATCGACAACCATGTTTCCGGTTGGTTCGTGGATTGGAAGACCTGCACCGATTGCTGCAGCCATAGGCTCTTCAATAATGTAAACCTTACGTGCACCAGCGTCGTAGCCAGCTTCTGTCACAGCGCGCTGCTCAACACCAGTGATGCCTGAAGGAACGCAGATAACAAGGCGTGGCTTTGCAAGTACTCGGCGACCGTGAACCTTGCGGATAAAGTGCTTAAGCATGCGAGCTGTTGTATCAAAGTCTGCAATCACACCATCTTTAAGTGGGCGAATGGCAACAATATTGCCAGGGGTGCGACCGATCATCAGCTTAGCTTCTGTTCCGATTGCAAGAACTGCCCCAGTATCTTGATTAACTGCAACCACTGAAGGTTCATTGAGAACAATTCCACGTCCGCGTACATAGACGAGTGTGTTTGCTGTTCCAAGGTCAATCGCCATATCGCGACCGACGAAAGATGTTCTGAGGCTCATTTACTTCCCTTCGAAGAAGATTGCTATTTCACGGGTTGCTGACTCTGGTGAGTCAGATCCATGAACAAGATTTTGCTGAACTTTTGTTCCTTGATCACGTGCAAGATCTCCACGAATAGTTCCAGGAGCTGCAACAGTTGGATCTGTCGCACCTGCAAGCGATCTAAAACCTTCAATCACTCGCTGGCCCTCGGCAATAATTGCAACGATTGGACCTGAGAGCATAAATTCAACAAGTGGTTCAAAGAATGGTTTGCCTTGATGCTCTGCGTAGTGTCGTTCGAGAAGAGCGCGATCTGCCTGCATCATTTTGAGATCTGCAATTACATATCCCTTAGATTCAATGCGCGCGATGATTTCACCGACAAGTCCTCGCGAAACACCATCAGGTTTTACGAGGATGAGGGTCTGCTCTATTTTCACTGCGCCAGTCTATTAGGGTTTTGGAGGCCCTTGCGACAGCAAAGCTGCACGAGCGGCCTCACCCTTACGGCCCACGATTATGGCCGCCACCCATAGGGCCATGAAAATCAGATTCACGATCGCCATCGCTGGGACGACGACGCTATAGGCCATAAGTGCGAACTGGAGAATTGAGCCGATGATCCAGCCAATTCTCTTCTTGAGCAATCCAACGGTTGCAATCGTCACAAGCATGAATGCAAAGCCATAAACAATCGTCGCCGGTTCGTGAATATCTTTTGCAATAAGCATGGCAAAACCCATGACAAAAACTTCCATTGTGAGAACGGCACTTCCAAGAACTTTCATGCTTCCTCCCCCACAACCTTCTTAAATCGCTTGTTCAGGTATGTCCGCGCTTCGCCAACTGTCACAACAGAGCCCGTTACGATAATTCCAAGCGTGTCATCACTTAACGGACGTACTGCATCCTTGATCGCCTTCTCTAGCGCTACATCTAAATTCTCTGCAGAAAAAACTCGATCTGGGCCGAATACTTCGATAGCAAGTAACTCCAGATCGGCAACTTCCATTGCCCGATGTGAAGAATTCTTTGTCACAATGATTGAGTCCATGAATTTTTCAAAGTTCTCAAGAATCCCTCTTGCATCTTTATCGGCCATCACACCGATTACGCCGATGATTTCATCAAAGGTGAATTCGGAATTGATTGTTTCAAGGAGGGCTAGGCTGCCATGAGGGTTATGCGCTGCATCGAGAATAAAGGTTGGATCGCGATGGATGACTTCACAACGTCCAGGTGAACGCACATTGGCGAAACCTTCTCGCACAGCATCAATATCAAGATCGTTTTCACCGAAGAAAATTTCAACTGCCACTAAAGCGGCGGCGGCATTAGATGCCTGATGCTTGCCATGCAACGGAATAAATATGTCGTCATAGACACCTTTAATTCCCTGGATAGTGATGAGTTGTCCACCTACTGCCACCGCACGAGAAAGTACCGAGTACTCGATGCCTTCGCGCGCAACATCTGCTCCGACCTCCGCTGCTTTTCGCAGCAGCTCAACAGCAACTTCTGGAACTTGCTGTGAAAGCACTGCAAAGCCGCCTTCTTTAATGATTCCTGCCTTAGTTTGCGCGATCTCAACGAGTGTATTTCCGAGGTATTCCATATGGTCTAAACCAATAGGAGTGATGACGCTGACATCTGCCTTAACAACATTTGTCGCATCCCACTCGCCGCCCATACCAACTTCAATAACACCAATATCAATCGGATGTTCTGCGAAGGCAGCAAAAGCTAAAGCAGTTACAGCTTCGAAAAAGCTAATGGGGTTATCAAATTTGGAATCAATGAAGTCAAAGTAAGCGGCGATGTCGTTGTAGGCGAAGATCAATTCCTTAGGATCAATTGGCTCACCATTGATTGCAATTCTCTCGCGATAGGTTTCTAAGTGCGGACTTGTGAAACGACCAGTCCGCAGCCCCATAGAGAAGAGAAGCGAATCGATCATTCGTGAAGTTGTGGTTTTTCCGTTCGTTCCACCAATGTGAATTGTGGGATACGACAACTGAGGATCACCAAGTGCGTCAACAAGCGCGTTAATTCGCTCAAGAGTTGGAGCGATGCGATTCTCTGGCCAACGTGCAAGTAGAGCTGCCTCTATGGCATCTACTCGCGCTTGGTCCTCTGCTGAAATTTCGTTCATTTATTTCAATGCAGCCAGGGCTGCAGTGATCCGTTCGATTTCAGATGTTGTCTTCGCTAAACGTTCGCGTATCTCCACGACGACGTCAGCGGGCGCTTTCGCCATAAAGCCTTCATTGGAGAGTTTTACCTCTGCCGTCTTCTGATCTTTCAGAGCAGTTGCTAAATCCTTTTCAAGGCGCGCACGTTCTGCAACGACATCGATAGAACCTGTCAGATCGAGTTCGATAGTCGTACCTGCAATTTCTAGCGTTGCAGAAGGCGTGAACTCAGTGTTTTCAATCTTGAGTAAGAATCTTAAGGAGCTTTCGAATGCAACGACATTCTTGTTTCCAGAAAAACGTCCAGGAATCTTCTGCGAAGGCTTCAGGCCTTGATCATTTCTAAATCGGCGAACCTCTGTCACTACTTCTTGCAGAGATGCAACAACTTTCTCGGACTGCTTATCTATCTGGGATTTATCTGCCACAGGCCATGCAGCCGTCATTAAAGTTTGACCACCTGTGAGGGTGCACCAGAGCTCTTCAGTAATAAATGGCATGACTGGATGTAAAAGTCTCATGAGTTGATCGAGAACATGTCCCAGTACTCGCTGTGAAGACGCTTTATCCGCTGAAGCAAAAGTCTCCTTCGATAGCTCTAGGTACCAATCGCAGAGATCGTCCCACGCGAAGTGATAGATCAACTCGCAGGCGCGTGAAAACTCGTAGCTCTCAAGGAGCGCATCAGCCTCAGCAATTGTTTCGTTAAGGCGAGAGAGAATCCAACGATCGATTGCGCTGAGTGAATCGAAAGCTGGCAGCTCACCATCAACATGCGCACCATTCATCATTGCAAAACGCGTTGCATTCCAGAGCTTGGTTGCAAAGTTACGAGATCCGCCGATCCAATCTTCTGCAAGAGCCTGATCAGTCCCAGGATTGGCTCCACGTGCGAGGGTGAAGCGAAGTGCATCTGCGCCGTACTTATCCATAAATTCGATTGGATCAATAACATTTCCACGAGATTTTGACATCTTCTTACCGAATTGATCACGAACTAAACCGTGCAACATAATCGTCTTAAATGGTGGCACGCCATCCATCGCAAAGATCGACATCATCATCATGCGCACTACCCAGAAAAAGAGAATGTCATATCCGGTGACAAGAACGCTTGTGGGATAGAACTTAGCCAAGTCTGCAGATTTTTCTGGCCATCCCATCGTTGAAAATGCCCATTGCCCTGAAGAGAACCAGGTATCAAGTACATCTGGATCTTGTGTCCAACCTGCTGGAGCACTTTCACCCGGACCTACAACTACAACTTCACCTTCTGGTCCATACCAAACAGGAATGCGGTGTCCCCACCACAATTGGCGAGAGATACACCAGTCATGCATGTTATCTACCCACTCGAAGTAACGAGGTTCAAGTGCTGCTGGCTCAATCTTCACACTGCCATTGCGCACTGCATCGGCCGATGCTTGTGCAAGAGGAGCAACCTTTACAAACCATTGCTTCGAAAGTCGTGGCTCAACCGTTGTATCGCAACGCGAGCAGTGTCCAACTGCGTGAATATATGGACGCTTCTCTGCAACAATGCGACCTTCTGCACGGAGTGCTTCGACAACAGCCTTGCGAGCATCTGCGCGATCGAGACCGTCGAATGCAGTATTTGTGCCGATTACGCGACCTTCTGAATCAAGAATGACAATTGTTGCAAGGTTATGGCGTTGGCCGATTTCAAAGTCATTAACATCGTGAGCTGGAGTTACCTTTACAGCTCCAGTTCCAAAGGCAGGATCTACATGCTCATCCCCCACAATTGGTATTAAGCGATTTACCAAAGGCACTTCAACAGAAGTTCCGATCAAGTGTTTGTATCGCTCATCCTCTGGATGCACAGCAACTGCAGTATCGCCAAGCATTGTTTCGGCACGAGTTGTCGCAACAACAATTGCATTATCACCTTCACCGTAGCGAATCGAGACTAGCTCTCCTGCATCATCACTATGCTCAACTTCGATATCAGAAAGAGCTGTGAGGCATCGAGGACACCAATTAATGATGCGCTCTGCACGATAAATCAACCCTGCGTTGTACATCTTCTTAAAAATGGATATAACAGCGTTGGACATACCTTCATCCATAGTGAAACGCTCACGCGTCCAGTCGACTCCTGAACCCATGCGCTTCATCTGATCTAAAATCGCGCCGCCAGATTCGGCTTTCCACTCCCATACCTTTGAAACGAATGCTTCGCGACCGAGATCGTGTCTAGATTTACCCTGACTACCTAATTGTTTTTCAACAACGTTCTGCGTCGCAATTCCCGCGTGGTCCATTCCTGGAAGCCATAAAACTTCAAAGCCCTTCATCCGCTTCATTCGCGAGAGGCAATCTTGAAGTGTTTGATCTAGTGCATGGCCAATGTGTAGAACACCTGTCACATTTGGAGGTGGAAGAACGATTGTGAATGGCTCTTTAGAAGAAGTTGCATCGGCAGTGAAATAACCCGCATCGAGCCACTTCTGATAGAGCGGTGCTTCAATATCTGCCGGAACAAATGCGGCAGCTAGCTCGCGTCCATGGCTGGCTTGTGAAGACATGGGGTGGAGTCTAGTTTATTTATGCACTCTTCTCTTGCGAGCCTTTTTCACGACGAGAAGCGCGCTTTGGAATATCACCTGTACGCATCACGAGTTCAGGGGTAGCTGCATCTGTGATGCAGGCTTTATTGATGACGACCTTAGCCACATCGCTACGGCTTGGCACGTCGTACATGACAGAAAGAAGGACTGATTCCATAATTGCGCGAAGTCCACGCGCTCCTGTGCCCCGCTTGAGGGCTAGCTCTGCGATCGCTTCTAGAGCATCTGCATCAAATTCAAGTTGCACATCATCGAGATCAAAGAGGCGCTGATACTGCTTGACCAGTGCGTTACGCGGCTCTGTAAGAATCTGCATAAGGGCAGGCTTATCCAGATTTTCAACACTTGTGATCACTGGAAGACGGCCAATGAACTCAGGAATCATTCCAAACTTAAGAAGATCTTCTGGCATTACATCTGCAAAGAAGTCTCTTGAATTCTTCTCTTCTTGTGATTGCAGAGTTGCATTAAAGCCAACACTTGCTGAACCGCTACGAGCTTCAATGATTTTATCTAAGCCAGCAAAAGCACCGCCGACGATAAAGAGCACATTCGTTGTATCGATCTGAATAAACTCTTGATGTGGGTGCTTGCGTCCACCCTGAGGTGGAACTGATGCAACAGTTCCTTCAAGAATCTTGAGTAGTGCCTGTTGGACACCTTCGCCAGATACATCGCGAGTAATTGATGGGTTCTCTGATTTGCGAGCGACCTTATCGATTTCATCGATATAGATAATTCCGGTCTCAGCCTTCTTCACATCGTAATCCGCTGCCTGAAGAAGTTTGAGAAGAATGTTTTCTACATCTTCACCAACATAACCTGCTTCAGTAAGCGCTGTTGCATCCGCAATCGCAAAAGGAACGTTGAGCATACGAGCAAGAGTTTGTGCCATAAGAGTCTTGCCACATCCGGTTGGTCCCAAGAGAAGGATGTTTGACTTAGCAAGTTCAATCGTATCTTCGCCCTTAGGTTCGCCCGATTGCACGCGCTTGTAATGGTTGTAAACAGCAACAGAAAGTGATCTCTTCGCACGGTTCTGGCCAATGACATACTGATCGAGAAATTCGAAAATTTCATGTGGCTTAGGAAGCTCAGTTAATCCGAGAGAACTTGCCTCGGAGAGTTCCTCAACAATGATCTCGTTACAGAGTTCGATGCACTCATCGCAGATATAAACGCCAGGACCCGCAATTAACTTCTTGACCTGCTTTTGAGTCTTGCCGCAGAAAGAACATTTCAGCAGATCGCTAGTCTCGCCGATGCGTGTCATGGTGCTCCTAAGGTGTTGGGGAAGTAGGCCAATCTTAGTTTTTTGGGAACGAAAATGAGCGCTTAATCAACGTTTGAGCTGTTCGCCCTGAGAAGAATTCCAGAATGATGCGGGCATTTTTAGATCGCGGACACCGGTTACCTTCAACACCGAAAGACTAATGAGGACATGCAAAATCGAAACTCCGATGAGCATTGGCCTTTCACCAAAGAATTCAGCGGCTGGTCCTACTAAGACCAATCCAAGTGGAATGAGTGCAGTTGATCCCATGTGATCAACGCTAAAGACGCGACCTTGTAATTCCTGGGGCACTTCTTTCTGCACTGCCGCCGCCCAGAACGCCTCCCATGGACCCACTGATACACCGGCTAAGAAATATGCACCAATGACAATGTATGGTGAAAATGGAAATGCTAGTGCCAAGGTCGTTGTGGCAAGGAGTGCGAAGACAAGGATGCAAAATTGACCCTGATGCTTAATCTTCAAACGTAGCGAAATAAGTGCACCGATAATCGCACCCAATGAAAAGACTGAAGCAGATAGGGCAAATACATTATTGGTTTCAAATTCACGACGGGTAATCACCGGAAGCAGAACGCTTTCAACGCCAACGATAAACATCAATTGAAATGATGTTGTTGCGATAAGCGCGAAAATCCACTTGATATGCCAGACGGTACGAACACCTTCTTTGAGATCAATCATGAATGTCTGCTTGTCTTCTTGCGCTATAGGCTTAAAGTCTTCTTGAATGAAGAACATAAGTGTTGTGCCCAAAACAAAGAAGACTCCTGTGAAAATGAATGTTCGCTGTGCTCCAAAGAGAAAGATCGCACCCGCTCCAATTCCAGGTCCGATGATGTGAGCGGTTCGAACCACGATGCTGCGTGCAACATTTCCTGCATTTAATTTATCTGCAGGTAAAAGACTTGGAAGGATTGCTTGAGAAGCCGGTGCACCGAGGGCGTCACCCATTCCCATCAAGAAGACAATCATCGCTAAAATCCAATAGGGAGTACCCGGCTGCGCAAGGAAGACAAGCGAGAAGACAAGTGCTGCACGGAATAGATCGGCAGTAATCATTACTTGAACTCGAGGTAGTCGATCAGACCACACACCTGCAATTGGGGCAAAAAGAACTGCTGCCAGTACACGAGCGCCAAGAATGAAACCTAAAGACTTTGGATCGTTTCCATTGCTATCTAAAACTGCCACGGCAAGAGCTACTGGAAATGCACCAGAGCCAAGGACAAAGATTGTGTTGGAAAACCAAAAGAGACGGAACCCTTTGTATGACCAAAGGGAGCCCGCCTCAAATAGTTTCACAGTCGAAGAAATAGTTCCTGGGAGTTACCAGGTTGGCTTCGCCTTTCGGCTCGCTAGAACTTGATCGATAAGTCCGTACTCAACAGCTTCTGCTGCAGTAAGAATCTTGTCACGCTCAATGTCTTGGGCAACCTGTTCAGGAGTGCGAATCGTGTGCTTCGAAAGCATGCTCTCTAGGAGTTCACGCATGCGCATAATTTCGCGAGCTTGAATCTCGATATCTGAAGCCTGTCCCCCACCCTCAGAAGATGGTTGATGAATCAAGATACGTGAGTGCTCGAGTGCATAACGCTTACCTTTTGCACCACCTGCAAGGATGATCGCAGCCGCTGATGCAGCCTGTCCGAGACAGATTGTCATGACATCTGGACGCACAAATTGCATCGTGTCATAGATCGCGGTCAGTGCTGTGAATGAACCACCAGGTGAGTTGATGTACAGGATGATGTCGCGATCTGAATCCATTGATTCAAGAGTTAGCAACTGAGCCATGACATCGTTCGCAACAGTGTCATCAATTGGTTGACCCAAGAAGATAATGCGCTCTTCAAATAGCTTTGTATACGGATCGTGGCGCTTGTATCCATTTGCTGTCTTCTCTTCGAAGACTGGGAGTACGTAGCGAGAAGTAATCTCTTGTGCGCGTTCGAATTCGTTGATCATTGTGCTGTTCCTCCGCTACCTGAGACTTGACCCGCAGAGCGAACTACGTGATCTACGAAACCGTATTCCTTCGCTTCATCGGCTGTGAACCAACGATCGCGGTCTGAATCTGCAGTAATTGTTTCAATTGTTTGACCTGTGTGATGAGCAATGAGTTCTGCCATCTTGCGCTTTGTGAATCCAATTTGTTCTGCCTGAATCTTGATATCAGTCGCTGTTCCACCGATTCCAGATGATGGTTGGTGCATCATGATGCGAGCGTGTGGAAGTGCATAACGCTTTCCGGCTGCACCTGAACAAAGTAAGAATTGACCCATTGATGCGGCAAGACCCATTCCCACCGTTGCAACATCGTTTTGCACATATTGCATCGTGTCGTAAATCGCCATTCCTGCAGTGACAGAGCCACCAGGTGAATTGACGTACAAGAAGATATCTTTCTTTGGATCTTCAGCAGCTAGTAGAAGAATTTGCGCTGCAATTGCATTGGCCATTGAGTCTTCAACGACGGAGCCGAGGAAAATGATTCTTTCGCGGAGTAGACGGTTGTAGACCTGATCGTCTAGCCCACCTGATGCTGAGTGAGGTGCGCGAGCTAAAATCTCGGCAGCCACTGGGTTGAGATAATCCACTTCATCCTCCTGAATTGTTATATGTCTTGACCTTAACAATTCCAGCGCGAAATTGCTTCCCCATTTGCCAAAGATCTTGCCTGAATCTGCCCATGTTCGCTTAGGGCATAGGAAAACTATTCGGCGGCTGGAGCCTCAGGAGCCTTCGGGCGAAGTTCCTCAAGGTTCACAACATTGCCTGACTTGTCAGAAACCTTCACTCGCTCGAGAACAACGGCAAGTGCCTTCGCTCGTGAAACCTCAGCAACGAGTTGACCGATCTGACCAGCCTTTTGAAGTTCTTGTGCGAACTGCTCAGGAGCCATTCCGTAACGCTGTGATGTGCGCACGAGATATTCGGTGAGTTCCATTTCTGTAATCTCGACCTGCTCGCTCTTGATAATTGCATCAAGCAAGAAATCTGACTTCAGAGATGAGCGGACCTGACCCTCAACCTCTGCACGGTGCTCTGCATCTTCTTGACGACCTTCGCCTTCGAGGTGGTCATTTACCTCAGCTTCAACAATTCCTTCTGGAACTGGGATATCAAGTTCAGCAAGAAGTTTCTCAAGAAGAAGATCGCGTGCCTGTGCACCCTGCTCCATCTTCTTCACGCGACCTAAGCGCTCAACGAAATCTGCGCGAAGTTCTGCGATTGTGTCGAATTCAGATGCAAGCTTTGCAAATGCATCATCGGCCTCTGGAAGCTCGCGCTCCTTAACAGCCTTTACAACAATCTCAACATCGCCCTTTTCGTCATCTTTCTGACCAACAAGCTGAGTAGTAAATGTCTTTGTCTCTCCTGCTGACATTCCAACAAGTGCTGCATCAAGTCCATCAATCATGCGATCTGAGCCGACTTCGTAAGAAATTTCATTAGCTTTGCCGCCATCAACTTCTTCGCCATCAATCCGCGCAGTCAAATCGATAGTGACGAAATCTCCATCTTTAGCTGCACGTTCAACAGTGAGAAGCGTTCCAAAGCGAGCGCGTAATCCATCTACCTGCTCATCAACATCCTTATCTTCAACCGCTACATCATCAACAATGATTTCGATCTTTGAGAAGTCGGGAAGCGTTACTTCTGGACGAACATCTACTTCAACAACAAAGACAAGTTTCTCTTTGTCAATGAATTCTTTGATATCAACTTCTGGGCGACCGATGACAACAACATCATTTTCGCGAGCTGCCATTGAATAGAACTCTGGGAGCGCTGCGTTGATTGCCTCATCAAGAACGCTTCCACGACCTACGCGCTGATCGATCATCGCAGATGGAACATGTCCCTTACGAAAACCTGGGATGTTTATCGACTTTGCAATCTTCTTGTATGCAGCATCGATATATGGAGCTAACTCTGCGAATGAAACTTCAACATCTAGCTTTACTCGAGTTGGAGA
>JBILSO010000047.1:0-7437 GCA_044372065.1 Candidatus Planktophila sp. | reverse complement strand
GCATTGATGTGTTAACACCAGCCCAAGATATGTACCTCAACTCTTGGGAGCACGGTAGCTAATGACCTTAGTCATGGTCGTCGATGACGACCAGGATCTTGCGGAGATGCTCGGCATCGTTTTGACAGGTGCCGGCATCGACGTAGATCTAGTCAGTCGTGGAGACGAGGTCATGGATGTTTTTCGAAGTAATCCACCAGATCTCGTTCTCCTCGATGTGATGTTGCCAGGTCTTGATGGAGTAGAAGTTTGTAAGTTAATTCGTGCCGAATCAATGGTGCCGATCGTGATGTTGAGCGCCAAGGGCGATACTCAAGATATTGTCGCAGGGCTTGAAGCCGGTGCAGATGACTACATGGTTAAGCCTTTTAAACACCCTTCAGAATTAATCGCACGTATTCGCACTCGACTACGTCGAACAAATGCTGATGTGAAGGGATCGCTTACTATCGGCGACTTAGCTATTGACGTCACTGCTCATGAAGTACGACGTGGCACGAAGCTGATTGCACTCACTCGCCTTGAATTTGATCTACTCGTTGCTTTAGCCAAGGAACCTGGTCGAGTATTTACACGAGATTCTCTTCTGAGCGAGGTATGGGGATATCGTCATTCAACCGATACTCGCTTGGTAAATGTCCATGTACAACGTCTGCGCTCCAAGATAGAACATGATCCAGAGAACCCAACAATCGTGATTACGGTACGAGGAGTGGGATACAAAGCTGGAGTTGTAGGCGCTTCCTAATGTGGCCACGACGATCGCCTCTTGCCCAATCTCTAGCCGCCAAAGTTATTGTTTCAACAGTGCTCTTGTCCTTAGGTGTCGTGTGGCTAACTGGCTCTGCGCTCTATTCGCAGCTTTCAGATGGAATTAAGGCGGTCAATCTAGAGTCCTCACTCGCGGATGCACGTTCAGTCTTTTATAACGCTCGCTATCAATTCTTACTTGTTGAAGGAGCCACTCCATCTCAGATTCAAGCTCAGGTATCAGAAGTCATTACATCATCAACAACGCTTGGAACCACGGATGGTGCACGAGAGATAATTTTGCTTAAAATTTTTCAAAAAGGCGACAGTGCCAAGAACGGCCAGCAGCCAAACTTTAGTTTTGCATCAAATGGGCTATTGGCCACGACAATCCCAGAAGATCTACGAAGCAAACTCTCAAAAGACTTTGATTTATCTCATCAGTTTGCGCCTCTTACTTATCGAACCGGAAAAACAATTGATGCTCTCTATGTAGGTCAACGCGTATCAATTCCTGATTCTGGCCGATACGAGATGTATTTGGTCTTTACGCTAGCCAATCAAGGTGCAACTCTTGATCTTGTCCAAAACTCACTGCTTCTTACCGCACTAGTACTTTTGCTCTTAATCGCCCTGATCACCTGGCTCGTTGTGCGGCAAGTTGTTAAGCCAGTTCGTGATGCGGCGCGAGTAGCAAGCCTCTTTACTCAAGGTGATTTCACCCAACGATTACAAGTCGAAAGCCAAGATGAGATTGCAACTCTTGGAAATGCCTTTAATGAAATGGCAACTTCGATCGAGGCTCAAATCAGTCGTTTAGAGAATCTCTCACAAGTACAACAACGATTTGTATCTGACGTCTCGCATGAACTTAGAACTCCGCTCACAACCCTTCGCATGGCCGCTGATGTCATTTATGGTCAACGAGAGAGTTTTGATCCAGTAATCGCACGAAGTGCCGAGCTCTTACTCGCGCAAATCGACCGTTTTGAGAAGCTTCTCCAAGAGCTCTTAGAGGTAAGCAGATTTGATGCTGAGGTCGCGGTTCTAGAACCAACCGATTTTGAATTCATTGCCCTTGTACGCCGATGTGTGGCAGATCTTGGAGTCGTCCTCGATTCACCAGACTCCCAGATTTTAGTTACAGCGCCAAGAAATCCCGTTCACATTCGTGCAGACTTTAGACGTGTAGAACGCATCATGCGCAATTTAATCTCAAATGCCCTCGACCACTCAGATGGAAAGCCCATCGAAATCAGATGCGTTGAGACCCTCACAGAAGTTGCCGTGAGTGTTCGCGATCATGGAGTTGGTATGGAGAAGGCATCACTCATACATGTCTTCGATAGATTCTGGAGAGCAGATCCATCACGAGCTCGCACACGCGGTGGCACAGGCTTGGGTCTATCCATAGCCCTTGAAGATGCCAGACTTCACAACGGAGAACTTGATGCGTGGGGCGCACCAGGTGAAGGTGCAAACTTTGTTCTCACCTTGCCTCGAATTGCAGGTAATGAAATCACTAGAAGACCTATCCTGGCTAATCCACATAAGAGAAGTCAAGTTTAGTTCGAAACTAGTTAGCCAACAATGATCAGCTCCGTGATCTCATTGCTTGCACTTTCAGAATTGATCTTTCCTGCACGTTGCCTCGGATGCCGCCGGCTTGGCACTGGAATTTGTTCACAGTGTCGAGCTTCTTGGCATCCCCACATTTACCGAACTTCTATCGCTGTGAGTGGTTTTTCTTTCCCTGTCTATTCTGCAGTTGCTTACTCACTTGTTGCTCAGAAAGTTTTACTTGGAGCAAAAGAAAGTGGACTTCACGATGCTAATCGGCTCTTGAATCAAGCACTCTCGCACAGCCTGTCTCATTTTTACAGTGAGGTTGGAATTGCAGATCTTGTACCCGTTCCCTCCAGAAAGGCGAATACTCGCAAACGAGGTCGTGATTTCATGCTGGAACAAACAATCGAGCTCTCGCGAACTCCAACAGTTCAAGTCCGTGCACTTCTGAGTCACTCGCGAAAAGTGAGAGATCAAACCACCCTCAACTCTCAATCACGAGAGAAAAATCTCAGCCATTCAATGAGATGTGCGAACCTAGAAGATTCTTCGAATATTCCCGTGATCCTCATCGATGACTTAGTTACATCGGGGGCGACCCTGCGAGAGGCGGGCAGAGCCCTGCACGGAGCGGGATATATGGTTATTGGCGCAGTTACTGCATGCATTGCCAAACCCCTACGATATACCCAGTGACGAGCGGGGGATATCCGTCCGTCAAGCTGTCTCATAAAGGAAAACTCTGAAAGGTTTGTAAATGTCATCGATTCTTGATCGGATTATGCGCGCAGGTGAAGGAAAGATCCTTCGTCAGCTTACAAAGATTGCTGCAGAGGTTAACTCCTTTGAGCCATCAATCGAACCTTTGTCAGATGAAGCACTTCGTGCAAAAACTCAAGAGTTTAAAACTCGTTTGACGCAAGGCGAAGATCTCGATGACTTACTCCCTGAAGCCTTTGCAGTTGTTCGCGAGGCAGCCAAGCGCACGTTAGGTCAACGCCATTACGATGTTCAACTCATGGGTGGCGCCGCGATGCACATGGGAAATATCGCTGAAATGAAAACTGGTGAAGGTAAGACTCTTGTTGCAACCCTCCCATCATATTTGAATGCACTCGCAGGTAAAGGTGTTCACGTCGTTACAACAAATGATTATCTAGCGTTGCGCGATAGCCAATGGATGGGACGTATTCATCGTTTCCTTGGTCTGACCGTAGGTGTCATTCTCAATAGCATGTCCCCGGCTGAGCGTCGTGAAGCCTATAACTGCGATGTAACTTATGGAACAAATAACGAATTCGGATTTGATTATCTTCGTGACAACATGGCTTGGAGCTTAGAAGATTGTGTGCAGAGAGATCACTTCTTCGCTGTAGTAGATGAAGTTGACTCTATTCTCATTGACGAAGCGCGTACACCGCTGATTATTAGCGGTCCTGCTGATAGACCAACCAAGTGGTACGTTGAATTTGCAAATATTGTTAATCAGCTCTCGCGAGACATTCACTATGAAGTTGATGAAAAGAAGAAGACAGTAGGGGTCATAGAGGCCGGTGTCACAAAAGTAGAACAGCTTCTTGGTATAGAAAATCTGTATGAATCTGCGAATACAACACTGATCGGCTACCTCAATAATGCCGTCCGTGCTAAGGAACTTTTTAAACGCGACAAAGATTATGTCGTCATGAATGGCGAGCTTCTCATCGTAGATGAACATACTGGCCGCATGCTCTCAGGGCGTCGCTACAGTGATGGTTTGCATCAAGCACTCGAAGCAAAAGAACGTATTGAGATTCAGAATGAAAATCAGACTCTGGCAACCATTACTTTGCAGAACTATTTCCGTCTCTACGCAAAGATTTCAGGTATGACCGGTACTGCAATGACGGAAGCATCTGAGTTTCATCAAATCTATAAGCTTGGCGTCGTTCCTATTCCTACAAATCGCCCTATGCAACGCATTGATGCGGCAGACTTGGTCTATAAAACAGAAGCTGGAAAGTTTCTCGCAGTCGCACAAGACATTGTTGAGCGTCACCGCAAAGGCCAACCTGTTTTGGTGGGTACTGTCAGTGTTGAAAAATCGGAAGAACTCTCTGCAGTCTTGAAGAAAAATGGTGTTCCGCACGAAGTTCTCAATGCAAAGCACCACGAACGCGAGGCGATGATTATTGGTCGCGCTGGTGTTAAAGGCGCGGTAACGGTTGCGACAAATATGGCAGGTCGCGGTACCGACATTATGTTGGGTGGCAACCCTGAGTTTATGGCCAAGTTTGAATTACAACGACGTGGAATTTCGCTGGAAGAAAATGAGGCGGAATATAATGAAGCTTGGCCAATTGAACTTGCCAAGCAACAGGCTGCCCTTGAAGCTAGTCACGAGGAAGTTGTCTCACTCGGCGGACTATATGTTCTAGGAACAGAGCGTCACGAATCACGTCGTATCGATAACCAGTTGCGTGGTCGATCAGGTCGTCAAGGTGATCCTGGTGAATCACGTTTCTACCTCTCTCTACAAGATGATTTGATGCGACGATTTAATTCGGCAATGGTTGAGCGCTTTTTATCCGCAGCCGGTCTTCCTGAGGATGCACCTATCGAGTCCAAGATGGTAAGTAATGCGATCAAGTCGGCACAGACTCAGGTCGAAGCACAGAACTTTGAGATTCGAAAGAATGTCCTTAAGTATGACGATGTCATGAATCGCCAGCGCGGAGTTATATATAGCGAGAGACGGCTTGTTTTAGAGGGCGAAGATATCTCGACTCAAGTGGGGCAGTTCTTGGCAGATACAATCCAGGCTTATGTCGATGCAGAGACAGCTGAAGGATTTGCAGAGGATTGGGATCTAGAAAAGCTCTGGACAGCTCTGCGCCTTGTGTACCCAATTTCGCTCACCATCGATGGGCTCATATCTGAAGTCGGTTCCGTCGGTGGCCTTGATGCTGAATTTTTAGCTGCTCGAATTATTGAAGATGCAGAAGCAGCATATGTAAAGCGTGAGAGTGAGCTTGGCCCTGAAGTCATGCGCGAACTTGAGCGCAAGGTGCTCTTATCTGTTCTAGATCGAAAGTGGCGTGAGCATCTCTATGAGATGGATTATCTCCAAGAAGGAATTGGTCTCAGAGCAATGGCTCAACGCGATCCGCTTGTTGAATATCAACGAGAGGGTTTTGAACTCTTCTCGGCGATGATGGATGCAATCAAGGAAGAACTTGCGAGCCTGGTATTTAATGTTGAGGTCAATGTTGAAGATGGCAAAAAGGTTTCAGCACCATCGATTGAAGCTAAACCTGCTCAGGTCGGCGCTCTCTCGTATACGGCTTCAGATGAATCTGGCGTTGTAACCAAGAATGAAGTGACACGCAACGCCCCTTGCCCTTGTGGTTCAGGCAAGAAGTACAAGCGCTGTCATGGTGCTGCCTAGCATTTAGACCAGATCTAACTCGGTGCATAACCAGCGCCCATCAACGCCTTCAAAGCGAATGACGATGGCGCGCAATCTTTCACCGAAACGCACGGTGATTGTCGATTCACAAATTCCATCAAGTGGCTCGCTTTGATGAATTGTTCGTACTCTGCCAACCTCTTTCTGAGATCCCGTCTTTCTGATTAGCTCGTTGTAAATAACTCGGTGACAACGCGCCATCAATTGCGCAGGTTGTCTCCTTCCAGCCCAGATCTCAAGGAGTGCCACGACAAATGTCATCGTCCACGCATGTAGTTCAGGCAATTCGCTCGCTGACGTTGGTTCAGGGTAGTCATCACCTTCGAAATCTTCTTCGAAGTGTGACGGTGTGAGATAGAGCTTTGCCTTTTGAATCGGAAGAGGTGGTAGCGGTTCAAATCTTTGTGAATCTGGATAGAGATCGAGAATGGGATGACTCCACAGTGCTTGATCTTCGCTTACGGCAGTTAATATGTAGTTAGGATGTGTGTAAGTTGTCATTGCGCCAGCATGGCCAGCGTGCCACGCTGATCCATCCGCCTGAAGGTTGAACCTGTATCAACCTAAAGGATGACTGTGGAAAGATGACAACAAAGATCAGGGCTATAGCGTTTGCTCCACCCTTATGTCACATCAACCACACACTTCCATCTCACTGAAATCACCGCGAGTCATCGTTGCAGGTGTTCTATTCCTAGCCGCACTACTCTCATCATTCGCCTTTGCAGCGCTTTCAGATCGCAGTTCAGCATATTGGGTAGTTTCTCATCCAGTCGCAGCGGGATCGTTGCTCACATCCGGAGATTTAGAACTCATCAACGCTTCTCTTGTTGGTAATGAAGATCTCTACTTACCTCATTCGCTATCGCCCATCGGCTCAACTACTACGAGATACATCGCCGCAGGTGAATTTGTTGCCACGAGTGCAGTCACTGAAGATCTTCAGGAATTTGATGCTGAACAGGTACCACTGAATATTTCAGCATCGGACATTCCGGCGACGATTGAAATAGGAGAGCCGATAAGTATCTACTGGGTGCCAGAACCACAGGACTCGCAGAGCCTGAGTACTCCAGAGCTACTACTCACAGGGATATTTCTTCGTTCTATCGATCGCAAAAGTTCTAACTTTGGAAATGGTTTAGCAATCACAGTCTCAGTTGATAATTCACAGGTCCAAAGACTTCTTGCGGGAACATCAAATGGGAGATTGGTGATTGTTAAATCAAATGGCTGAACTCAATGTAATCACTGCAATAAAGGATCCTGAGTTTGAAGCGATGGTCGCTGGAACGCTCTTCGCACACGGGTGGAGCGTTATCTTTCGTGCACTCGACGTAGAATCCTTGCAAACATTTCTTGCTGTATCCACTGAGCTTAAGCCTCTACTTATCTTTTCGAGTGATGTTTCTGACTTAAATCTCAAGATACTTTCATCACTTTCACCATATTTAGATCGATCAATTGGATTTCTTGCCACCCATCACAGTGAAGAAATTGATGGATATCTGACGAAGCCAAGAGATGAGATTGAATTATTAGCGATGATTCGCTCTCCTCACAGGGCTCCTATGCTTAGATCCGTAAGCACACAGCACACGCCATCTCGCTGCAGGATGATTGCTCTGACGGGTGTAAATCATGGCGAGGGCGTGACACTTACTGCCATCAAC
>JBILSO010000046.1:0-7478 GCA_044372065.1 Candidatus Planktophila sp. | reverse complement strand
CTCGTTGTCAGTACAAGTAACATCTCATTATTAAAGCAATGGATCTTTTTAGTAGCTGAAATCTCGACGATTGGTTCGACCGTCTGCGCAGATAGGTACACAACTCCGATTGTCGAAGGCACTAAAACGGAGAGAAGAAAAGCAAAGGTGCGTTTATGCGCCCATCGCATGAAGCCCACCATCTACGTGGATAATTTCACCGGTTGTCTTCGGGAACCAATCACTTAACAATGCAATCGCCGCCTTTGCTGCTGGAGTTGGATCAGTGACATCCCATGACAGTGGAGAGCGTTCATTCCATACCTTCTCAAATTCATCGAATCCAGGAATGGATTTCGCTGCCATTGTACGAATCGGTCCAGCTGCAACTAGATTAATTCGTATGTTCTCACTTCCAAGATCGCGAGCAAGATATCGAGATGTTGATTCGAGAGCTGCCTTAGCAACCCCCATCCAGTCATACTTTGGCCAAGCGACAGCAGCGTCGAAATCTAAACCCACGATCGAAGCACCATCTTTGAACGTCGGTCTACACGCCATTGTGAGTGATTTCAGCGAATAAGCAGAGACTTGAACTGCAGTGGCCACATCTTCCCACTCTGTGTTGAGAAAATTACCTCCAAGTGCTGACTCAGGAGCGAATCCAATTGAGTGCACGACACCATCGAGGTGTGGAAGATGCTGCTGAATTTGGGTAGCTAGTCCCTGAAGGTGATCATTATTCGTAACATCAAGTTCAATAATCGGCGGTGTTTGTGGAAGACGGCCAGCGATTCGAGTAGTAAGACTTAACGCACGCCCAAATCCAGTGAGAACTACATTCGCGCCTTGTTCTTGTGCAATCTTTGCGATGTGAAATGCGATAGAGCCATCAGTTAGGACCCCTGTCACCAAAATATTTTTTCCTTCGAGAATTCCCATTCAGTGCCCCATTCCTAATCCCCCATCAACCGGAATGATTGCTCCCGTGATGTAACTCGCCTTTGGTGAAGCAATAAAAGTAACAACTTCCGCGATTTCTTCTGCACTGCAAAAACGACCAAGCGGAACCTGGGCAGCGATATCACCGCGTCTTTTCTCATCGAGATCAGCGGTCATATCCGTCTCAACGAAGCCGGGTGCAATTACATTTGCAGTAATCGAACGGGAACCCAGTTCGCGAGCAAAGGAACGTGCCATTCCGACTAATCCAGCCTTGCTGGCTGAGTAATTCACTTGTCCCGCTGCGCCGACTCCACCAACAACTGATCCAATAAAAATCAATCGTCCACGTTTGAGTTTGAGAAGTCCCTTAGACCCACGCTTGGCCACTCTGAATGCACCAGTGAGATTGGTATCAATGACTGAAGTGAAATCCTCTTCACTCATGCGCAGTACAAGTGTGTCCTTAGTAATTCCAGCGTTTGCAACAATGACTTCTGGGGGTCCCCATTGCTCTTCAATCGAGAGAAACGCGGCATCTACTGAATCTTCTGATGTGACATCCATCTTCACGGATTTAAAATCGGCAGGCGCATCGCCGCTGCGGTAGGTGACGACAACTTCCCAACCATCAGATTGGAGAGATTTGGCTATCGCTAAGCCAATACCGCGATTACCCCCTGTGACGAGTGCTATTTGGCTCATGTGGCCAAACTTACCCTGCTACCTATGCGTAACCTGTGTTTGAAGTCGCCCAACTGTTGCGACGGACCTACTCTTATCGCATGGCAACAACATCTGGGGCAGGATCAAATGAGGTCTACGACGTCACTAGCGCCCCAAAAGCCCTCAGCAATGATCTCTCTGGACGTCAAAAGCGCTATTTCATCTCAATGATGATTCGTACCCTCTGCTTTATTCTCACCGTCGTATTACCAAGTCCATTTAGATGGTTTGCCCTCTTTGGAGCTGTGACGTTGCCATATATAGCTGTTGTGATTGCCAACGCAGGACGCGAAACCATTACCCCTGGAGCCGCACTCCTAGCAAAGAAACCCCGCTCACTTTCTTAACTACACTCTCCATTGTGATTCGGTCAGGCGAGAAGAACGCACTCCTTAAAAGTCTGATTGCTATTGTCTTGATAGCTGGTTGTCTATGGGCTTCGCAGTGGCAGTTTTATCGCGGACAAGATCGGAGTGCGCGAAATGCAACGATTGAGAATCGCATTAACATTCCTACCGTTGATTTAGCAACAGTGAAGTCGAACGTTGAAGAGAATGAGTGGCGCCTAGTAACAACAAAAGGAACTTTCAATGCCGAAGAACAGATACTTTTAAGAAACCGCTACTTTGAAGGAAAGTATGGGTATGCGGTTCTCACTCGATTTACAACTGAAGATGGTGAATCTGTTTGGGTAGATCGCGGCTGGGTCGCCGCTGGATCTTCCGCCACAGTTGCGCCAGTCACATCATCGGTTCCAACAGAGGTTGTCTCAATCACCGCCAGGCTTCGTCTTGATTCTTCTCTGCCCTCTGGATCATTCTTTGCACTCCCCCTCAATCGCGATGACAATCTGGTGAGCGAGCTCAATGCTCAATCAGGACTCGCATCCGAGAACTATTACCTAGATCTTATTTCTGGTTCTCTTCCATCATTAACACCAAATGCACCAGCCGAGATTCCATCTTTAAGCGATGGACCACACCTTGCGTATGCGGTGCAATGGATTCTCTTTGCAGGACTGGTCGTATACGGAAGATATTTAATTCGAAAGATGGATCTAGCTAGTGGTGAGGTCTTGGCGAGCAAAGAGCTCTGAGTAGAGGGCACCCTTGTTGATGAGTTCTTCATGACGACCACGTTCGGCGACGACACCATTATTTATGACAAGGATTTGGTCGGCTTCCATCACAGTGCTGAGGCGATGGGCAATGACGATACTTGTGCGCCCCTTAAGCGCTTCCTTCAATGCTTCTTGCACTAAGGATTCATTCTCAGAATCTAGGTGTGCAGTCGCTTCATCAAGAATCACGACAGCTGGAGATTTCAAGAGCAAACGTGCGATTGCAAGACGTTGCTTCTCGCCTCCACTCAAGCGATGTCCTCGCTCACCCACCATCGTCTCTAATCCTTGAGGAAGAGAATCGATAAGAGTCCAGATTTGTGCGCTACGACATGCTGCTTCCATCTCTTCCCGAGTGGCATCTTCCTTGGCATATCTCAGATTTTCGGCGATGGTTTCGTGAAAGAGGTGTGCATCTTGCATCACTACACCTATGCATTCACGCAAGCTCTCTAACTCAACATCGCGAACGTCGTGACCATCGATCTCGATTGATCCGCCCGTTACATCATAAAGTCTTGGAATCAATGCACTAATCGTTGTCTTTCCAGCACCCGACGGTCCAACGAGAGCGGTAAGCGTTCCTGGTTCAGCCACAAACGAGACGCCTTTAAGAATCTCGCCAGAATCTACAGTCTCTAGTTTTGCTGCAGACTCTAGTGAGGCCAAAGAAATCTCGTCTGCCTTTGGGTATCTGAAGGCGACATCTTTGAACTCGACTCGAGGCATCGAAGTAGTCAATGTTTTTGAATTGGGTTTGCTCGTCACCATTGGTGCAAGATCCAATACCTCAAAAACTCTTTCGAAAGAGACAAGAGCGGTCATCACGTCAATGCGAATATTTGAGAGCGCAGTCAATGGACCATAGAGGCGAGCTAGTAACGCAGTTATCGCAATCATTGATCCGACTGTGATTGTGCCGTTGATCGCTAAGTGTCCACCGATTCCATATGCAAAAGCAGTAGCAATTGCTGCAACGCTTGTAAGCGAAATGAAAAACAGGCGGTTGAGAAGTGCTAACTGAATACCAATATCAGCTACGCGTCGCGCACGAGAGCGAAAATACTCTTTCTCATTTGAGTGCTTGCCATAGAGGGCAACAAGGAGGGCACCGGAGACATTGAACCTCTCTGTCATAGTGCTCGACATTTGTGCATTCAGTTCGAAGGAATCTCGAGTCAGCGACTGAATCTTCCTCCCTACCCATTTCGTTGGTAGGAGAAAGAGCGGAAGCAAAGCCAGCGAGAAGAGAGTTATCTGCCACGAAAGAAAGAGCATTGCAATTGTCACCAGCAATAAGCTGATCACATTACTGACGACTCCAGAGAGCGTTGCCGTGAATGCCTGCTGAGCACCCATGACGTCGGAGTTAATGCGCGATATGAGGGCACCTGTCTGCGTGCGGGTGAAAAAGGCGATCGATTGGCGTTGCACATGGGCAAAAACTTCAGAGCGCAAGTCATAGATGAGACCCTCACCGATGCGGGCTGAAAACCACCTACCGATGATGTTCATGAGGGCGTCAACTAAAGCAAGGCCACCTACTATCAGAGCTAACTGTGTAACAAGCTGTGCATCTTTAGGAATAACTCCATCGTCGATTAACTTCCTCAAAAGTAGAGGAGTAGAGACGATCAAGAATGCATCGACAACCACGGTTGCAAGAAAAAAGAAAAGGTAGCGTCGGTACTTTTGGGCATAACCCAGAATTCTTTTTACAGTTCCAGGTTTGAGTTTTGCTTCCTTAACTGATGGATCTGCTGTGATTGACCGAAAGGTCATCCACATTGCGTGTTGGGACATGGGTTAAACAGTAAACCCTAAAGCCCTCAACTGTTCACGACCATCATCTGAAATCTTATCCGGACCCCAAGGTGGCATCCAGACCCAATTGATTTTTACATCACTTGTCAGAGGTGCAAGTGCTTGACGTGTTTGATCCTCAATAACGTCTTGAAGAGGGCAAGCAGCTGAAGTGAGAGTCATATTTAGGATTGCAATATTGCTCTCATCAACCATCACATCGTAAATAAGACCAAGATCAACTACGTTAATGCCGAGTTCAGGATCGACTACATCCTTCATAGCCTCAGTTACATCTTCTACTTTTGCGCTCATGCCTTACCTCTCAATAGTGTTGGAATTCTATAGCCTTTTACTTTCTCTGAGCCTGAATAGAGGCATCCTTTATCGCCATCCACCCCAATAACGCGCACTTGATGCGTGCGGGATATTGCGAGACGCCAGCTAGGGCCACAGCATCTTCTAGCACGGACTCATCTCCTACTTTCTTTCCCTTGCTCTGCATGAGTTCAACAAAATCATCTGAAATCGCTTCCGCTTGCTCGAAGCTCTTTCCAACAAGTAGATCGCTGGCGATCGAAACACTCGCCTGTGAAATCGAGCAGCCAACGCCATCCCATGTGATTGCTGTTATCACTCCATCTACCGCGGTGAGGTTGAGAGTGATCTCATCGCCACAGCTTGGGTTGATGTGATGAACCTGGGCATCAAAAGTAGGTGCAAGTTTTTTATTGAGAGGATTCTTGTAATGGTCGAGAATCACTTCCTGGTAGAGGGTGTCAAGATTCATTACTTGAAATACCTCATCGCAGCTTGTACGCCGTCAATCAGTGCGTCATTGTCTTCGACAGTGTTATAAAGATAGAGGGATGCACGAGTTGTTGCAGGTACACCGAGTGAACGAGTGAGGGGCCAGGCGCAGTGATGTCCGGTACGAACCGCGATCCCCTGGCTATCTAAAAATTGACCGAGATCATGAGGATGGATTCCAGCAACAGTAAATGAGATCGCTCCCCCACGGCTTTCCATATTGAGTGGACCAACTACGGCCGCCTCTTCAATCTCAAGAAGCTTGCCTAGTAAATCTTCTGTGAGCATATGTTCATGCTGTGCAATTACATCCATGCCAATCGCGCTCAAGTAATCAACCGCTGCACCTAATCCAACGGCTTGCGCCATATTTGGTACACCAGCTTCAAACTTTGCCGGCGCGGGTGCCCAAGTTGCCGTAGTCATGGAGACATCTGCAATCATCGAACCACCTGTAAGAAATGGTGGCAACTCCTCAAGGAGCGCGCTGCGCCCCCACATGATTCCAACACCTGTTGGTCCCACTGTCTTATGTCCAGAGAATGAAAGAAAATCGATACCAAGTTGAGCAACATTAACTTTCATATGCGGCACTGATTGACACGCGTCAAGAACGACAACTGCGCCAACAGCATGTGCTGCGGCAACAATCTCAGATAAAGGATTGATTGTCCCTAATACATTTGATTGATGGGTCAGAGCAACAACCTTTGTTCGAGCCGTAATGAGTTGTGGAATCTGCGAAAGGTCGAGTCGTCCCTCTGGGGTCACATTGAACCAGCGCAACACAGCACCAGTTCGTGCAGCGAGTTGTTGCCATGGAATCAAATTTGCATGATGTTCCATCTCGGATACGACGATCTCGTCGCCAGCGCTCAGGTGGAAGCGGTTACCCGCTGGAGCATTTCCCATTGCGTATGCAATCAAGTTGAGAGACTCGGTTGCACTCTTTGTAAAGACAACCTCTTCGACATTTGCTCCGATAAATGCTGCGACTTTTGCTCTCGCACCTTCAAAGAGATCGGTGGCTTCTTCTGCGAGTTGGTGCGCACCGCGATGGGCTGCCGCATTATGCAAGCGATAGAAGTCCACTTCCGCATCAATAACGCTCTGGGGTTTTTGCGCCGTTGCGCCACTGTCGAGATAGACCAATCTTTTCCCGTCACGAATAGTGCGAGTAAAGATCGGAAAATCTTTCCGCACTTCGATCGGGTTAAAGGTCATAAAAGTTACATCTGCGCCTAAGCGCCTACGTACTCCGCATAACCGTTGGCTTCTAGCTTCTCCGCTAATTCAGGTCCACCTTCTTCAACGATCTTGCCATTAGCAAAGACGTGAACGAAGTCAGGTTGGATGTAACGGAGGATGCGTGTGTAGTGAGTAATCAAAAGAACGCCGATTCCGTTTGCTTCTTTCGCGCGATTAACACCTTCAGATACAACTCTGAGAGCATCAACATCAAGCCCCGAGTCAGTCTCATCCAAGATTGCAATCTTTGGCTTAAGGAGTTCAAGCTGCATGATTTCGTGACGCTTCTTTTCTCCGCCTGAGAATCCTTCATTAACGTTACGAGATGCGAAAGATGCATCCATCTTCAACGCTTCCATTGCACTCTTTACTTCGCCTACCCACTCGCGAAGCTTTGGAGCTTCTCCGCGCAACGCAGTCGCTGCTGTGCGCAAGAAATTGGAGACAGATACTCCAGGAACTTCAACTGGATACTGCATTGCAAGGAAGAGACCAGCACGAGCGCGCTCATCAACTGTCATCTCCAAAACATCTGCACCATCTAGTGTGACTGTGCCACCAGTGATTGTGTACTTAGGATGACCAGCAATCGAGTATGCAAGAGTGGACTTACCGGAACCGTTAGGTCCCATGATTGCGTGTGTTTCACCGGATTTAATGGTGAGATCTACGCCCTTGAGGATTTCTACATCTCCACCTTCAGTGGTGACGCTTACTTTAAGGCCGCGAATTTCTAGTGTGCTCATCATTTTCCCCGATTAGATTTCAACTGTGACGGAGTCTCCGTCGACATGTACGCCGTAAGTGTGAAGTGGTGCAACAGCAGGAGGAGTAAGTGCTTCTCCTGTGC
>JBILSO010000045.1:0-7682 GCA_044372065.1 Candidatus Planktophila sp. | reverse complement strand
TCTCGCTTACGGCGACCGCTTGGGGCTGCAAAGAGTGCAAAGGTGAGAAGAATGATGAGATGGAGTGAGATCCAACCGCGTCTTACTGAGCCATCATAAATCAAGAGAACTGGGCCAACTTCTTCAACGGCAAATTGTGGAAGTGAGAGTTCACTTTTAATGCGGGTTAACCGTTCACCATTTTGCACGAGATGCCATGAACGACTGAAGCTTTCAGTGAGGGTGACTACGCCTGGAGTTGTAACCATGTATTCATCTGGAACAGAGGTTGGTGCGAGCTGAGCAGATTTTCCACTCGGGTCGGTGAGAATAAGATTTCCAGTAGCACCTGAAACTTTCCAAACAATTCCAGAAGTTGTCGAGGATGCCCGAGTGAAGCCTCCGAGTCCATCAATAGTCTGCACAAGTGTGCCTTGGAATGGAGCTTTAAGAAATACATATGTAATTCCATAGCTTGCCAAAGTTTTGCTACTTGTCACTCCGCTTCCATCGGCAAGGGCGGTGACCGCATCAACTATTTCAGCAACTTCCGGTGGTGCAACCTCAGCATCGCCTAGTGACACATCGCTACCGCGTGCAATGTAATAACTTAACGAAGGTGTTGTTCCAATAATTCTTTCACGTAAAACGAGGGTTTTCGATTGAGTCTCAATTGCAAGATATGGCGGCAGCACCTCACCTTGCGCCGATTGCAAAGGCGCTTGCGGTCCTTGCGTTGCAATCCATCCAGAGGCAGTGACTGCATAAACCATCGAAATGGTGACTAAGGCTGAGACAGCGAAGTGACGATAATTTACATGTGTTGCGATCAATCGTTCACGAACTTTATCCAGAATTGCAACTGAGCTATATAAAGCCGCTAGCGTAGCAAGTGCAATGAAGACACCTGCGTACATGTAGTTTGGAGTAGTTGTTCCTTTTCCAGTAATCGTGAATGTAGATGCAATAGTTGCGACGCAAATGAACAAACCACCAATAAGCGAAATCTGTCGTGCACGCTCGATAGAAAAAAGTCCGATTGCAAGAATCAGGATTACAGGGCTAATGAGCCACCAAGGAAGCGAGCCTGCTCCGCCTGGATTTGCCGTGAAAGCGATGTTTGCTCCACCGCCAGCCGAGAGCATGCCGATATCGATAAAGAATTTTTTGGGAGAGCTAACGATCTCCAAACTCCACGGAATTGTCAGAGCTAGTGGAGCAAACAAAAGAAGCACCCGACGTGCCAAGAGCGAATAGGGCCGAGGTAGATTTGGGACTTTTCGCCACTTAAAGAAGTCATGTGCGATAGCTGCCAAAGTGAGAACAAACAGCGCTATGAAAAACGGTGGTGCGAACGCGAACATGAGCGCTAACAAGAGCGAAAGTGCTGACATCTTGCGAATCGAAAACTCATCAACTTTTCGCCACTGCATTGCAGTGGTGACGAGGAATGGGGCGAGAATCATGATCATCAGAATTCCAAAGCGTCCTGAGTTAACGGCAGAGACACTCACTGGAGAGATTGCGTAGAGAAGCGCCGCCGATGCTGTGATGAATCGATTTTCGCTCACCTTTTTGACCAAATGGTGGCCAGACAAAAACAGCAATACAGGTGCTGCGATAAAGAAGAGGGAGATAAAGAGGGAGACATTTCCTAGCGTGACAAGTGAAGCTAAGGCGATTATCGGCATCCATACTGGCGCAGCACTTTTACTGCCTAAGCCAACTTCATGCCAAGGAGCGAAGTAAAAATCCCAGAGATCTCTCGCCCCTGATGGTGAAGGAGCCAGCGTTCCCCCTGAAACTGCGCCAATTCGATTTCTAGACCAGATAAGTGTGAGCACAACAAGAAAAATGAATACGATCACAAAAGGCTTGCGGAATATTGAGCTCCACTTACGAGATACCACGGGGGTGAGCAGATCTTCTTCTTCTAATTCTTTCTCGGTAGGAAGATCTAAAAGTGATTCATCCAGAACTGATTCCTCTGTGGGCTTAAGAATAAAATCTCTGATCGAGCTCAAGCCTCGATCGATTGCTAAGCGAAGCTGGCGACCTCTCGACGGAATGAATCGGGATACGACACGTGAAGACACAAGACGTGTTGATTTGCGCGCCTTTCTTGCCTTCAGTAACTCCCCTGGTTTCACCAGAAGGTTTCCAATTGCGAGAATCTCATCTGCTGCATACCCGGGAAGTTTTGCAAAAAGGTATCCCACTGCTCGAATGAGGGCAGAACCGAAAAGTTGTATTGCTAAAAGTGGAAGTAGCCACCACGTTGCATTTGCTAAGAGAACGTAGGCAGCATTCTGTCGATCCAATAGAAGGGGGCGCTGCAGGAGCGCACCTTTCACATCAACTTCACGTCGCTCTGTTGCAGATGCCTGTGCGTGATAAGCAACAGCATCCGTGACGACAATGACTCCGTGCCCCGCGGCGTGAACTCGCCAGCCAAAATCAACGTCGTCTCTGAAGAGTTCTAGGTTCTGATCAAAACCACCAAGCTCCTCAAATACACTTCTGCGAATCAATGCGCCTGCGGTGCTCACCGATAAAACTTCTGCAACTCCATCATGTTGGCCTTGGTCATATTCTGAATCTTCGAGTCCGGTCCAACGCGCACCATTAGTTGCAATACTTATTCCGATTTCAAGAAGATGTGTGCGATCGTGCCAACCAAGTAATTTTGGTCCAGCCATAACGACGCTCGGACGATCTTCAATTGCTGTCAACAAGGCTTCAAGTGCACCAGGTGCTGGTGCACAATCATCATGGAGAATCCACAGCCATTCGTTTTCAATTGAGGGTGGAAGTTTTTCAACAGCTGATGCGATTGCGGCACCAAAACCAGTCTCGCGTGACATTGTGAGAATCGGAATGCGAGCGCTTTTAAGCAACTTTGCAGACGAATCAATCGAGCCTGTATCAACTGCAACAATGTGATCAAATGCCCGCGACTGTGATGCTAGTGATGCAACAACCTCAGGCAACCACGTTGCGCCATCATGGACAACGAGAATCGCGCTGACGCGATGGGAAGACATTGCTTACGCTGGTCGACGCTTCAAACGGCGACGCTCGCGTTCGGAGAGTCCGCCCCAAATTCCAAAACGCTCATCATGGGCAAGTGCGTACTCGAGACATTCTTGGCGAACATCGCATGAGAGACATACGCGCTTTGCTTCGCGAGTAGACCCGCCCTTTTCTGGAAAGAAAGCTTCTGGATCGGTCTGCGCACAGAGAGCGCGCTCTTGCCACGAGAGTTCAATATTCTCGCCATTTGCTAATTGGATAGTTGGTCCAGCAGTGGGGGCTGATGGCTTGCCAGTAGATGTTCCTTCTGGACGGATTGGCATTTGCTAATCTCCTCAAGTCATTAGGGCCCGGTCCTTGAGTGGATTTCGGGTCGCTATGGATGAATTACACGCGTGTAATCCCTTCCTGTCAACTCCCCAAGTACACCTTCAGGGTGAGAAAATGGTCAAGATTTCACATATCTGAGCGTGATTTCACCAAAAAATCGACAAATATTCGCGTCAAAAAATTATTGAAAGATTCTGGCTCTGAGAGATATATCGGTCTTCATAGGTGGCGCCTTCTTCAACTACGGCAGACGCAGCCAGAAAGGTTCGAGTCAGGTGTGCGCCAGGTTTAACAATGGCTCGGTCAGAGACGATGCAATTATCAAGGATTGCCCCAGCACCAATCTGAACTTGAGCTCCGATAGAGGTGCCACCAATGAGTACTGCAGTGGAATCAACAGTGGCAGTAGGCGAAATGAGCGAATCAGCTGCGACTAAATCTTGAGAACCTTTAAAGAGTGCCCCAGGATTTCCGATATCGAGCCAGTATGCCGCTTCTTTAAATCCAAAAACTCGACGTTTGTCGCTAATGAGTTGAGGGAAAGTTTCACGCTCGACAGAAACAACAGTATCCCGTGGGATTGAATCAATAACAGCACGTTTGAATACATAGCATCCAGCGTTGATCCAATTGGTTACCGGATTTTCCATCTTCTCTAAGAATGCTTCAACCTGTCCGTCTTGTGATGTTGGAACACAACCAAAAGCGCGAGCATCGTCAACTTGTATCAAGTGAAGCGTGACATCCGCATCAGACTTCTTGTGAAATTCAATTTGGGCAGCGAGATTATGTTGGCTGAGAACGTCACCATTAAAAATTACGACTGCATCATCAGATGTACCCTCATCTAAATGTGCAGCAGCATTTGCGATTGCGCCACCAGTTCCCAGAGGCTCTTTTTCGACTGCATAGCGAAGATCTATCCCCCACTTGCTTCCATCTCCAAAGTACGGGATAAAAACTTCTGAAAGATAAGATGTCGCAAGAACCAAAGTAGTAATGCCTGCACGCTGAGCTGCGAGAATTTGGTGCTCGGTAACTGGTTTACATGCGACTGGAAGCATTGGCTTGGGAATCTCTGAAGTAATTGGAGCTAGGCGAGTTCCCCGGCCCCCAACCAGCAGAATTCCAACAGTCATGGTTTATGCGCCAATCGCAGCCAAGATGCGTGCAGCTGCATCACTCACAGCGGCATCAGTTGCGGTCATTGCTACGCGAATATGCTGGCTGCCATCAGCGCCATAAAACGTGCCGGGGGTAGCAAGGATTCCAATCTCTGCAAGCCAATCAATTGACTTCCAAGCATCTTCGTTACGTGTGCACCAGATGTAAAGTCCGGCAACGCTCTCTTCAATTCGAAATCCAGCCGCCTCTAAGGCTGGCTTTAGCTTGGCGCGACGAGAGTTGTATCGAGCACGAGCAATAGCAACATGTTCATCATCGCCAAGGGCTGCAGTCATCGCCTTTTGAACAGGGAGAGCAACCATCATGCCGGCATGTTTTCTAATCTCGCGAATTGATGCGATAAGCGCAGGATCTCCGATCACAAATGCGGCTCGATAACCCGCCAAAGAGGATCTCTTTGATAAGGAGTGCACGGCAAGCAAATTTGAATTATCGCCATCGCTATAAGCAAAAATTGATGTCGGAGTTACACCATCCCCAAATTCAAAGTAGCACTCATCTGATACAACTACCGCGTTATTCTTCCGCGACCACTGGATAACCGCGCGAAACTCTGCTTCGGTGTGCACTCGACCCGTGGGATTCGCTGGCGAATTCACCCACGCTAAATCGGCGAGCGGCCACTGTGAAGCATCAATATCTACTGCTATCTCATGTGATTGCGCCAACATCGCACCAACGAGATATGTCGGATAAGCAATCTTTGGATAGAGAACAGTCTTGGATTGAAGAAATGTTGGAAGCCATGCAACTAATTCTTTTGAACCGATAACTGGAAGAACGTCAAAGTCACCTGTAATCCCAAGATGGTTAATTGCCCAAGTACGAATTGCTTGTTGCAACTCAAGCGTGCCTGCGGTGGTTGGATAACTTGGAGAGTTTGCACTCTCCGCCAACACCTTTTGAATAAATTCGGGTGTTGGATCTACAGGAGTTCCTTGCGAGAGATCAATGATCCCTCCTGGGTGCTTGCGCGCCTTTACTCCGTAAGGAGCAAGTGCATCCCAGGGAAAATCAGGAAGTTTTTTTCTCAATGGCGAGCACATCTGCATGGTCATGATCTGTAAGACCGACCTTTGCAGCTCCACCTGGAGAACCGAGTTCTACGAAAAATTCAGTATTAATCTTCGGAAACTCTTTCCAGTCTCCTGGAACATCATCTTCGTAGTAAATAGCTTCAACAGGGCAGACTGGCTCGCAAGCTCCGCAATCCACACACTCATCAGGTTGGATGTAGAGCATTCGGTTACCTTCATAGATGCAATCCACTGGGCACTCTTCGATGCAGGACTTATCTTTCACATCGATACATGGCTGGGCAATCACATATGTCACGAGGAACCTCCGAAAAATCAAGAATGGATAAAGCGTAGCGAGAGGGCAATTCTAACCATGCACCATCTGAACTGCACGGTTAATGTGAGCCTATGAGAGCAGGTTCTGTCGGTCTTGACCCCGCGTTGATCGGCCAGCGGCTGACCCTGCGCCTGCATGACCCCGAGGGCGGCTATCGCGATCTCGTTGGAGTTCTCGAATCGGTAACAACAATAAGAAAACGTTCCGGAGAGATTGTTGAATTTGATCCGCGTCAAATTGCAATTGTTCACCCCATTAAGGAAGTCCCACAAAAAGCTGGCAGCGGTGCACCTCTCTCGCTACGTATAGCCGAGCTCGAGGCTCTATCCACTCGGACATGGCCACCTCATGAGATTAAAGAAATTGGTACATGGCAGATTCGAATTTCAGATGGTGTTACATACAGGGCTAACTCCATATTTGTTTCTGGGAGTCCACCATTTGGCGAACCTGGAGTTGATTTAGAGCAGGCAATCGAGCAGGTTGAAAAAATTTATAATGATGCGCAATTACCGACTGTCTTTCATCTCGTAAATCCGATGTATCAGGAATTTACCGACTACTTAATCGGTAGAGGATGGAAGGAGAAGGTTGGCGCTGCTTTTCTCGTGTGCGACATTGACAGCGTTACAGATATTGCCCCGTCTTTGAAAGAGAGAAATCTGATACTGCTCAATGAAGATGCACCTACGCCAGAATTTCTAGCTCTACATAACGATGAAATTCTTGAAACAATTATGAATTCTTACCCAGCACGTTATCTATCGTTGCTCAGCGAAGGCATCACTGTCGCGACAGCACGATTGGCAATCTCAGATTCTTGGGCAATAATTACAAGGCTCATTGTTGCGCAATCCCATCGTCGCCAAGGTATAGCGGAATTGCTGATGCAGGCTTGCCTTGGGTATTCGCGCAGTGAAGGAGTACACAAAATGTGTCTCCAAGTAGATCGCTCAAATGTTAGCGCTCATTCACTCTATGAAAAATTGGGATTTCGAGTACATCACACCTATAGCTTCATAGAACGCGAAAACAGATCTGAGTGCGCATGCTAAAGCTCTACGAGACTCGTTCGCGCGAAGTCCTGCCCATCGAAGGACGTGACGGAACCCTCACGGTTTACTGCTGCGGACCTACTGTCTATAGAGATGCCCACGTAGGCAATCTGCGGACATTTTTACTTTCCGATCTTATTAGTAGGGCTGCCGCGCTATCAGGTCTAAAAGTTGTACTCATTCAAAACATCACTGATGTAGGTCATATGGCAAATGATCTTGAGGATAAAATCCTTGCACAATCAAAGAGCGAATCCCTTGATCCATTCCTCATCGCCCGCAAGTACGAAGATCGTTTCCATCTGGATCTGAAGCGACTCAACATTAAACCGGCTAAATCATATCCTCGTGCAAGTGAACACATTGCGCTGATGATTTCGGCGATCGAGAAACTCATTGCAGATGGTTTTGCCTATATTGCTACCGATGGCAATGTTTATTTTGATGCTCAATCATTTCCAACCTATGGTGCTATTAGCGGCAATCGCCTTGATTCCCTGAAGCCGGGACATCGCTATGAGTACTCTGAAGATGGTACAAAACGTTTCCATGCAGACTGGGCGCTCTGGAAGCTAGCTCGCGATCGCACAGAGATGATTTGGCCTACTCCTTGGGGCAATGGATATCCAGGATGGCACATTGAGTGCAGCGCAATGTCGATTGAATATTTGGGTCAGAAGATTGATCTTCATGTTGGTGGAATAGATTTACGGTTTCCACATCACGAAAACGAACGGGCACAAT
>JBILSO010000044.1:0-7720 GCA_044372065.1 Candidatus Planktophila sp. | reverse complement strand
GCAAGCCCAGATCGAGTGATCGAACCAGTTATTCCTGGTGCACCTTCATTTACGCGCATCCTTTGGGCCTACGAACCGGATATCTTCTTTATTGGTGTTCTCATCCTTGCCGTAGCTCTCTATATAAAAGGCGTAGCTATTCTTAAGAAGCGCGGCGATTCATGGCCCGTTGGTCGCACCATTGCATTTGCACTCGGAATCGCTTTAATTGATTTTGCTACAAGTGGTGGTCTTGGTGTTTATGCGATGTATTCATTTGAATATCACATGATTGCTCACATGACACTTGGCATGATTGCACCTATCGGTTTGGTCCTCGGTGCGCCGATCACACTTGCGTTAAGAACGCTGCCACAAGGAAGAACGTCGACCGAGAGTGGTCCCCGGGCAATTCTCGTTGCACTATTGCACTCTCGCATTGGAATTCTCTTTACCAATCCAATCATTGCTCTCGCACTCTTTGATGGATCACTTTTCGTTCTCTACTTCACAGATCTCTTCGGAATACTCATGGCTAGCCATGCCGGACATCTACTCATGAACGTCCACTTCATCTTGGCTGGCTATCTCTTCTTCATGATTGTTATTGGATTAGATCCAACGCCACGTCGTATTCATCACTTAGTTCGTATCGTGATTCTCTTTGCGGCAATGGCAATTCATGCCTTCTTCTCGATTTCCCTCCTTGCAACGACAACCTTGATCGATCAAGGTTTCTACTCTTCACAGAACATTCCTTGGCTAGGCTCAGGGATTTTGGATGACCAACGTGCGGGTGGAAGCGTCAGTTGGGCAATGGGCGAGATTCCAATTATTCTTGCCTTGATTGCAACCTTTATTCTTTGGATGCGCGATGATGCGAAAGAAGCCAGACGCATTGATCGCAACGAAGAACGTAAAGCTGCCATGGGTGAGCCAGACGAACTTGAACAGTACAACGAGTATTTAAAATCACTGAGCGCAAGGGAAGAGAAGTAAATGACAATTGATCTATTTACACTACCGAGTGAGTATCAGGATCTACGAGATAGCGTACGTGCTCTGGCAGAGAAAGAAATTGCACCTCACGCACATGCTGTTGATGAGGACCATCGTTTCCCTCAAGAAGCCTCGGATGCGCTAATAAAAGCGAACTTGCATGCAGCTCATGTGCCAGCAGAATTTGGTGGAGAAGGCGCAGATGCCCTAGCAGTTGTACTTATCATTGAAGAAGTCGCTCGTGTATGCGCTTCATCATCTCTCATCCCTGCTGTTAATAAATTAGGTTCACTTCCTTTAATGATCGGCGGAGATACTGAGCAGAAAAAGCGTTGGCTCCCAGAGCTCGCTAAAGGAAAAGGATTTTCATATTGTCTATCAGAATCTGAGGCCGGTTCTGATGCTGCTGCGTTAAAGACAAAGGCAGAGAAGACTTCTGAAGGCTGGCTACTTAACGGAAGCAAGAAATGGATTTCAAACGCTGGAGTTTCTGAGTTTTATACAGTGATTGCACAGACTGATCCAAGCAAGGGCTCTAAGGGAATCACAGCTTTCATTGTTGAGAAATCAGATCCAGGGATATCTTTTGGTGCACCGGAGAAGAAGATGGGATTTAGAGGTTCGCCAACTCGCGAGGTCTACTTCGACAATGTTGAGATTTCAGATGACCGCCGCATCGGTGAAGTCGGTAAAGGATTTTCAATTGCAATGGATACTTTGGATCACACTCGCATCACAATTGCTGCACAAGCTCTCGGTATTGCCCAAGGAGCACTAGATGCTGCAGAGAAGTATTCTCATGAACGCAAACAATTTGGGAAAGAAATCTTTGAATTCCAAGCTATCCAATTCATCCTTGCTGATATGGCGATGAATATTGAGGCAGCTCGTCAATTAACTTACGCTGCAGCGGCAAAGAGCGAGCGAAACGATAAGGACCTTAAGTTCTTCTCAGCAGCGAGCAAGGCTTTCGCTAGTGATGTTGCCATGAAGGTAACAACCGATGCTGTTCAAGTTTTGGGTGGTTATGGATATGTATCTGATTACCCAGTTGAGCGCATGATGCGCGACGCTAAGTTAACTCAGATCTATGAAGGCACTAATCAGGTGCAAAGAATTGTGATGGCGCGCAATCTTCCTTAATGTAAACTAACAATCTTGTCGTAGGTTGCGTAATAATTGACTGGAATATCATGACTTTCGCGTGGTAAAGGTTGGTCAGCAATCTCTTCAGGAAATATTAACGCAATACTCCATGCAGCAAGATGGGCAAGTGCGCGGTCGTAGAATCCACCACCTTGTCCAAGACGATACCCATTACCATCAATTTGCAACGCAGGGACTATGACAACTGCAATGTGGTTTTGATCGCTATCTGCATGGCCAATTGGTTCAAGAATGCGACCTCGTTGCTTAAGGTTCTGTGGATCTCCATTCCAAGCAACCCACTCCAATCCAACCTCACTACCTTTTTCAACCATGCGAGGTAGCAGCAGCTTTTTTCCAGCATCAAGTATTGCCTGATTAAGTTCTGCAGTGTTGGGTTCGTCACCATATGAAATGTAACTAGCAATTACTCTCGCCGTTGAAATCTTTTGCCAATCCATAAGATGTAAATACGGTGTATCAACTGCATGTTCGCTTCGTTCACGACGGTATCTTTTTCGAAGCTCAGATTTTTCATTCTGAAAGTTCACGTCAATCCCCGAATTCAGTAGCTAGAACAAGTATGGTGAGATTATGGCAGAGCATGTAAGAGTTGATGAGTTCCTCTCATCCCTATTAGCCCTTTGCCGCCCGCTTGAACCTTTTGATATGCCACTTCTGGATGCTCATGGTGCGACTTTGGCCGCCGATGTATTTGCCGGTGAGCGTTTAGTCTTGAAAGAGGGAAGCCGAATTCGATCTACTCAGATTGGATTGGCTGCATCCATTGGCCGCGATCACCTTCTCACTCGCCCACATCCACGCGTCGTCGTTCTCTCCGCAGGGCCAGATTTAGTCGAACCCGGACAGACTCTCGGCGAAGATGAAGAGTACGAAACAAATTCTTGGCTTCTGACAACGGCTGTCCGCGAAACAGGCGCTGTTGCATATCGAGTTCACACAATTCCAGATGATGAAGAAGCGCTTAAAGATGTTATTGAAGATCAACTAGTACGCGCAGACCTGATCATCATCAGCGGTGAACGCCACGATGATTCATTTGATCTGATTACTCGCACGCTGAGTGGGATCGGTGAGATCACAACAATCGATCTAGCTATTGAATCGAGTGGCCGCCACAATTACGGAACAATCGGACCAGATAAAGTTCCGGTAGTTACTCTTCCTGGAGATCCAATCGCTGCATACATTTCATTTGAACTCTTTGTCCGCCCCATGATTCGCACGATGCTCGGTGCCGCCACTATTCACCGCCCAGCAGTGAAGGCGAAGTTAGAGAAATCAGTTACCTCGCCCGAAGGTCAACGCTCATACGTTCGCGGAATTTTGTCAGAAGATGGAAAGTCGATCACCCCACTGGGTAAAGGCGATTCATCAGCCCAAGATGAGCAGACCACTCTCTCTGATGCCAACGCATTCATCGCAGTCTCTGAGAATGTGACTTCACTTGAAACCGGAGCGGAAGTCACTGTTGTTGTTCTCGAACGTCGATATATCTAGCTGCGATGTCTTCTCGTCAGGCCGACCAGTCCCGTCATTGGCCAATTCTCTTAAGTGATGGAGAGTTAGAGCTTCGCCCTCTTCGCTTACGCGATCGTATGAAGTGGAATCGAGTTCGCCAGAAGAATCGCGAATGGCTGCAACCATGGGAAGCCACACTCCCAACCGTGACGGTCGGGCCATCTGCGATAACGCCTCAGCTCCCTTCATTTTTCTCAATGATCACAACCTTTAATCGTGAGGCTCGAAATGGCCGCTCATTCTCTTTTGTAATCTGGAAAGGCCCCAATCTCGTGGGACAGATCACCCTTGGTGGCGTTATTTACGGTGCTCTGCGGGGTGGCCACATCGGTTATTGGATTGATAAAGAGTTTGCCAATCGTGGGTATACGACCAGAGCTATTGAAATCCTTACTCGCTTTGGATTCGATCAACTTGGATTACACAGGATCGAGATCAACATTCGCCCAGAAAATGCACCTTCACGCAGAGTCGCCGAGAAAGCTGGCTATCTTCTCGAAGGTACGCGTGCGAGATATTTACATATTGATGGACAATGGCGAGACCATGTGAGCTATGTAAAAGAGAACCCAACAGTCGAATAAAAAATAAAAAAGTGCAGATGGGTAAGGGGCAAATCCACAGATGTGAAGGGGTGACCCCTTAATCTTGGATCATCATGGCTTCTGGAATCATCTATCTAGCAATTATTGGCATGTGGGTTGCCTATTTTCTGCCACGCTGGATACATAGCAGAAACGAATTCACCGGAAAGAGTGCACAGCGATATCGAAGTGCACTTGAAGTTGTCTCAGGCGCTGCAAGTCCGCTTTCTGAAGTCGATCGATTAAGAGCACATCAACTCAAGCTAACTAGAAGAAGACTCTTCTTCTCTCTCATTCTCATTTCACTGGTACTGACATTGGTAGGTGCAGTTATGCAAGCAGTTACTTACACACTCATCTTGTTACCTATTGCAGGGTTGATTTTCTATATTGCACAAGTGCGACATGACACCAACACTGAGAAAATTGCTAAGCGCCGTCGTGACGAGCTGCACCGTACAAGTGAGGGAATCTCTCCAACAAATCTTGCAGAAGTTGTCGCACCTCGGACATCAACCGAACATTGGATTCCGTTATCAGAGCGTGAAATTTCTGGAGTCACAATCTTGCCTAAAGGAAGTCAGAAGGCTGCCAGCGAATGGGATCCACAAAGTGTTCCTGTCCCTACATATGTTCACGCGGCCAAAGCTGTTCCATCTCGCCGTGTAATCGATTTAACTGAGCCAGGTAAGTGGAGTGATGAGCAAGAGCGTCTTGAGCGAGAAGCACTCGCAGCAGCTGCGCCGTCAAGGGATGAAATCTTTGATCAGCAGTTAGCTGAAGAAGCAGTTACCCGTCTTCGTGAAAGCCGTGCTTCGAACGAATAATCTTCGTTAAATCCAGCTCGGAAGCCACATACGTGCATACCAAGCATCGTATGTGATGACATCTCCCACAAAGATCGGGAGAAAATAGAGAAAGTTAAAGAAGACCAGTAACGCAAATGCAGCGCTGGCGATAGTGCCCCATCTTTGATTCTGCGAGATAAACCAACGCGCACAGTAGACAACTGCAAAGATAAGAAACGGTTGAAAAATGATTGAATAGAAAGAAAATACTGTTCTATCTTGAAAGGCAAACCACGGTAGATAACCAGCTGCCATACCAGCCACAATGATAGTTGAGGCTGGTTCCATTCTTCTCTTTACGATTGATTTAATCCAAAATCCAACGACAACAAAAATTGCAATCGCTCCAGCCCACCAAAGAAATGGTGTTCCCATTGCGAGAACTTCTTGAGAACAAGAATCTGCGCCACACGTTTTGGGTGATTGATAGAAGAAAGATGTTGGCCGGGATTGAATCAACCATGTCCAAGGATCTGCTTGGTAGGTGTGCTTCTCACTCAAGCCTGTATGAAATCCGAGCATCTGCTGGTGATAATTGATAAACGATGCGATGGGATTTGTTGAATAGTCTTTACCCCAACCACGATCGGATAGAAACCAACCAGCCCATGACATCACATAAATTGCAACCGGCACAATTCCAAAGGTCGCAATTCGCTGCAGAGATGGTTTGATCAAATCGCGCCCGGTGTGATGAGTAAATGCTCGATAGAGAGCGATCGCACCAAAAATCGCAATGAAGTAAGCCGCACTCCATTTAGTACCGAGAGCGAATCCTAAGAATATGGCCGTGGCCAGATAATTCTTTCGAATAAAGAAGTATGTTGCAGCCAGGATAAAAGTTGTCAGGAAGTTATCGAGAAGTGATGTACGCGAATGAACGAGAGCTAAGCCATCTACAGTGGCAAGAAATGTTGCGAGGAGGGTAAGAAAGCGAGATCTAAAGAGGCGGTGAGCGATGAGACCAATGAGAATGATTGATACAACCCCTGCTATTGCAGTAGAAATTCGCCAACCAAATTCATCATTCCCAAATACTTGAATACCTGCTGCGATTAACCACTTTCCGACCGGTGGGTGGACGATGAATTCAGCGCCACTTCCGTCAACTTCAACTCCGTAAGCTAAAAGATCTCTTGCACCATCTACGTAATAAACCTCATCAAAGACTAAGCCTTTGGGTAGGCCCAGATTGATAATGCGTAGGAGAAATCCAATAGCTGCAATCGCATAGATTCCAATATGCGTTAAGGGGTAAGTCACGAGCACAAGGGTAGGCGCATCTGTAAGTAAAGTGGAGTAATTCCTGAGAAGATAGCGCTGTGACCTTAACTCTTGCGGCGACTCCCCTTGGAAATCCAGGAGATGCAAGCCTGCGCTTGAAAGCAGCTATCGAAAGCGCTGAAGTAATCGCCGCCGAAGATTCTCGCCGCTTCCATCGTTTGGCATCTGATCTAGGCGTTACCTTCACCGCCAAGATCATTTCCTTCTTCGATGGAAATGAAACCGCGCGCACGCAAGAAGTTCTTGCTCTGCTGCAAGCTGGCAAGCGTGTACTCGTTGTTTCGGATGCGGGTATGCCAACAATTAGCGATCCTGGTTTTCGCCTCACTCGTGATGCGATCGCACTCGATATCCCCGTTGTAGTGATTCCTGGACCAAGTGCGCCAACTATGGCTCTTGCGTTATCAGGACTTGCTACAGATCGATTTACCTTTGAAGGATTTCTCTCACGAAGTGCTGGTGCGCGACAGTCCCATCTAGAATCATTACGTTTTGAAGAGCGGACGATGATTTTCTTTGAAGCTCCACACCGAATTACAGAATGTCTTACCGATGCTATCGAGATATTTGGTGACGATCGCCGGGCTGCGATTTGTCGTGAAATGACAAAGACATATGAAGAGACTGTCCGCGGCACTTTGGGTGAGTTACTGACTTGGTCAACATCAAAAGAGATTCTTGGTGAGATCACGATGGTGATTGCCGGAGTTCCTGTCGGATCTGCAGCAAAAACAGCTGATGAGATGGTCAATCGAGTGCGCGAATTTGAGTCAGCTGGCATGGATCGCAAAGATGCGATCGCCACGGTCGCTAAAGAGTTTGATTTGCCAAAGAAGGTCGTTTACGCAGCTGTCGTTGATGCGAGTAAGTCGTAATAAGATGACGCCCGTGAAATCCTTCTATCTGACGACGCCGATCTATTACGTCAACGATGCCCCTCATATCGGGCACGCATACACAACTGTCGCCGGAGATGTTCTTACTCGTTGGCATCGCCAGCGCGGAGAGTCAGTGTGGTTTCTTACAGGGACCGACGAGCACGGCCAGAAGGTAATGCGCACTGCAGAGCAGAACAATGTTGCACCACAAGAGTGGGTTGATCGCCTTGTTGCAGAAGCGTGGAAGCCAAATTGGCAAGCGCTGAATATCGCTAACGATGACTTCATTCGCACAACCGAGCCACGCCATACGGAGCGAGTGCAGAAGTTTTTACAATCGCTAAAAGATTCTGGCCATATTTATGCTGGAAAATATGAAGGCCCATATTGTGTTGGCTGCGAAGAGTTTAAGTTACCTGGTGATCTCATTGATGCAGACGGCGAAAAACTCTGTCCGATC
>JBILSO010000009.1:0-23213 GCA_044372065.1 Candidatus Planktophila sp. | reverse complement strand
CTTGGCACGTGATTCAAGATAGCGACCAAGGATTACAAAGAGGAGTACACCGGCTGCAACTTCGGTATAGACATCCCCATCACCAGTTGAATTTGCATAGATAGACCAACCAAATGCTGCGATCGATCCCATTGAAATCAAGGTATCCATTGTTGGATGTGTGATGTTACGAAGTGCGGCACGGTGAATAGGCCATGCAACAAAGAAAATCAGTGGTGTTGTAAGTCCGATAGCAACCCACGCAGTTGGTGAATAGAGCGGATGAGGCAGGCCAACGATGTCGAGAAGCTCGTGGACTTGCATATCGATCCACATATGCCACTCCATCACCATTGAGATAGAGATGGCTGGAACTGCAAAGAGGATTGCCCAAAAGAGTGCCAACGCAGATTTTCTATTCTGTAACGCCGGGCCTTGGCTATCTTCAAGAAGTGTTGCACCGTATCCGGCAGATTTAATCTTGGCGATGATGGTCTGAGTTGGCAGCTCTTCCGGTGCGAGAACATGAACGGTTTCACTAGCAAAGTTCACAGAAGCGCGCACTCCGGGGACGGTATTGAGGGCACGTTCAACGGAAGCCACACAGGAAGAACAAGTCATTCCTGTTACTGAATACGTAGTTGCAACGAGCGTTGCTTTATCGAGATTGATCTTGATTTCAGGCTCACGGTGGCGCATTGAGTCGATCGAAATATCTTCAGCCACTTATTAGCCCCAATTCGTTAAGAACGATTAACAATTCTCTATTATAACTGCTCGGCATTGATTTCATCTTTATCCCTTACCGTTGAGCGCGGTAACTATCGCGCCATGGAGCGCTCCGTTTGTGGAAATTGCATTAGGACCAAATGGTCCATCTACTCCATCGAGTGAAGTGAATTTCCCGCCAGCTTCGCGAACAATCAGATCAAGGGCTGCCATATCCCAGAGCGCAAGTGATGGTTCGATCGCAACATCTACTGCGCCTTCTGCAACGAGCATATGTGACCAAAAATCACCTAAACCGCGAGTGCGCCATGCGCTATCAAGTAGCTTCTCAAAGTTTGCACGACGTTCGCCCCAGCCTTGAAAATCGGAATAAGCGATTGAGGCATCTTTGATGTGAGAAACTTTTGATACCGATAGCTGTCGGGTGATTACGTTACTGCTGACACCACTTGCATCTGCACCCATAGTGACACCTTCTGCGACAAATGCTCCACCACCAGTGGATGCATACCATCGGCGATACAAGGCAGGAGATGAGACAACACTTGCAACAACTTGATCGTTTTCAACGAGTGCGATCAGTGTCGCCCATGTTGGAACGCCACGGAGAAAATTCTTTGTCCCATCAATTGGATCGATCACCCAATAGCGATCTTTACTTCCGCTAGTTCCGAATTCCTCGCCGACAACACCATCGGTTGGATACTGTGAGGCAATCGCATCAATGATTGCGCGTTCCACAGCTTTATCTGCATCGGTAACCGGAGAGTTATCTGGCTTTGTTGTGACTACAAGGTCGATCGCGCGATATCGTGCCAATGAAATCTCATCGGCAATATCTGCAAGTGTCAGTGCAAATTCAAGCTCGGCTGAATATGTTGACGGAGAAACTTCTCCGCCTACTTCTGCGCTGGGCTTAGACGACATAGGTGGAGTCTATCTTTTACAGGCGTTTACTCGCCGAGCGCAGGGTTCTTATCCTTTAGCTCCAGCAGTGATCTCAGACTCGTCACGCGTGTAAGTCGCTCCTCATCGATAACACCGCCAGGTTGAACCCAGTCATTGAGACGACATGAAGGTTCGTAGTGGCTGCAATTAGATAAACAACCCTCTGTCACTTCTGCGATATCGGCAAATGCGGCGATGATGCGATTGGAATCAAGGTGTGCCAATCCAAATGCACGGATACCAGGAGTATCAATAATCCATCCTTCATCACCTTCGAGAGAAGATGCCAGCGGAAATGCGATGGCACTCGATGAGGTGTGTCGGCCACGTCCGGTAACCACATTTACAACACCGGTAATACGACCTGCATGGGGGACAAGTGCGTTAATGAGTGTTGATTTACCTACACCAGAGTGACCAACGAGAACAGAAGTCTTACCAAGAAGTACTTTTCGCACTCGCTCTAAATCCTCATCATGTGATTCTGCCTTTGATGATGAGGTGAGAATCTCAACACCAAGTTTGCGATACTCCTCAACAAAATCTGGAAGAGGCGCTAAATCAGTTTTTGTCATCAAGAGATATGGCTTGATGTTCTCGTGAAAGGCACAGACTAAGAAGCGATCAATCAAACCTCTGCGTGGTTCGGGATTTGTTACAGCTGCAACAATTACCAACTGATCGATATTCGCAACGATGGTGCGTTCTACCTGTGCAGCATCATCGACTGTGCGACTTAGAGAATTACGACGTGGCTCGACAGCGACAATGCGTGCCAAAGTTCCTTCGGTTCCGCTCACATCCCCAACTAGTTTGACGCGATCTCCAACAACTACCGACTTCGGCCCGAGTTCTCGAGCTTTCATCGCAGTAACAATGACGGCCTCATCAGTAATGCAGGTTGTTCGACCACGATCAACAGTTGTTACGAGTGCAAAAATGGCTCCGTCATGTGAAGGGCGATCTTTACTGCGAGGACGCGTGCTCCGCGATGGGCGGATGCGCACATCGGATTCATCGTATGAATATTTACTCATTGAAGAAGGCTCGACCAGAGTCCAGGAAAGTCGGGGAGTGTTTTGCGAGTAGTCGCAATGTTTTCTACAAGTACATCGCTGACAACTAAACCAATCACAGCACCAGCCGTTGCTAAGCGATGATCTTCATAAGTATGGAAAGTTCCACCGTGAAGTTCGCCCTTAGTTGGATCTATATGCAGAACGCTCTCTTCTTCAGTAACACTTCCACCTAAGCCGTTGATTTCACGCGTGAGTGCAGCTAATCGATCCGTCTCGTGCAAGCGAAGATGCGCTATCCCGCGCAGATGCGATGGTGAATCTGCAAGAGCGGTAAGGGCTGCAATAGATGGAGTTAGTTCACCAACATCGTGAAGATCGATATCAATTCCATGAATTGATTTCCCGCCAGTTAAGCGCAGACCAGCATCAACAAATTCAACTGTTGCACCCATGCGAGTAAGAATCTCGCGCAACTGATCGCCTGGCTGAGTAGTTTGGCGTGGCCAATCCGCAATCGTCACACTTCCACCACAGACCATGGCGAGAGATAAAAATGGTGCAGCATTGGAAAGATCAGGTTCGATGACAAGATCAACACCGCGCAGGTCTCCAGGAGCAACGCTCCACTTTTGTGCAGCGCGATCTACGGTCACAGTTGCACCGAAGTCGCGCAACATCGCAACTGTCATATCAATATGTGGCATCGATGGAAGCTCGCCACCTTGATGTGTAACGGTAATTCCATTGACCATGCTTGGACCAATAAGTAAAAGCGCTGATAAGAATTGACTTGATTTGCTTGCATCGATGGTTATCTCTCCACCAGGAATTGCACCCGCACCGCTGATGGTCATCGGCAAGCTATAGCGTCCGCCGTGATCGATAGTGATTCCAAGCTCTTCTAGTGCGCAAATAACGGGTCCGAGTGGACGTTCATAAGAACGTGGATCCCCATCGAAGGAAACTTCACCTTGTGTAAGGGCGGCAAGTGGCGGAAGAAAGCGCATCACTGTTCCGGCGTTACCTACATCGATTGTTGCGGGGCCCTTTAGCGGTGCTGGGTTAACGATCCAACTTCCATCACTAGTCTCATCAATTTTTACACCGAGAGCTTGCAGGCCCGCGACCATTAATTGGCTATCTCGAGAGATAAGCGGCTTACGAATAGTTGATGGGCTCTTTGCCTGCGCTGCAAGGATGAGTGCGCGGTTTGTTACTGATTTTGAGCCCGGAATTTCAACGAGAAGATCAACAGACACACGGCCGCGAAAGATCGCAGGCCAGAGCGCTGTCGCTGCTGATGCTGCTGACGACGTTGTCGTTGCTGACGCCGTTGACGTTGATTCCATCTTCATAGTCTACCCGCCGTAGACTTACGGGCGTGTGCGGAAGATATGCGAGAACGCAAGGTGCAGATGACATTTTCTCTGCCTTTGATCTTGAATCAAATGAGACCGACCATTCACTTCCGATGAATTGGAATATCGCACCAACAAATGAGATTTACATTATTCGCGGTCAGCGATCACTTGCTACCGCATCGTGGGGGTTAATTGCTCCATGGATGAGCGATCACGCAGCTGCGCGAGCATCTCAGTCACATGCCATCAATGCACGTAGCGAATCCATCCACGAGAAGCCAACATTTCGTGATGCCTTTCGCCGAACACGTTGCATTATTCCGGTGAACGGATACTACGAATGGGCAACAGCACTTGGAAAATATCCGCCTAAACAACCTTTCTATATCAGCCCTGATCCACAAGTTTCAACACGAGCGTTTGCCGTCGCTGGAATATGGAGTCGTTGGATTGGTCCTACCGGAGAACTTATTGAGAGTGCTTCGATCATTACTCGTGAAGCCGTTGGCGATCTTGCAACAATCCATAGTCGAATGCCGGTGATGTTGCCGGAGGATCGTTGGGATAGTTGGCTTGATCCGACAATGCGAGAGGCTGAAGCAGCCCTTGAGTTGTTGCGCGTCGATAGACCGGATTACGGTCTAATTGCTCATCCCGTTTCATCGCGCGTAAACCTTGTCGCAAATAATGGGCAAGATCTGATTACGCCCATTGAATTGGGTGAACCCACCACTTTGTTCTAATACCTGCGTGATTTTTTCTAGCACCCGTGTGACTTCTCTTCTAACCTCACCAGTTGTTGTCAGGCATTTCTCAGCAAGGTGAGATAGCCTAGAAGCGATGACATCAAAAGATCTTGTCCTAGAGAGCGCTTCCGATCGCACCATTCGGTTTGAGCGCGATGCTCTTGTGTTCATGGACCAGCTCTATGCAGCAGCACTTCGATACACCCGCAATCCAGAAGATGCGCGCGATCTCGTTCAAGATACCTACATCAAAGCCTTTACGTCATTCCACCAGTTTGAAGAAGGTACGAACCTTCGCGCCTGGCTCTATCGCGTTCTCACAACAACATTCATCAATTCATATCGCAAAAAGCAGCGTCAGCCGCTTATTGCAAGCAATGAGTTAGAAGATTGGCAAATCGATCAGGCGCAGAGCCATACAAGTGATCTTGGAAAGTCGGCTGAAGTTGAGGCGCTAGAAAATCTTCCAGATAGTGATATCAAAAATGCTCTACAAGAACTTCCAGAAGAATTTCGAATGGCCGTCTACCTTGCAGATGTAGAAGGATTTTCCTATAAAGAGATTGCCGAAATTGTTGGCATTCCGGCGGGAACTGTGATGTCACGTCTTCATCGTGGGCGTAAATTGCTACGTGAGAAATTGGCCGACTATGCACGCGAACTTGGTTACACCACCGATGCAAAGGAGGAGAACTCATGAGTCTCTTCGGCGCAGAACGAATTGGATGTCCTGAGGTCCTCGCATCGATTGTTTTCATTATGGAAGATGCCATCGAACAAATTGAACGTCCAAATGAAGTTCGAAACCACATCGATCTCTGCCCTAACTGTTCTCGCCAGCTTGACCATGAACGCTTAACTCACACCTTCTTAGTCGATGCCTTACGCAGGGCATGTGTAGAGAAAGCGCCAGAAAGTCTCTATGAAAGCATCCATAACCAAATTATTGGTGCCAGCTCTACAACCGAGGTGGTCACCACATTTTCGATGACAGAGATCTCGATTGAAATCGATGAATTTGGCAACGTAGAACATCGTGAAGTTCAAATTGAAGAGACGCGAGTTCAACACATTAACTTTGATGATGGATTGCCCGGAGGAAAGATTTAATGAAACCGGCTGAAGAAGTCATTGGTGCAGTAGGGCTTTCCACGATGGTGGTGCGTCCAGGTGATACGTGTGTAGCAATGGGAGTTTCAGATTTACCAATTTTGGCCAGCTCTCACATTATGCATTCCATGGAGAGCGCAACTGCTGCAGCACTCATTGATTATTTAGAACCAGGCGAAACAACTGTTGTTGAAAATTTCGAACTCACAATGATTGATTCAGTTGGAATTGGGGCTGAAGTTCGTTGCACCGCTCGCTGTATTGGAGTAGATGGGCGAGAACTTCACTTTCTCTGTGATCTCTATGACGGCGAACGTCACATCGCACAGGGTTTAATAAAGAGAAAGGCGGTGGAGCGAGTTTCTTACCTCGCACGCACCGCCGCTCAATCTCTAATAAATTAACTGATTAATCTCTTACGTTTTCAACTAGTACAGAGAACGCATTACCGAGATAAATCAGATTTACTTCTTTGTCGCCCAGAAAATTTCTGCAATTTCATCGATCTTTGCGATCAATGAATCCGCAACAGCTACATCCTGAGTTCCCTTTGTACCTGCAGCGCCTGCAAGCTTTGTCGCCTCGTTAAAGAGTGAGTGCAACTGTGGGTATGCCTCAAAGTGTGGAGCCTTGAAATAGTCAGTCCAGAGAACCCAAAGGTGCTCTTTGACTGCATGTGAACGCTCTTCTTTGATTGCTACAGAGCGTGAACGGAAATCAGGGTCTGTGTTAGCTGCATACTTTTCCATGCAAGCCTTTACAGAGAGAGCTTCGATGCGTGCCTGAGCTGGGTCATAGACGCCGCATGGAAGATCGCAGTGTGCGTAGACGGTAATTGTGGGCTTAAAAATGTTTTTCATGTGTGGCAGACTACCGCGCGTGAGACTTTTTAGCACCGTGAAGGTAGATGGCCTCTCTATGGCCCCAGTGTTAATCCCAGGCGATGTCCTATACGTGCGCTGGTTTTCGCGTAAAGGGGCCAAGGCTTCGGCACTAAAAGTAAACGACATCGTGATTCTCGAACGCGATGAACAACCCGGCGTCTTCTACATTAAACGGATTGTCCAGATTGCCGCCGAAGGAATCTGGTGCAAGAGCGAAAATCCCAAGGGCACTGATTCGACAACGTGGGGATGGCTTCCACCTCATTCGGTGAAAGCAAAGCACCTCTTCAGAGTTAAGAAAGCAAAGCGCGACGAGTAGTAAAGCGTTCTGAAAAACTCGCGATTAACAAGTCACACTGCGAGTCAGTCTGCAAGTTAGCGCGTGAATGCCTCATACATCAACGCTTTAGCTTCTTCCTCATGCAAGTGGTGGTTACCGGTTGCAGGAGATGCCGTTGCACGACGTGAAATTCGACGAAGTGTACGAGAACCAAATCCATGTCCACCGTGAGCCTCTGAAGTACGCATCGCGATATATGACCAAGGACCTTGGTTGGCAGGTTCATCTTGTACCCACAAGAGATTTGCATTTGGATGCGCGGCGGCAACTTCTTGCATCTTGTCAATTGGGAGTGGGTAGAGAAGTTCTACACGTGCAATTGCAGTGGTGTGCTCTCCAAGTCGATCACGCTCTGCAACGAGGTCGTGATAAACCTTTCCAGAACAGAAGATGAGACGAGTCGCGTTCTGCACTTTCTCATCTGCAATCACTGGGCGGAATGTTCCAGAAGTGAACTCACCAAGCGAAGATGCAGCTGCTTTGAGGCGAAGCATCGACTTCGGAGTAAAGACAACCATTGGGCGTCGAGTTGGGTTGGCCATATGCCAGCGCAATAAGTGGAAATACGATGCGGGGCTAGATGGTTGCGCCACAGTCATATTCTGTTCAGCACAAAGTTGAAGGAAACGCTCGATGCGTGCGGATGAGTGATCCGGTCCTTGTCCTTCATAACCATGCGGAAGAAGTAGAACAACTGAAGAACGCTCGCCCCACTTTTGCAGCGCCGAAGATACAAACTCATCAATGATGGTCTGGGCACCATTGGCGAAGTCACCAAATTGGCCTTCCCACATCACTAGAGCTTCTGGGCGAACGACTGAGTACCCATACTCAAAGCCCATCGCTGCATATTCAGAGAGAAGTGAGTCAACAACAAAGAATTGATTCTCATCTGTTATCAATGAGCGAAGTGGCGTCCACTCTTGGCCGTTCTCTTTATCAATGACAACTGCGTGACGATTGCTAAATGTTCCGCGACGCGAATCTTGTCCAGCTACACGGATTGGGTGGCCTGCCTTAAGCAATGAACCAAATGCAAGAAGTTCGCCCATTGACCAATCGATAGTTCCATCATTGAGCATCTCAACACGCTTTTGCAATTGTGGAAGTAGCTTTGGATGAACGCTAAATCCTTCAGGAACTGCAATCTGTGTTGCCGCGATCTCGCGCGCTTCAGCTTCTGTGATTGCAGAAGCGACTGCCTCGGCAGCTACTGCGACAGGAATCTTGAAATTCTCATCATGCTCTGGCTCGTGATTATTTACAGATGCAAAGACAGCCTCAAGTTGGTTCTGGTAATCGGTTGCGATCTCTTCTGCCTCTTGTGGCGTGATATCGCCACGGCCAACGAGCGCTTCTGTGTACAGGGTACGAGTTGAGCGCTTTGCATCAATGAGTTTGTACATCATTGGTTGTGTGAAGCTTGGCTCATCGCCCTCATTATGACCACGACGACGGTAACAAACCATGTCGATCACAACATCATTATGGAAAGCCTGGCGATATTCGAAAGCAATGCGCGCTACGCGAACGCATGCTTCTGGATCATCACCGTTCACATGGAATACCGGCGCTGAAACAATCTTGGCCATATCTGTTGAGTAACGGGAGGTACGTGAAGCGTGCGGCGAGGTTGTAAATCCAACTTGGTTGTTGATGACAATATGGATAGTTCCACCTGTGCGATATCCATTGAGTTGCGAGAGCTGAAGAACTTCAGCATTAACACCTTGTCCGGCAAAGGATGCATCTCCATGGAGAAGGATTGGTAGCACTGAGAATGCATTCTTGATATTGAGGCGATCCTGCTTAGCTCGAACAATGCCTTCAAGAACAGGGTTTACAGCCTCTAAGTGTGATGGATTTGCAGCAAGATAAATCTTTGTTGTCGCACCAGATTCTGCCGTGAAGACTCCTTCAGTACCGAGGTGATACTTCACATCGCCTGAACCGTGAACTTCGTTTTCGGCGTAGTGGCCTTGGAACTCTTGGAAGATCTGGCCGTGTGACTTGCCAGCAATATTTGCCAACATATTCAAACGTCCACGGTGTGGCATTCCGATACAGACTTCATCAAGTCCACGTTCTGCCGCCGCTGAAATAATTGCATCGGTCAAAGGAATAACAGATTCGCCACCTTCGAGTGAGAAACGCTTCTGGCCAACGAACTTAGTCTGCAAGAACGATTCAAATGCTTCGGCGCTATTGAGCTTACGCAGGATACGCAGTTGTTCATCGCGATCTGGCTTTGTAAAACCGATTTCAACATGCTCTTGAATCCACTTACGTTCTGCCGGATCAGAGATGTACATATACTCAATTCCGATTGAACGGCAATATGAGTCGCGCAGGATTCCAAGGATGGTGCGTAGCTTCATAAACTTCTTGCCACCGAATCCACCTGTTGCGAATTCGCGATCAAGATCCCAGAGTGTTAATCCATGGGTAACTACATCAAGGTCTGGGTGTGAGCGCTGCAAATATTCAAGCGGATCAACATCTGCCATCAAGTGACCATATGTACGATAAGCGTGAATCAGCTGCTGTACGCGAGCGGTCTTATTGATCTCTTCATCGCGAGAGAAATCAAAGTCAACAGCCCAACGAATTGGTTCATATGGAATCCGAAGTGCGGTGAAGATTTCATCGTAGAAATGATCTGCACCAAGAAGAAGTTCGTGCAGGCGGCGAAGGAAATCACCTGAAGTCGCACCTTGAATGATGCGGTGATCGTAAGTACTTGTCAGCGTAATAACTTTGCTAATTGCGTTACGAGCAATTGTTTCCTCGCTTGCGCCCTGGAACTCTGCTGGATAATCCATCGCGCCAACGCCAATAATCAAGCCCTGGCCTTGAACCAGGCGTGGAACTGAGTGAACGGTTCCGATTGTTCCTGGATTCGTGAGCGAGACCGTTGTTCCTGCGAAATCTTCTACTGTGAGTGTGCCACTGCGTGCCTTGGCAACGGTTGATTCGTATGAAGCCCAGAACTGTCCGAAATCAAGAGCCTCACAACCCTTAATAGATGGAACAAGCAACTGACGTGAACCATCTGGCTTCGCAAGGTCAATCGCGATTCCGAGGTTGATATGTGTTGGACGACCAATTGCTGGTTTTCCATCTACTTCTGTAAAGAATGCGTTCATCTCTGGCATCTGGCGCAACGCTTTGATCATTGCGTAGGCGATGATGTGAGTAAAGGAAACCTTGCCACCGCGGCCGCGCTTCAAGTGATTGTTAATTACGGTGCGGTTATCAATCATCAGCTTTGCTGGAATTGCACGAACAGATGTTGCAGTGGGAACGCTTAGTGATGCTTCCATACTTGCAACAACGCGACCTGCGACTCCGCGAAGTGGCTCAACGGTTGCTTCGCCTGGTGTTGTTAAAACTGGTGCTGGCTTAACAACAGCTTGTGCCGGAGTTGGATTTGAAGCTGCTGCAGCAACTGGAGTAGTTACAACTTGTTGTGTTGCTGGTTGTTGAGTCACAACAGGTTGAGCGACAACTGCTGGTGGAGCGACAACTGCTGGTGCAGATTGAGCAACTGGTTGTGCGACAACTGGGGCTACTGGCTGTGCAGGTGTACTGATAGGTGCAGAACTTTGTGCTTGTGCAGACTTTGGAACCGGTGGAGTTCCACCCTTTGGTGCACCAGCGGCAGTTGCAGGTGCTGTGGTTGCTGCAGCTGCGGCACCTGGTGTTGTTGGTGAGTATGTTTTAAAGAATTCAATCCACTCGGCTGTGACAGAAGATGGATCGCTCTGGTAGCGCTCGTACATCTCTTCAACGAGCCAATCATTTGCTCCGAAGTCTTGACCTGGTTGCGTAGCCGACACTGGCGCGCTCCTTATACATAAGTGAAAACGGTTCGTCCTACGCCTAAGACTATCGGCTCGAGCCGAGGCAATAAATCCACGAGGGGGCGAGATAGCGCACACTTTGCGCCCAATCCCGTGCCCGTGGCCGCCATAACCGTTGGCTGCCACGCCCCAAAATTTCAGAGTGCGGAAATTTGCCGCCATTGGGAGAGTTCTCGCATGAGCACTCAATCTTCGAGCCCCGTTCCCGCTGGATCAACGGCCATTATCACAGGTGGAAGTAGAGGCCTCGGTTTTGAAGTAGCTCGTGGATTGGCAGCCCAGGGATACCAGCTCGCTCTCATCGCAAGAGATCCGCAAGGTTTGGTGCAAGCCCGTGAAAAGTTGGTTGCAGAATTTCCACAATCTACAGTGGCGACCTTTGCGATTGATTTCGAGGTAACAACTCCAGCCGCGCTAGATCGCGCTCGCCAACAACTTGCAGAAGTTAAAAGCGCATTTACTACGCCATCAGCACTTGTCATCGCACATGCTGTGATGAGCGAGAAGATGTCAAAGACTTTGCGTACAACTGATGCAGAGTGGCGCCGAGTGCTTGCAGTCAATCTCGATTCAACATTTATGGTCGTCAACGAACTCGTTCCACCGATGGCAGAAGCCAGAGTGGGTCGCGTTGTTGTTTTCTCTGCATGTCTTGGAAGAATGTCGGGGCCAGGAAATGCAGGTGGTCTTGCACCATATCGAATTAGTAAAGCTGGCGTGAATGCACTGGTGCGAAATCTTGCACATGAAACCGGAATGGGCGCACGAGGGCTACTCGTTGATGCAATCTGTCCTAACCATTCACGTACAGATATGGGTGGACCGGATGCACTTCGCAGCGCAGAAGAAGGTGCAGAGACCGCGCTCTGGTTACTGGATAGACCCTTTAACCATCAGAGTGAGAATGAAATTGAACGAACCACGGGCGTACTTTGGGAAGATCACCAGATCGTTCCTTGGTAAAGCCAGCGGGCTTATCTTGATCAACTGCAGCACCTCTGTCGTTAGTAGCTCCAAGGCATTAATTCTTGGAAAGTCCCAACTAATCGGCTAGCCTCCACGCTATGTCAATCACAGTTGCACGTTTACTTCGCCATATGGCTTGGGCAAATCAAGAGACAATCAAGCACCTTCAGACTCTGCCTGAAGAGAGTTTGAAAGCGTATGCAACCAACCCTGAGTGGTTTGTTGCAGAGATTGCACACCACATCGTTGATTCAGCAGATCATTACGCATACGAAATAACTGGCAAACCAGCGCTTACACAGCCAGGAGATCCATGTATCGCAGATATTGAAAGTATTAGCGATCTTGCACGACTTGCAAAACAAGCAGCAATCGTCGATGCACAATTGATTGGTGCAGCCGACCTCGATGATGTCTGGCTAGATCTTAAAAATGACGGCGGCAAAATCCAGAGATTGCGTTCAACAGTTCTTTCACAGGCAATTCACCATGCAACAGAACACCGCACACACATCGCCAGCGCGCTAGAAGCTAAAGGCTTTGAACCGATTTTTCTCGACGATATTTCACTATGGGATTACGAGATTTACGAGACTGCAAACGGCTTGAGGGACTAAAGCCCAACACGAGGCCAGCTGCCTTCTTTATTTGCGAGGAGTTGGAGTACTGGGGCCCCAAAGATCATCATCATCATCATCATCATCATCATCATCATTAAAGAAAGAACCAACTTCGCCATCAAAAGCAACAGGCGCACCACCTAAGCGACTTTCGATAATCACATCTTCGCCCTTAATTTTTAGTTTGGTACCGGCAGGGATAGAAACACATCGACCACGCCGCGCATTCTCCTTAAAAGCCAAGTCAGAAACAGTTAAATAAACATTCTTGGAACAGGAGGTGCAGAATCGTTGTGACTCATCGCTATCAGTCTTGAGAAGTTCATCCCACTTCATTGAGCATTCAAAAGCCAAAACGGATTCGACCTCTAGGGGACGGCGAGATACACCTCGTTTTATGGCCGCAATGAATTTACGCATATTGGAAGAATAAATCTGATGCCTTCGCGAGTCAATGAAATAGATGGTCAAAACTGATGAAAGCATGGTTGAAGCGAAAGCATGGTTGAAGTGCTTAAGGAATGGCCTAGATATTCTGCTTCCACCTCTTCCATTTTTTGGAGAAACCTGTTTGTATTCGGGAAATCTGACTGGATCAGTCACCTAAGAAAAGAGACCATCATGGGTAAGCGTGTATTTGCGAATTACTATTTTGAAGTTAAGTTCGGCCAAGGCGTTAAAGCCAATAAATACTTCGAGGAAATTAAAGCCGAAGCATTCAAGCTAGGTATTGCTGATGTTCACATGGGTCGAGTTGAAATTGGTGTAAATGCGCCATACACGTACTTCTCACTTGTATTTGAAAGTGCTGACGCGTTTGGTCGTCAATGGGGAAGTGGTTCTGAAAATGAAGCAAAAGGTGCTGAATGGAGAGCGCTCTGGCTAAGACTTAGCCAGGAACCCACTCAAGTGCTTGCACGCAAGGGTTCAGATTTAATTTACGAGCAATAGAAACTAAGGCGGAGAAGGAGCGATAGCTACTTCGATTTATTTTCTTGTGAGGCAATCTTTAGAACTGTGAACAAAGTGGCAACGGCTAGAAGAGCAATAGGAATTGCAACGAAGTAGAGCCCTGCCTCGGCTTGGTATTTAACGACGCCCAGTGCAATCAGATTTGCTAGAACCGCGGGAGCTTTTCCGTAGTTCTTTCCTGCCTTATATCCGCGTCCACATTGAATGAGTCCGAGTCCACCCGCGATGGCAAAGAGCACTACTCCCAGAAGTGGCAGGATCTCTCTGTTCTCGTGAGTGAATCCGAAAAAGATCATCCACCCACCTAGCGCTAGCACTACTGCACCTTCGACGAAGAGAAGGGCGGACGCGATTGTTCGCGGGAGGATCTGACGAGAAGGTGAGTTCATGAACTCTAGGCTATCGCTAGATGGTGTTTGTTGTACTTTCTTTTCATGACTTGCGCGCAACTTCAATGACAATTTACCCAGAATATTCTCATGAAGGAATCAGGGATCCCCTGACGCACTGCGCCGCCCCACCACTCCTTTACTCTCATCTGGACCGCATGATTTCAGGATCCAAAAGAACCGGAGCACCACTCACTCTGGCCTTAATCTCAATTTCAATACTTAGCAATCTGGAAGAAGTTCTTGGTATGGCACATGTCATCAACCAAATGATGCGTAAAGAAGATCTCTGTGGACGAACAGGGCACTTTCAATTTGTAATCGTGCTTTCAGGAACTCTCTCAAATGGCGAAAAGCTTTTAGAAAGAATACAGAGCGCTACAAACATTGAATTTAGCTCAGCACAAGTTCAGTGGGTGCCGGATGAAACTTCACTGCAACTTCTCTACCGATTAGATTTAGCCGCAGAACTTACAATTTAGTTCTGCAAGAGTCTTCTGCTGCCTCCAAGCAAATAAAAGATATCCCCAAGATTTCCCAAAGCTCCATATCTTGTCTGTGACTTATCTACTTTGCACCACATGGAAACCCATCAAATATCTCCAATTCCCACACGTGCTTCTGACTATGTAAGTGTGGAGAAGAAGATAGTGAAGATGGATGTTCAAGTCACGTTTGGGCCGATCTCACATCTCATGAATGACTCGACGATTGAAGAAATTTGGATCAACTCTCCCGAAAGAATCTTTATAGCGCGCAAAGGAAAGAGTGAGTTAACAAATCTTGTCCTCACCGCTGCAGACGTAAGACAACTCATTGATCGAATACTCATGTGGAGTGGGCGACGTATTGATCTCTCTTCACCATTTGTTGATGCCCAACTCCCGGATGGAAGCAGACTTCATGTTGTAATTCCAGAAATCACAGCCGAAAACTGGTGTGTAAATATCCGAAAGCACTTGATGCGCAGCATGAACCTTGGCGAATTAGCTGCTAAAGGAATGATGAGTCAAGAGATTGCAACTCTTCTTAGTCGGTCAGTTAAGTCAGGTATGAATATTCTCGTATCCGGTGGAACCCAATCTGGCAAAACAACCCTTCTTAATTCTTTGGTTTCTGAAACCCCTGTACAGGAACGAGTAATAACTATTGAGGAGGTATTTGAACTTAAGCCACAGCTGCCTGATGTTGTTGCCATGCAAGTGAGAACCGCAAACCTTCAAGGCGGTGGAGAAATTCCCATGAGGCGATTAATTAAAGAAGCCTTACGGATGAGGCCCTCTCGCCTGATCGTTGGTGAAGTTCGAGAAGCAGAGGCGCTGGATTTATTGATTGCTTTGAATTCTGGACTTCCGGGAATGGGCACAATCCACGCAAATTCATCACGAGATGCAATCATCAAGCTGCAGACACTTCCATTACTTGCAGGTGAGAACATCTCACACAAATTCATTGCCCCCACAGTTGCTTCTGCCCTAGATCTCATTGTGCAAGTCAAACTCAACAGTGATGGATTAAGAAGAGTCCACGAGGTTTCTTGGGTAACTGGGCGATACGAAAATGATCGTGCCGAAATTGAAACTCTATGGTCCTGGAATGGCGACGAATATGTCAGAGGGGTTGTCACGGCGTTTCCGATCGATCAGTGGTGGGTTGCAGCATGAACGTGATCGCAGTTGAACACTTAACAAATGTGGTGACCCGCACCCTAAGTATGAGAGCACCCAACTATGCAGCACTTTAAGCGTTTTGCTCCCTTTCTTATCTCATTCAATTCGTGCTTTCTAGCAGTCTTTCTCTTGACGGCATCAGCGTTACTCGCGACTGCATTCGCTTTGCTGACACTCGCATTCACCTATGTATTTCTCAATAGTCGAAGAGGGAGATATGAACTAGAGATAAGCGCCTCATGGCCCGAAGTTATAGATCATTTAGTCTCGGCAATTCAGTCTGGAATGTCTCTAACTGAAGCTTTGACAGAACTTTCAACACGAGGCCCATTGGTGATGAGGCCGGCATTTTCTACTTTCAAGCATCGAGTCTTTGAAGATGGAAACTTTGATCAAGGAATTCAGTATCTTGCAGACCATTTCAAAAGTCATGCAAGCGATCAGATTTTTCAGGCCCTCCTGATTTCTAAGTCACTGGGAGGAAGCGAGCTTCTTTCGATCTTGAGGACACTCGGGAACTTCCTGCGCGAAGATCTAGCATTGCGAAATGAAATTGCCGTCAAGCAATCGTGGATAAAGAATTCCGCACATCTTTCCTCTGCAGCACCCTGGCTTTTACTCCTTCTTTTAGCGATGCAACCTTCTACAGTTGAAGCATTCTCTACAGTTACCGGTGCGGGAATCCTGTTTATTGGCCTATTTATGACCGTACTGGCGTACATCTGGATGACATTCCTGAGTAGATTACCCAGCGTTCCACGTGTTTTCGGTGGCGATAAATGAATTCAATTCTCCCTTCACTTCTGTTATCAAGCATTGCTCTCTCGCTTTTAGTTCTTGGTGAGAACCCTCGTCACGACCTAAAGAAAATCGTGGGGCGAACCAAGGATCGTTCTTTAGTTAAGAGTCGAATGTATGAGCTAAACCGAGGAAGTCACTCCAATTATGAGGAATTTCGGTATCTGCAAAATATTTATGCCTTGATCTCAGCCCTTATTGTTCTTGGGCTGTCTTCGCTGACCCATCAATCTCTTATTGCAACTGTAATTCTCAGCATAATCATTGGGACTGCCGCATATCTCTACACCGATCGAACACTCACGATCGCAGTAAAGAAGCAACGCGGCGCGATCGAAGCAGAATTTCCAGCGATCGTAGAGATGCTTACTTTGGCAATTTCCGCGGGAGAGTCGCCACTGAATGCCTTCAAGCGGATCGCAGAGAACTCACACGGTTACCTCAGCCTGAGATTTCGCCTCGTAATCGCGCGCGTTCACCAAGGGACTCCTTTCCACTCAGCACTCGATCTGATGGGGCGCGATGTTAACTCTCCATTGGTCCGCAAATTCATCGATGCGATGGTGAATGCGATGGTGCGAGGCGCTCCAATTACAGAAGTTCTTGTCAGGCATGCACAGGAGGCCAGAGATCATCAACGGAATCGAGTCTTGGCAGCGGCAGGGAAGGCAGAGATCTCCATGATGATCCCTGTGGTCTTTTTGATTCTTCCCATCTCAATCCTATTCGCTCTGTGGCCTTCATTAACAAATCTCAATCTCTTTGCGAGTTAGATCCAACAAACAGATCGCAATAACCACAAGCAATAACCACAAGCAATAACCACAAGCAATAACCACAATGAAAAAGGAGCAATAAATGCAGAAATTAATCAATGGAAAAGATCTCTCGACAAAGATTCTTCAGAGCTCAATGTGGGTGCAAGCAAGAATTGCTGTGTTACCTAATGCACTTAAAGAGAATAAATTTATGAGGATGATGAAAGACGAACGTGGTGACGTTCCCGGTTGGGTCCTGGTTGTGTTAATGACGACAGGTTTAGTTACCGCAATCTGGACCATTGCTGCTCCGCGTCTATCTGCGATACTCAAGAATTCCCTCGATGCAATGAATGGCATTCGATAAGTGATTCGGCTCAAAAAGACCTGGAATCTAATCAAAGATGAACGAGGAAATGTTGAGAGTTCGTTAGTTATGATCCCGCTTGTTTTCCTCTTTCTAATTGGTATTCAACTTGTACTCGCGATTGGGATGCGAGATGCTGACTCTCTGACAGCTTCAGACGAAGCTTCTACACGTGCGATTTCAGGTAACTTTTCTCAATTTGATAGAGAGCAGAAGCTTCAATCCCCGGATCGTTTTTCAAATCTATCGATATTGATCACAATGCATAGTCGTAAGATTCCCGAACTAGTGCCAGGACTTACTGTCCTTCTAGGACGTGAACCAGAGACCGATGCTCGAGGAATCGCAATCATCGAGAACACCCGATGAATGGAGTATTGCGGCGCGCCAAGAGAGTTCTGCAGAGAGAAGAGGGAAGCGCCAGTGTTGAATTCGTGGCACTAGCGCTGCCTCTTTTTATCCCAATCTTCATCTTTCTTGGTCAATTCTCTGCAATAAGTTCTCACGAAATGGTGTTACAAACACTGGCAAGAGAGAGCCTGCGCAGTTATGTTGAGAGCAATGATGATGAAACTGGAGCAGCGCTCATTCAACAAGTTATTGAAGTTGGTGGGAAGAGCCTAGGTTTAAGTCAACATGAAATTGCTGCGATCAACATCGAACTGAAGTGCAGCAAGAGTCCGTGCCATCAACCGAATGGTCGAGTGAGAATCACTTTGACGATGGATCCATCGGTGAGTCACGGCCGGACTATTGAAGCTGCCGCCCAGGAGTATTTCTCTCCCTGGAGTCAGTCATGAACAGAGTTAGAGTCATAAGAAACTTTTTACGCTGGAATCGAGAGGCTATACGAAAAGTTTTTCTAAAGATTCAAGATGAGAGAGGTTCAATCTCTGTTTTAATACTTGCCCTCTTTCTCATCACGGTTTCACTTGTGATGATCACAACCAATATCGCAACAATTACCTTGGCAAAGCGAACTCTGACTCAAAGTGCAGAGTCAGCTGCTCAACGCGGAGCACACTTCTTAGACGAAGATGCTTACTATCGTGGAAAATTTAACGTGATAACTATGGCTCAAAATCTGTTCGGTAAAGGTCCGGAAGATCCTGGAGTTCCAATTGATTGCGAGAAGGCACAGGCTGGCATCGCTGAGGCACTTTCCGATTTATCAGTGGAAAGTAAGTTGTTGATTGATAAAGGAGCGCACGACTTAGAAGTCGCTGAGATCTCTTGTGATGGTCGAGACCTAAAAGTTGCTCTGAAGATAAAAGTCGATCTTCCCTTTCAGCTTCCATTTTTGAATCTAAGGAGTGTCACATTGATCTCTTCGGCAACAACTTATAATCAACGCAACAAGGGTCTCTACCTCTTTGGCTTTCGGATTAGTTGATTTCCTGCGCACGCACTCAGTGAGTGATCGCTCTATTCGAGTGGGTATCCTTTCCCTATGGCCCGCGAATATAACCTCGAGATAGCTGAGATTGACGCGACCCTAGTTTCCATTGAAAAGGTTCTTGACCTTCCAAAACTTGAGGCAGAAGCGGTTGAACTTGAGGCGCAAGCGGGAGTTCCTAATCTTTGGGACGACCCAGAGAAAGCACAGGCTGTGACAAGCAAGCTTTCTCGCGTGCAATCAACTATTGCAAGGCTTAAGTCTCTACGCCGTCGAGTTGAAGATCTTCCAGTCCTCTTTGAGTTAGCAGCCGATGAACCAGATGGTTCTGGTCTTCGTGATGCCGAGAATGAACTGGATTCAACGGTTAAAGCAATACGCGAACTTGAAGTCACCACCTTGCTTAATGGTGAATATGACGATCGCGATGCACTTATAACAATTCGCTCTGAAGCCGGTGGAGTAGAAGCCGCAGACTGGGCTGAGATGTTGATGCGCATGTATTTGCGTTACTGCGAGCGTCACGAACATAAAGTTGATGTTTTAGAAACTTCCTATGCCGAAGAGGCAGGAATTAAATCAACCACCTTCCGAGTGAGTGCGCCATATGCCTACGGAACACTCTCGGTTGAACAAGGCACTCATCGCTTAGTACGCATCTCTCCCTTTGATTCACAATCTCGTCGACATACTTCATTTGCTGGAGTCGAAGTTGTGCCAGTAGTAGAACAGAGCGATCACATTGAAATCGACGAGAAAGAAATCCGCGTTGATGTCTATCGCTCGTCAGGTCCAGGTGGTCAAGGTGTGAATACGACTGACTCAGCCGTGCGACTAACTCACATTCCAACGGGCATTGTTGTTTCTTGTCAGAACGAACGCTCTCAGATTCAGAATAAAGCGACAGCAATGGCTGTTCTGCAATCCAAGTTACTTGAACGCCGTCGCCAAGAAGAACAAGCGAAAATCAACGCGCTAAAAGGCGATAACTCAGGCTCTTGGGGAAATCAGATGCGTTCTTATGTTCTCGCTCCTTACCAAATGGTGAAAGATCTACGTAACAACCATGAGACCGGAAATACATCTGCAGTTCTCAATGGCGAGATCGATGACTTTATCGAAGCTGGTATTCGCTGGCGTCGTTCTCAAGCAACGCAATAAATCTCGCACGCGCTTCTGGCTTTGATCTCACGCAGATCAACAAGGCAATAAATCTCACACCCATCGCAGGCGTAAACCTGGACTCAATTTCTATCTAAAGTCGGGTCTATCAGCGCTCAAATCCCGCATACTCCAGCCTTGTTCCATAAACTAGGCACAGTACGGAGACGATGGGGCCGAATAGCCCCGTGATCCAAAGGTCTTAAGTTCCGGATGGAACCTGAGCCCCAAGGGGTCGGGCGCAAGCCCTTCCCAGAGAAAAGGGTAAGAGGAGCAGCACATGATTCGCTTTGAGAATGTGACAAAGACCTATCCAGGTCAAGAACGCCCTGCCCTCGATTCAGTCAATCTTGAAATCGTTAAGGGAGAGTTTGTCTTCCTTGTTGGTGCATCGGGTTCAGGTAAGTCAACGTTCTTGCGTTTAATCCTCCGTGAAGAGAAGCCAACATCTGGCGTTATTCATGTCGCTGGAAAAGATCTCGGCAAACTTTCAAACCATAAGATCCCAGAGCTTCGTCGCCAGCTCGGAACCGTCTTCCAAGATTTCCGCCTTCTTCCTAATAAGACGATCACAGAAAACATTGCATTCGCCCTTCATGTTCTTGGTTACTCCAAGAAAGAGATTAACCGCGAAGTACCTGAAGTGCTCGAACTTATTGGCCTTGAAGATAAAGGCGATCGCATGCCTAATCAGCTTTCGGGCGGTGAGCAACAGCGTGTAGCGATCGCTCGTGCATACGTTACAAAGCCAGCGATCATCATCGCGGATGAGCCAACAGGAAACCTTGATCCAGCGCTATCCGTGGGCATCATGAAGTTGCTCGACAGAATTAACCGTGAGGGCACAACAGTGTTGATGGCTACACACGATTCAGGCATCGTTGATCAGATGCGTAAGCGCGTAATCGAGCTTGATGGCGGACATGTAATCCGCGATCAAGTTCGCGGCGTCTATGGATACACCGGGTAAGGGAGAGAAAAATGCGCGCAGGATTTTTGCTCAGTGAAGTCCGAATCGGACTTCGTCGTAACCTCACCATGACTTTTGCCGTTATCGTGACGACAGCAATCTCTCTTTCGTTACTTGGTATTGGCTTGCTCTCTAATGCACAAGTAAATGCGATGAAAGATTATTGGTATGACAAGATCGAAGTATCTGTTTTCTTATGCGGACCTTTATCAGAATCACCATCATGTGCTGGCGGTGTTGTCACTGATGCACAACGCACAACAATTAAGGCAGATTTAGCAGCTCTCCCAGTAGTGCAGAGCGTTTATTACGAGAGCCAATCAGAGGCTTTCTCTCGCTTCCAAGAGCGCTTTAAAGATTCTGCAATCGCACAAAATGTGAGTGCGGATCAATTACCTGAGTCATTCCGCGTAAAGCTAGATGATCCAACACAGTTTGCAGTCGTAGTTTCAGCATTTACAGGACGCCCTGGCGTTGATGTTGTGCAGGATCAACGAACTATTCTTGAGAAATTCTTTGAGCTTCTTAACGTTCTCCGTAATGGTGCCATCGCTGTTGGTTTAGCTTCAGTACTCACAGCAGCGCTATTGATTTCAAATACTTTGCGTATCGCAGCGTTCAACCGTCGCCGCGAGACAGGTGTGATGAAACTCGTTGGAGCCTCATCGTTTTCAATCCAATTACCGTTCCTTCTTGAAGGCATCATCTCTGCGGTTATTGGTTGGGGAGTTGCAACAGGATTGCTTGCTGGCCTCAAGCAAGTTGTAGACACACAGGTTGCTCCACTTCTTACATTTACTAACTTCTTTGGCTGGAATGAAGTCTGGATCGCTTCGGCCTGGTTGCTTCTTACCGGCCTTGTTGTATCTACCTTCGCATCTCTTGTAACACTTCGCCGTTATCTCAAGGTCTAAGGCTTAGGCTCAAGGACTAGAGTCAGATCATGGTCAAAGAGGTCGGTCGTAAACTCATCGCGCAGAATAAGAAAGCGCGTCATGATTACTCGATCGAGGATGTCTATGAGTGCGGAATTGTTCTCACTGGTACTGAAGTTAAATCCTTACGTGCAGGTCGGGCATCACTCATCGACGGTTACGCCCATGTAAGTAATGGCGAGCTATGGCTCAGTGGCGTTCACATTCCTGAATACACAGAAGGAACATGGAATAACCACACACCTCGTCGCGAACGTAAGTTGCTGGTACATATGCAAGAGTTACGCAAACTTCATGCTCTTACTAAAGAAGGCGGGCTCACACTCATTCCGTTGCAGCTCTACTTCAAAGATGGAAAAGCTAAAATTGAGATTGCACTAGCGCGCGGAAAGAAAGCGTACGACAAACGCGCTGCCCTAAAAGAGCGTCAAGATTCACGCGATGTTGAGCGCGAGATGTCTCGCCGCAAGACGCCCTAGTAGGATTGGAAATAAAGTGGGTACATTTATAAGTGTTGGTGGTTTTGAGTATGAAGATGAAGTAGAGGGCTTTATTGGTCTTTTCTGTCAAAAGTGTGACCAAGAAATTGGCTACGACCCCTGTCCTGATTGTGATGCAGATGATGAATGAGCATAAAAGAGAGATCATCTTTGAGCCCACTGGTGATTACATGACATTTAGATATGAGGCTGAATCAGATAATGAGGCGGACCTCTGCAATGAAATAGGCAAAGACTTCTAAAGAGCTCGAATATCGCGCCCAATAGGAGCGCAAAACCCTTGTTAATCCTGCGGATTTAGATGCAATTTTCGCGTTGTCACATTGTTTCTATACACTTGGAATACAACTACATAGTGGCATTGCATAAAAGTCGCGCAAGCGACAATGCTTTCCACACCCATGGGGGTGAACGGTCTCGACTTTGGCTGTTGAGATAGGGGAAGCGGGCCGAGGAAGCCGGAATGATCTCGTAAACCATGAAATCCGTGCACAACTAACTGCAGACAACAGTCGCAGTGATTTCGCACTAGCTGCATAAGCTAGTCCCAAATCCGTCAGCCCAGGGGCGCTCTCGCTCTGGAATCTGGCGTCGCTAGAGAGCTCTTCATCTGCATAGCGTTGCGAATATGTAGAGAGAACAGTTTCGCAAATGAGTTTGTCGAATACTCGTGTGTAAGAGATTCGGAACTGAGAAAACGATAAACACACTACGCCCGTAGAAGCCCTATTT